>JAUCGB010000062.1 GCA_030377895.1 Anaerolineales bacterium HSG24
TTAAGTATTAGCTAGTTTTATCATTCTATACGGTAGCGATATACAATTAACCACTCTATTGTTTTTTGAATAACACCCTCTGTTTTTATAACCTTTTATGCCTGTTTTTATCCGGTCAGTATTGACCATGACTGTCAACTTAAGACCTAATAAGTTTCTAAAACTTGTCAGGTCTGGTTCGTCTTGGGTCGGGCTACTATCGAATGGGTTATTAACTTGACAATGTTACATTAGCATTTAAATAGATGATAGATATTATTTTGATAAATAAAGCGATAAAAATACACCTGTAACACCACAAGGGTAGACGTTTGATTTGCTCAGCGTGATGTTGTGCCATGTAACCTCATCAAAAAACCTTGATAAGGTTACATGGGCAAGGTTACATTAACGCTAAATTCCTAATTACACACCATTCTAAGACTCGTGGATGTGGAAAACTACTAGGCTAGACCAAAATTTAACGATGTTTTACTTTGCCTAGTATAATATAGTGAAATCTAACATTATCAAGTTACCTTAAGCATCTTTCTGAAACAAAGGAAATTGGCTGGCGATGGCTTTTACTTCTTGCCTAATTGCTTGCAAATAGCTGTCATTGGCCACATTTTCCTTAAAGGCATTGATAAAGACTCGACGTTCTAGCCGTTCTGTAGGCAAGGTTTCACCTTTCACATGCTCCACCACTTTGGCAATCCATTCGCCAATTTTGACCATTTCGGCTTCCTTCATACCGCGAGTTGTAACCAACGGTGTCCCCAACCGTAAGCCAGAGGGGTAGAAGGGAGAACTCGGTTCGTTAGGGATGGCGTTTCGGTTGGCATAAATTCCGGCGATGTCTAAGGCAAAGGCGACTTGCGTACCTAACCCCACACTGTATGGAGTCAGATCAACCACCATGAGATGGTTCTCCGTTCCGTTACCAACCAGTTTTAGGCCATTATCAATCAACGATTGGGCTAGAGCGAGGGAGTTTTTCTTAATCTGTTGAGCATAGATTTTAAAACTTGGTCGGGCAGCCAGTTGAGCGGCAATCGCAATTCCGGCGATGGAGGCGTTATGTGGGCCACCTTGCAGGCCGGGAATAATCGCCTTGTCTATTTGAGCGCCGAGTTTAGGGTCTTTGGCTAACCCTTGTTCAGTGGCTAAAATAAAGGCACCGCGCGGCCCTCTAAAGGTTTTGTGCGTGGTAGACATGATCACATCGGCATACGGTACGGGAGATGGATGCTCGCCCCCAATCACCAAGGCGGTGATGTGAGAAATATCGGCCAATAACCATGCCCCAACCTCATCGGCGATGTCACGGAACTTGGCAAAATCAAGAATGAACGGGTAGGAGGTTGTTCCGGCAATAATCAACTTGGGTTTATACTCGATAGTTAAGGCTCGTAAGACATCATAATCAATCCGCCCCTCTTCGTTGACATGGTACTGAACTGAATTGAAATATTTGCCCGAAAATGTGACTTTGGGATGACCGTGAGTCAAATGTCCGCCTGACCCTAACGATAAGCCCATAATCGTATCGCCCGGGTTTAACAAGGCAAACTGAACAGCGGTGTTGGCCGGTGAGCCAGAGTGGGGCTGAACATTCACATAAGGGACTTGAAACAGTTCTTTAAGACGACCAATGGCCATCAACTCGATTTGGTCAATCAGTTGATTCCCTTCATAATAGCGCCGTCCAGCATATCCCTCTGCATATTTGCTAGACAAGCATGATGATAACACGCTCGCCACCTGTGGGGGGAGATGATTCTCTGAGGGAATGAGACCAATCTTCTCAATTTGACGTTGCTCTTCTTCGGTGATAAGTTGAAATATAGGATCTGACATGAGGAACTCCTTTTATATTAGCTAATAATAAAAAAGACACCGGCAATTACACGGTGCCCAGCCCATACGAATAGCTACATGGTAATTTTATTTAAAAATTGGAACTGCCTAAGTATATTGAATCTGTTCGTAGAGGCAAATCAAGAGGTGGTAACAATGTCATGATCCGACATATAGACAATCTTACTTTCTCGGAAATTATTTTTAGGTTATATAATTCTAGTAATAATGTTCGTTTCACCCAAAACATACGGCAACGCAGACCATTCGGGAAGGTCATTATTTAAAGAGTATCAATTCTGATAACATTATGTCAATTTGGCGAATCGCATAGGTTATGCTACAATTCTAGCCAACCAAGTAGACATAATATTTTTGATCTCTAACAAGAGGTCTTAGTAGCCGTTAGGAGTGCGACAATGGAAGCTGAAAACAGTGGTCAAAGTAAACTTTTTGTTATATTAGTGGTATCTTTAGTCGGGTTATTGGTGTTAGGGTTAGTCGGCATTGGCGGGGTATTTGTATTGCGGCAAAACATGGCCCAAATCATTGCCGCCCACCCCACCTCAACCCTAATTATTAAACTGCCACCCGCCATTACCCCCACGCCACGCGTGGAATACGAACCGACCAACACCCCTGAACCCACGTCAACCAATACACCTGTTATTCAATCTGGTAATAATGTTGCCCCTGCCGCGGCGGGTAGTTTATCTGATGAAGCGGATAGCCAAGTGACCGAAGCCGATGGTAGCGAAACGGCTAATGCCGGTGGAGGTGGTGGTGACGTTGATGCTGAGGCTGAACCAACTCCAAAGCCCTCCCCAACCTCGGTCGAAAAAGACAGTTCGAGCCAAACCACAACCGAAGATAGTGGTGGCGCAGAAGTCACCACCGCAGGCACCGTTCCAGATACAGGTTTGAACGCCTTCCAGAGCATCATGTTGGCGCTTGGCTTGGTGACGGTCTTACTCGTGGCTCGACGATTACGAACCAGTTTGTGATTTCTGTTCGCCGGATGGACATGCTCAGGACAAAAACCCTCGTTCCCAATCTCCAGATTGGGGACGTATTTTGCCATAGAAACTATGTTTCTGGCATGTTACAAGTCGCAAACAGAGCTTGCTTGAGCAATTGTGTTCCAAACTGAGTTTGGGAACAAGGGGCTTTCTAGTTGACCCAGTTGACCCAAACGAAGAGCCACCATCAAAAGATTTAAAACTCAAAAATCAAAAATCTAATAAAAAGAGCATGTGGCTCTCTCAAAAGCCCACGTTTTAAGCGCGTGGGTTTTTTGTTTATCTAAACTGAAGTCTCGGCAACCAAAAAATCAAAATATCTTGAGATGATGCCAATATTTAACAAGGGTAAAGGTTTGTAAAATTTGCCAATCATACGTAAGATTGTAGAGAAACATACAGTTCTGTTTTCTTTGTCAGACTTGCTACCCGACAAAGTGGTTTAGGGAAGGCTAAATATTCTGTCGGGTACTAAGTGTCAGAGAGACCAAGATTTTAGTTTTATCAGAGGTGATGAGATGACAATAAATAGTGAGCTTTTAACCGCGTTAGAAAATGAACGACGATACGTCGCCCGCGAGTTGCATGATAATGTGGCCCAAACGGTTCAACAACTTGGTTTACATGGCGGAATCTGTCGAAAATTGGCTGACCTTGGTGAAGTTGAGAAGTTGCTAGAGCAGTTAGAAGGCTTAGAGAGTCGGATTCAACTAGCCTCAACCCAAATTCGGGAGATGATTAGTGATCTGCGTAAACCGTTGATTGGTCGAAGCAGTGGTCTGCTTGAATATATTGAGTATGCCATTGAGACTCATAAAGCACGAGAAGGGGCTAATATAACCTATCGAAATCGACTTGATGAGGAGATTCCAAATTTGTCGGTTGAACAAATTTTGACCTTATACCGTATCGCCCAAGAATCGCTGTTTAATATTCGTAAACATGCCAAGGCTAAAAATATTTTGGTCGATTTAGCAGCCGATGAGAAAAATCTGTATCTAACCATAGCTGATGACGGCATAGGGTTTGATGTCGCAGCGATAAAGGAACGCCCCCCTGATAAAGGCGGGGCTGGGGTTGCCAACCTTCAGGCCAGAGCGCATGCCATTGGCGGAACCCTGCTAATTAGTAAAGGCACAACCGCCGGTGGCACTGCCATCCTAGCGACTATACCGCTTGGTGACCAGCCTTGGTGGTAGTGAAGTAACCGTTCACCCCCTCGTTCCCAATCTCCAGATTGGGAACATATTTGCCATAGAAGCTCTGTTTCTGGCATGTTGCAAGTCGCAAACAGAGTTTGCTTGAGCAATTGTGTTCCCAAACTCAGTTTGGGAACAAGGGGGAAGCAATCGGGTTTTTCTAGTCTGGCATCGTCATGGATTTGAACTGTAACTCCGCCATAATTGGCAAATGGTCAGAACCGCCGCCGTCCGTCAGGATTGTCGCTTTTGTGGCGATAAAATGATCGCTATAAAAAATATGGTCAATCCGTACCAAAGTTCCAAAACTAATGGGGATATACTTATAATCTCGTCCAATCGGTTGCCGATTCAGGCCAATCCATTTGAACAACTTTCTAATTGGGCGTTGAGTCAGCAGTTTCCATTGCCATGCTAGGGTATGATTTGGCAAACTGTACCCCTCGGCAGGATACGAAAAACCAAGCCTCCAACCAACCTGTTCATGGCTATTGTGTAGATACGGAGAGATAAGCCGATAGTTGTCAGACTGAGGTGTGGTGTTAAAATCGCCCCCAAGGATCAACGGGCCATCAAACTCAGCCACCTCTTGAGAAATTCTGGCTAAATCTTGTTGTTGACGTTGCCATTTATATTGTCTGATCGCGGTGGTCGGATGGATGTTCCACACCTGAATCAGACGGGTTGGCGTATCGACCTGCACTTTTTGGATTCGTCCTTGCCAATCTGAATCGACGGCTGTCAGTGGGTATCGACTGACCACAGCTTGAGAAATAGCCGGTTCGTAAATCACATGGGCCGCTTGATCAGGGTACAACGTGCCTAATTCCTCGTTAAAGGCCGGAATCATGGGCTTAACGACCTCCTGCAACAGGATAATATCAGGCTGTTCGGCCCGAATCATTGCGACAATCCTCGCAATATCTTGATTGGTGTATAACACGTTGTAACTCATCACCTTAAGCGGACGATTGTCGGCCAGTACGGGCGTGGTGGTCGGGATAAACTGAGGCGCGAGGCTGAGACTGATTCCGATGGTTGGTATGGTTAAACACAGAGCCAACTCTTTTCGGCGAGTTAAAATCGCCAACAGTAGCAAGGGAAACAACGCGACCAACAACCAAGGCATGAAATAGTTGAGCAATCGCACTGGCAGTAAACGGTCGCCCGGCCACCAGCGCAACGGATACCATAACATCAAGCCGCTCCCCAACATCCACACGCCTCTCCAGAAAAATCGCTGTATAAATCGCCTAAACTTAACTAAATATAAGATTATATATTTAAGCATAATCCTATCAACTCCTTACCGTGACCATTAGCGGGACATAACTTCGTGGCAGGGTGAAATGAAATTATAAATGGTAAATGGTGAATGGTAAATTACGTGGTAGTCCTGCACAAGTAGTGATATAGGTCAGTCACCTACCCGCAAGTTTGGAACTTGCGGGTAGGTAATCACTACATGTGCCGGACTACCAACACGATAAAGTTGGTCACATTCATTCATAATGCCGCTTACATTCATTTACCATTTATAATTCACCATTCACCATTTATGGGGCAACTATGATACGAAAAAACCCGTTTTCTCAAAGAAAACGGGTTTTTGTATAAAATAGGCGCGTAAAAAACGATTACACGCGAGTAATATATTCTCCGGTGCTGGTTTTCACTCGGATAACATCACCAATGTTGATAAATAGAGGCACTTTAACTTCTAAACCCGTGGTGAGAGTAGCTGGCTTGGTGGCTCCTCCTGTGGTATCTCCAGCATAGCCCGGCTCGGTGTGGGTCACTTCCAACTCTACGGTAATAGGAATTTCAATATCTACAGGTTTATCCTGATAACTGGAGATTTTGACCTTCATATTTTCCTTAAGATATGGGATAATATTCTCTAGTAAATCTGCGTCAATACCGGGCTGTTCGTAGGTTTCAAGATCCATAAAATAATAGAGTTGTCCGTCAGTATACAGGTATTCGGCATCACGATGATCTAACCGGATATCCTGTACCCGTTTGTCACCATTAAAGGTTTTTTCGATGGTTGAGCCGGTTATAATATTTTTCACCTTAACCCGAACTGTTGCACTGCCGCGAGCGGTTTTGTTATGACTATAATCAATTACCTTAAATAACTCATTGTTATGGGTAAAAGTTGTGCCTTTACGTAATTCATTTGCTTCGATCATGGTTTTACTCCTATGTTTTTTAGGACACGGATTTTCACAGCTTTTGATGTTTTTGCATGCAAAGCAAGCTTTGCACTCCTCTCACTACATCTGCACCACTTTTTGAAATCCGTACCCTGAATCTAATATTTATTCTTGATTATTATCAATCCATCGTTGAGCCATGTCGGGCAGATTGTCCAACGGGCCCCGATATTCGGTTACTTCGGGCAATGAGTTGATGAACTCTTGCCCATAACTTTTATTAATCACTCGATTATCAAAAATGACGACGACCCCGCGGTCGGTTTTAGTCCTATTTAGGCGACCAAACCCCTGCCGAAAACTCAATATTGCCACTGGCACAGAATATTGAGAAAAGGCATTCTTAAAGGTTTCTGACCGAGCCGAGACAACGGGGTCGATAGGGACAGCAAATGGTATTTTGCTGATGATGACACAACTTAAATCAGGGCCGGGAATATCAACTCCTTCCCAAAATGAACGAGTACCGAGCAGTATCGCCTTCTCCGCATTTTTGAAATTATCAATCAACTGCCGCCGACTCGCACCCGTACCTTGTTGAAAGGTCAACACACCGACCTCACCGAGCGGTTTTCTGACGATTTTTGCCACATTTTTGAGTTGGCTATAAGCCGTAAACAACACCAAAGTTCGCCCCCCAATCCGTGTCGCCAAGTCGATGATACTGTCACTTAATACCTGTAAATAGTTCTGAGCATTTGGAAACGGTATATCAACTGGAATATAGACCAACGTATTCTGCCGATAATCAAACGGAGAGCCAACCTCGGCCTGTTTGATTTCGTGCAGATGGAGACGTTCTTGATAATAGCTAAACGAGTTATTGGTGCGGATGGTGGCCGAGGTTAGGACGATGCACTCTTTCGGCTCGAGCAGATGTTCATGGAACAGATTGCCGACATGGAGCGGGGCCAAATGAAGCGAACAGTTGTCATTTTTTATCTCTTGCTCAACCCAAAAAATGCTCTGCTCATTCGGCTCGCTGATGACAATGTGCATCTTAGTTCGGAGTTCATCCAGATTACTGCGATATAATCCGCATCGGGCTACATATTCTTCCCAATTGAAAATGTTAGAATTTTCTAATTCGACCAATAACGTGTTGATTTTACTCAACATTTGCGAGGTTTTCTTCAAGCAGGCCGAGCCGTTTTCCCAAGCCTGCATCACCTTTGACCAAGGATTTTTCTCTCGAACCGACTCGGTCAGCCGAATTTTTTGGCTGTATTGACCAGCACGGGCATATCCTGATGCAAATCTGTTAATTTCTAGGAACAGTTGATGGATTGCCTTGTGAGACCTTGAGACCGATTGGTGGCTATTTTTGTCGAGATCAAACAGAACTTTGCGAACTTTTTCGGGAGCAACCTTTCGTATCTGACTTAGTACTTCTTGAATGAAGCCAGAAAATCGGTCTTCATCGCGAGAAGGTTGACTCAACTCTTGCAAAAGTTGCTCCAACACCTGTTGGTCAGCCTCAAAACTTAGCTGATTGGTGATGCTATCTTCCAAATGATGGGCTTCATCAATCACCAGATAGTTGTATTCGGGAATCACATGCCCTTCGACGGCCACATCGGCCAGTAATAGGGCATGGTTGACGATGATGATATGGGCCGATTCTGCCTCTGATTTGGCCCGAGCATAAAAACAGTTGTCCGGCGTGCAACCGCGTGAATTACAGATATACCCGTCCGAGGCCACTTGCCACCATAACGCCTGTTCTGCCCGATTAGGCATGAACAGTTCCTCTTTTTCGCCAGTTTTGGTTTGAGGCAACCAAACCAAAATCTTACTCAGGAGTCGCAACTCATTGAGGCTATACTCGCCTTTGCCTTGGAACATCAAGACCCGTTTAGGGCAAACATAGTTGCTCCGCCCTTTGAGGGAAACGGCCTTGAACTTAGTCGGCAGAATCTCCTGTAAGGTCGGAATATCTTTGTTGAGCAGTTGGTCTTGCAGGTTGAGGGTGTTGGTCGATACGACCACTCGCTCCCCGTTTCTGATAGCCCAGTAGATAGACGGGAGCAAATAAGCCACTGATTTGCCGGTTCCAGTTCCGGCCTCAATAATCAGATGCTCCCCTTCATTAAAAGCTACCGCCACCTCAACCAACATGTCAACCTGTTGGGGGCGATGTTCGTAGCCATTGAATGCCTTGCCAAACAGTCCATCCGTTTGTAATATTTTGGAAATATACGGCACATGGATAGAACGTCGATTCTCGGCTGGTTTGAGAATCCGGTCAGGTTCGTAATCTTCCCGGCCTCGGAAGGACATAGCCATCTGTTTGCTCGGCTTGGTGGTTTGGCTGTGGCTTACATTCTCAAAAAATTCTTGCAACGACCACGGCTTTTTGGCCTGTTTTGCCAACCGAACCAATTCCAAAATTATTACCGGATCGATGGCTTTGGCTCGTTCAGTCAAGGCCATAAATAACAGATGGGTGATTTGGCAATCGTATAAGGCACGGTGTGCCTGTCCATTGCTGGGCAAATCAACCTCAAGGTAGGTGAGCAGATTGCTCAACCCGTACCGATTGGCGTAAGGGAGGAGGATGCTAGCAATTTCAAACGTATCGAGGCTGGCATGGTTGTAAAACAGTCCCTCCTCACGCAAAAAGCCAAGGTCAAACTGAATATTATGCCCTACAATGGGGTCATTTTGTACAAAATCGCACAATTTAGACTCCACCTCATACATGGCGGGCGCATCGACCACATCATCTGGTTTGATGCCAGTCAGTTGTTGAATATTATGGGGGATCGGTCGTCCGGGGTTGATGAGGGTCTCAAAGCTGTCTAAAACTTGGTTGTCCTCAAAGCGGACGGCTCCAATCTCAAGGATTGCATCTTGTTCCGGATCAAATCCGGTTGTTTCTATATCTAGGGCTATATATTGTTGGGCCAAAATAGGGTCGCTTCTGTAAAAAGATTTGTGACAGTTTAGGAATCTGAATTAAATAAGTGGCGCGTTTGGCAATCGCCTTCGACAAGCTCAGGCTACGCTTGCTACCGACAAACTGGTTTAGGAAAGGATAAAACAGTAACACAGAGGAACACAGAGATGCACAGAGTTTCACAGAGTAATACAAAGGAAAATAATTCGCTTTTTCTCTGTGAAACTCTGTGTTCCTCTGTGAAACTCTGTGTTAATTAGTTCAGACTAAGTTTTCTGTCGGGTACTAAGGACTCTTGATAATTTTTAATGATTTCGGTTGAGTCGGCTTAGGACTTTACCAGATGGGGGCGACTCTAGCAAATTGGGCGGGGTGTTGTGGGGATAGAAAAGAGGCGGGAATCAAGCTCGATACTTGCGAGCAACGAGTTCATCCCATCCGGCTTCAGAACGGGCATCTTGAAAGTTACGTTCTGCGAAATATCGTAAACATCGCCATATAGCTAAGACTCGTGGATGTGGAAAACTACTAGGCTAGACCAAAATTTAACGATGTTTCACTTTGCATAGTGTAATATAGTAAAATCTAACATTGTCAAGATAATATTTGATTTCAATCTAAATAATAGTTATTT
Source organism: Anaerolineales bacterium HSG24 (assembly GCA_030377895.1). GTDB lineage: Bacteria > Chloroflexota > Anaerolineae > 4572-78 > J111 > JAUCGB01. Next base: position 9,810 of record JAUCGB010000062.1, read on the forward strand.
TACCGATTATGTCAATTCCCACTCGATGATTTATGAGTGAAGCTATCCCATTTTGCCGCACTTGTAGTAAAATTATCAAATCTAACATTGTCAAGTTATAAACGATACTTTGGACAAAAAGCGGTTCAAGCATTGTTAGCGGAATCACCCATGCCTTTATTAGTAGTGGATATTAATCGAGAGGAGGTTGTCAAATGGATAAAATAAGGCAGGAGATAAAAATCATTTATGCCCTAAGAATTACTGCGGTAAACCATGCTGTAACACCAACTGCATGAGGGTGGCGTTATCCTCAATTTGTAGCTTTTGCTTGATGCGGCGGCGATAGGTTCCCACAGAGTTGATGGAGATATTGAGCAGTAGCGCGATATCTGCGTTGGTTTTGCCTTGAGCCATCAAGGTCACCACCTCCCGTTCTCTGGCACTGAGGGTGAGTAACGGATTGGCGAATGTCTTTCCCTCTTGTTCTGCTTGTATTTGCAGGTTGCGGCTAATGGTTTGCACATGCTCTTGAAGTTGGGTTAAGGCCATGTCGATAATCTCTAAGTGGGTAAACAGTTTTTCTTGTAGCGGGTCATAACCCGAGGCTCGATTCAACATCAAACTATTGACCATCTTTAAGTTGGCCTGAGCCAACAATAGTTTCTCGCCGACCTGTCTGTGGAGGGCATAACTAATCCCTTGCCGAGATTCTTGTTGCATTTCAATCAACCACCGTGTAATCTCTTGGAGTTGGTCGCTTTGTTGCCGAATAATTCTATAGAGATTATCTCGTTCTTTTTCATATAATCTACGTTTATTCAGTTCGACTTGTAACGCCTCAGTATGTTTTTTAACCTCATTTTGTAATCCCTGTTGTAAACGATGTAAGGTTAAATGGGTTTGAATTCGAACCGATAGTTCCGTCTCCTCGATTGGTTTGGTCAAATAGTCAACTCCACCCACCTCAAACCCGCGCACAATATTCACCAACCCATCTAACAAGGTCATAAAGATAACCGGAATGTTGGCTGTTTCAGGAATAGTTTTTAACTGCCGACAAGTCTCAAAGCCATCAATACCGGGTGGCATCATCACATCCATCAAAATTAAATCAGGCAATATATGCCTGATCCGCTCTAAGGCACTGGCTCCATTTTCAGCTACACTAACCTCATAATTTAACTGACTTAGATAAGTGATGAGGTATTCTAAATTATCCGGGTCATCATCGACAATAAGAATAATTGGTTTTTGTTGAATCATCGTCTAACGTCTTCTTTATAGATTACACTGATAGATTACACCGCAGAGGCACAGAGAAAAAACGATTTATTTTTCCTTTGTATTGTATTACTCTGTGTCACTCTGTGCTTCTCTGTGAAACTCTGTGTTCCTGTTTTAGTCTTCCCTAAGCCACTTTGTCGGGTAGCAAGACAGGATTTTAATAACTTGCGCGTTTCGCCTTCGACAAGACTACCAGCATGACTAAGTTAATTTTTACCCATTCCTAAGTCAGCTAGGGGATCCAAACGTTATTTTCTCTTCTAACCATGCCTGTAATGGTTGCATCTGGAAATTTTTGAGCCATTGCTCGACTTGACTAACAAAGGGTTGATATTTTGGCTGTTGGGTCAGTCGTTTTAGTTCATCTCTAATTTTCATGATCCGCCCAGTTCGAACTTGCTCCAAAAGCCGTTGGAGTTGCTCATGTGATGGGATAGTTTCATGCACGTCATCAAGTGGGGTCGGTGTAAAATCATCACTATATGCCAGTTCTAGTTGGGGTAGATCAGCTGAGGGCAGTTCAAACCAAAAACGACTTCCCTGACCAACCTCACTCTCAACGCCAACCTGTCCACCCAATTTATCAATAATCCGCTTGACAATCGACAGGCCCAAGCCATAGCCTTCCACATCTATGGTGTCTAAGCGAATAAATTCAGTAAATAAAATCACTTGATTTTCAGGGCTAATGCCCGGTCCATAATCTTGTACCCAAAACCGAACAAAACCATTATCCTGTTGAGTAGCTCCAAGTTTTAAGCGCGGGGTAGTTCCACCATATTTTAGACCATTGCTCAAATAGTTCATCCAAACCTCCTCAATCCAAGGATGGTGGCCTAATGAAAGCGGCCAAGTTGAGGGATAGAGTAATTGCCCCCTATAATCGCTTATCATGGGTGCTAACCGTTGCTCAACTTTCTGGATGATAATGAACATATCAAGCGGATTATGCGTTGCCTGCCCTTGGCGAACACTGGCTAACAATAGCAACTCCTCCACAATAATGACCGATTTTTGCCCAAACTGATCTAACAAGTCAAGTATTTCGGCTATCTCATCCTGTCTTAAGTTAGGCCAATCTCTAAGATATTCAGATGTGGTTATGATCATGCTTAAAGGATTTTTTAGATTATGAGCCACCGTATGGGCAAAGGCGTTTAGCTCTTTGTTATGCTGACGAACCTCTTTTTCGATCTGTTTACGTTCCTCGACTTCTTCCTGAAGTTGCTGATTTTGTTGTTCAACCTGTTGTTGCAGTTGGTGCATACGGATATGGGTTTGCACCCGCACCAATACCTCTTGAAACTCCATCGGTTTGGTGATATAGTCCACCCCACCCACCTCAAACCCTTTTAATTTGTCGGCGGTTTCCTTAAGAGCGGTAAGGAAAATAACCGGAATATCTTTGGTTTTGGATGATGATTTAAGCAATTGACAGGCTTCAAACCCATTCATGGTAGGCATCATAACATCCAATAGAATCAGGTCTGGCAAGGCAAATTTAGCCCGTTTTATACCCATTTCCCCATTTCGAGCAATAATGGTTTGATACCCCATCTCATCCAGATAGTTGGTTAGAAGTTTTATATTCTCTTCATTATCATCAATGACTAGTATAATCGGTTTTTGTTTGGACATTGTATCTCTCGTGAAACGTGAGGCGTGAGGCGTGAGTTTTATATTCACGTTTCACATACTCACGTTTCACATATTCACGCCTCACGTTTAATATTCTAAAAATTGCTCTATAAACTCAATAATCGCCTCATCTTGAAACCGTTGGGCATATTGTTGCAATTTGTTAGCAAAGGGTTTGTAACGCACATCTTGTATTTCTAGCTCTTCGGCAATGGCGATAATCAGTTTCATATCCCCAAACATGGCTTGTTCATACAACAATTCCAACTCCGCTTTGGGGGGTGGAACGATGTCGGTGGATGATTGGATTTCAAGCATTTCAGAGGTCGATTTGGTAGTTTTTGAGGTTGCTCCATACCGCCAGCTTAAGGCCATGTATGTTTCGAGCAAACCAAAAAGTTTGTCAAACTCAATAGGTTTGGAAAGAAAAGCTTGACATCCCACCACTTGGCTTTTCTCTCTATCCTCCTCCAGCACACTGGCGGAGACAGCGATGATGGGAATATCTTTTAAGGCCGGGGTTTGCCGAATCTTTTGTACTGCCTCAAATCCGGTCATGACCGGCATGACCAGATCCATCAATATCAAATCGGGCTGAGTCGCCTCGGCCTGTTTGACCCCTTCCTGTCCATCTTCGGCTAAGGTGATTTCAAACCCTAACGGTTGAAGCAGATTCAGTAACATCAGCCGATTTGCCCGATGGTCATCAACCACCAATATTTTACGTCGCTGGCCCTCATATCCTTGAATCGAACCTGTTGAGCTTACCGCCGAATCCGGTAGAGCCTCAATCGTTGGAACCGAAATCTCGAACCTGAATCGACTGCCTTGCCCCAATTCACTGCTGACCTGAATCTCGCCCCCCATCAAATTGACCAGTTGGCGAGAAATATTCAGCCCTAAGCCAGTTCCTTCGGCCTGTTTGGTCGTCTTCCCAACCTGCTCAAAGGCTTGGAAGATACGGCCAAGTTGGTCGGGGGACATGCCCACGCCCGTGTCAATAATTTCAAAACGAATCGTGGGATTTTCGATTTTCGATTTTCGATTTTCGATTGATTCTTCTTCCTCAATCGGCAATCCAAAATCGGCAATCGGCAATCTAAAATCGCCATTCGCCAATTCGCTAATTCTTAACGTCACACTCCCCTTTTCAGTAAACTTAACCGCGTTGCCCAACAGATTGAGCAGAATTTGGCGCAGACGTTTTTCATCGACTTTGATACCATAAGGCAAATCTGATTCGGAGTCAAAAACAAAGGTTAGCTCTTTTTGTTGAGCAGACATCCGCATTAAGCCGACCACCTCGGTTAAAAATGAGGATAGTTTGATAGATCTAGGCTCCAGTTCTAGTTTACCAGCTTCGATTTTGGCTAAATCTAACACATCGTTGATGAGAGTCAAGAGATGCCGACCACTTTTTTCGATGACCCTGAGACCATCTTGCTGGATGGTATCGATATTTTGTTTTTGGCTGAGAATTTGAGAGAAACCCAATATCCCATTAAGCGGAGTGCGGAGTTCATGGCTCATGTTGGCTAAAAAGGCTGATTTAGCTTGGTTAGCCACATCGGCCTCTTGACGGAAAATAACCGCCTTGTCCCGTTCTACGCGTAATTCAGCGGTGCGGTCAGCTACTTGGCGCTTTAACTCTCGGTTACGTTGTTGAATCGAATAAACTCGCCACCTAATACCTACAAAAATCAGGCCAACCACTGCCGCTAATATCGACCCCTGAAACCATATCGTCTCCCACCAAGGGGGTGTAATGGTCAACCGAAGCCCAGTCCCTTCTTCATTCCATAAGCCGTCATTATTGGTCGCTTTCACCCGAAAAGTATAGTTGCCGGGGTCGAGATTGGTGTAGGTAGCAAATCGTTTATTAATGTCAGTGTAAGTCCAATCTTTATCGAACCCCTCCATTTTATAGGCGTACCGGTTTTTACTGGAGACATAATAGTTTAGGGCGGCAAACTCAATATCCATCACCGACTGCTCATACGATAAGGTTACATGGTCAACGGTGTTAATATGTTGGCTCAAGGGCGAATCTTCTTGTTGAATGGGTACTGGCTCATTAAACAACCGAAAATCGGTAAACACTATTTCTGGTGGGTTCGGATTATCAAGCAAATCCTCTGGATAAAAGCTATTGAAGCCATTTAAGCCCCCAAAAAACAGTTCACCATCGACAGCTTTATAAGCGGCATTCCTAAAAAATGCGTTATCTTGTAACCCATCTCGGGCATCATAATTACGAAAAGTCTCTTGCTTTATATCAAATAAGGATAACCCTTTGTTAGTTGCCAGCCATAGTTTGCCCGGTTCGCTTTCTACAATCGATACCACATCATTACCTGCCATGCCATCATGCTCATAATAACGTGTGAACGTACCAGCTTCACTATCCAACTTGTTTAGACCATTACCAGTTCCAATCCAGATAGTTCCAGTGCTATCTTCTAGTACTGCCTTGGCGTAACTATTACTTAAACTGGTAGAATCACCCTCTACAGGTTTATAGTTGGTAAATTGATTTGTTACCGAATCAAATCGACTCACCCCATCTTCCGTTGCCACCCAAATCTTATCATGCGAATCAACATAAGCGGCTAAGGCCCATTGTGAAATCAGACTATTAGGATTATCAGGGTCAGGAAGATAACGTGTGAATGTTTCGGTTTTGGGGTCAAATCGATGCAATCCTCCATTACTAACTGATATCCAAGCGATTCCCTTCGAGTCAAAACTGATCATGGTCACACTATTGGCAGTCAAACTATTGGAATTATCTGGGTCATGGTAATAGTGGGTAAATGTTTCTGTTTTGGGGTCAAAAAGGTTCAAACCACTGGTTGTACCAAGCCATAATTGTCCTGCTTCATCAAAGGTAATATCACGGATACTATTCCCATTCAAACTATTGGGATCATCTGGATCATGTTCATACACGGTGAATTGATTGTTCACCCAATCAAATTTATTCAAGCCTCCTCCAAATGTAGCAATCCATAATATACCATCCTCGTCCTCTGCGAACGCGTTAACTTCGTTGTTGCTCAAAGTATTGGTAGTATCAGCTTGTTTTTGATAGATGTTAATATCTTTACGCCAAGGGGTATAAACACTGACCCCGTTATATGAACCCACCCAAATAGCACCTTTATCATCCTCATAAATGCTATAAACCCGCTCGCCATTAAAACTGAATGGGTCATTATTATTGGGTTTATAATGGGTAAAGGTTTCGGTTTTGGGGTCAAAAAGGTTCAAACCGTTGTTATAGGTGCCAAGCCAAAACATGCCGTTACTGTCCTCATACATGCCCGTAACAAGGCTACCACTCAAACTATTGGGATCATTTTCATCAGCAATATAGTGGGTGAAACTTTCGGTCTCTGGATCAAATCGACTTAACCCACCATCTGAACCGACCCATAGGTTTTCGGCTCGATCAATATAAATCAGCCAGATATTGTCATTGAGCAGACTCGTAGGGTCATTTTCATCATGTTGGTAATGGGTAAAGGTTTCTGTGGTCGGGTCAAACTTATCTACACCCGCTCCATACAACCCAACCCACAGATTGCCGTCCCTATCTTCCGTCATAAATGAAACGCTATTTCCAGCGATAGATTGAGGATTGTTCTCATCATGCTGATACCGAGTGAAGCTTTCACTGTTTGCGTTGAATCTATTTAGGCCATTATCAGTCATAACCCAAATAATACCCTGACTATCTTCAAATACGGCCCAAATTGCATTGTGCGATAAACTGTTCAACTCATTCTCGTCATGCAGATAGCGAGTAAAAGTTTCGGTCACCGGATCAAACCGATTGAGACCGCCCCCCCATGTCCCTAACCAAATAATACCTTGACTATCTTCTATGGTGTACCAGACATAGTTATGGCTAATACTATTTGAGTCATTCGGATCATTTAGATAAGTGGTAAATGTAGAGCCATCATATTTATTTAACCCGTTGGTGGTAGCAATCCACATAAAACCCCGTTGATCTTGAAAAACTCGGTTGACTTGATTACTGACCAGGCCATCTTCAACGGTGAGATGGTCAAATTTGAGCTTATCACCGCCTTGAGCATGGGCGGTTGTGATGGATAAGGTGAACAACAAAATAACGATTAGGCTGATATAACTGTATTTTTGCATCATAGTTTCTTGCGGAATAAAATGGTAAATAAATGGTAAATAAATGGTAAATGGTAAATGGTGAATGGTGAATGGTGAATGGTGAATGGTGAATGGTAAATTACGTTTTGTCGCCAAGCCACTCATTTTAACGTGAGGGGAATGAATGGACAAACAAGGCGGTCGCTAGTCTAGTACTGCTCGGCAGAAGTAAGGAATGGATATTAATTAACTTGTGCATATTGGTCATGAGAGTGGTTCAATCTTAAAGATTGAACCACTCTGGAACGCGCAACTTATTTAGGACTCATTCCTAAGCCAGTAGTTTTGGAGTGTCAAAATTCTATTTTGACGGCAAGAATAGAATTCTTGCACTCCGGATTAACTAGCGGAGGATTTACGCCTCGTTGTACTAGTTATCGAATGACTATAACGAGAAGAAATAGATGGACGAGCTGCCATGTGTCCATTCAGGTTTGGGATTATTTCTAATCATGTTTCTTGCGCTCCATAAAATTGGGCAACAATCTACCCGCAAGCTTCTTACTACCCGACAAAAATTTTTAGCCTGAACTAATTAACACAGAGGTTCACAGAGGAACACAGAGATTCACGGAGTTTTTTAAAAAAAGAGATTTATTTTTTCCTCTGTGTCCCTCTGTGCATCTCTGTGAAACTCTGTGTTCCTGTTTTAGCCTTTCCTAAACTACTTTGTCGGGTAGCAAGGGACATTTTTACTTGACAGAACAAAGCATATCACACTATTTCAAAAAGCGCATGCCCGAATTGGGCCGAATCATGTCACCAAACATGGACAATTTGTCACCAAAATGTGACATGGAGACAATCTTTAAGGTAGGTTAACGAAAAATCGGCTCACGTTTCACCTCCTATCAGCTATAATTAAGAAAAGGAGACTTAATCCATGAAACTGAAATCGAAACTAAAATTTCCCTACGGTTATTGTGATTTTGAAAAAATCATCAGAAAAAACTATCTATTTGTAGACCGCACCGACCGGATTCACCTGCTTGAAGAAATAGGAGATAACATTCTGTTTCTACGTCCACGCCGGTTCGGTAAGAGTTTACTCCTCTCCATGCTAGAGAACTACTACGACCTCGCCAAAGCAGACCGATTTGAGGAACTGTTCGGTCAGTTGGCGATTGGGCAGAATCCGACTCCGAACCATAATCAATATTTTGTGATGAAGTGGGACTTCTCTATGGTTGATCCACGAGGCGAGGTGAATAAGATTGAACGCTCTTTGTTTAACCATATTAATCAACAAATAAGGCTTTTTTCTCGTCATTATGAAAAATTTTTATCTTATCCAATCGACATTATCGAAACAGATGGCTTTGCCTCGTTTCAAGCTGTTCTCGCGGCTATTCACAACAGCCCCCATCGGCTCTACCTATTGATTGATGAGTATGACAACTTTGCCAACGAGGTCATGGTCAGCCGAGAACAAGGCCAACAACGGTATGAGCGGTTGATACAGGGGGAAGGGATTCTCAAAATGATTTTCAAGATCATCAAGGGAACGTTGGCCGGCATGGGGTTGGAACGAGTCTTCATAACTGGGGTCTCGCCAGTGGTCATGAGTGACTTGACCAGTGGTCAACATGTGGCAGAGAATATCTATTTCCAACCCGAGTTTAACGATTTATGTGGCTTCCGAGAGAACGAGGTGGTCGAGATGTTGGAGCAAATTGCTGTCTATTGCCGCCTGTCTCACGAAAAAACCGACCAAACGATGAACATGATGCGACGCTTTTATGATGGCTACACCTTCACCAATCAGACGGTGTATCGTCCCGATGCCCCGTCTAAACCAGACGATTCCAATCAGGCCGAGCGGATTTATAATCCGACCATGATATTTTACTTTTTGAAGTATCTTCAGAGGTATTGTGAATATCCCGAGGAGATGCTTGACATCAATCTAGCCCCAGACCGGCGCAAGTTGGAGTATGTGGCCCTTTTGCCCGGTGGCCCAGAGATAATCCTGAAAGCACTCGATGAGCATGAACCGTTGACAGTACCCAAAATAACAGGACGATTCGGGGTACGAGAGATGTTAGAAACGGAGGATGACGATACCTTCGTGGCCTCTCTGCTCTACTATTTGGGCATGTTGACTTTTGGTGGTAAACAAGGTTTGAGAAGACTGATTCTGCGAGTGCCGAATCTGACAATCAGGGGGCTTTACTTTGAGCGGCTCCAGAAGATTCTCTTGCCCAAGTTCAACAAGAATGAAGCCGAGCGAGTGGCTGAAATTTTCTATACCACCGGCAATCTGCAACCGACATGTGAGTTCATCGAGCAACGGTTTACGGTATTTGATAATCGCGATTACAAGTATGCGGATGAATTGCTCATCAAGACCGCCTTTGTGACGGTGTTGTATAACGGTCTGTACTACACCGTCGATTCGGAGACAACCTTGCAACGGGGTTACGCCGACCTGACCATGATCATCCGACCCGACATGCGACCCTATCCCTTGCTTGACCATGTGATTGAGTTTAAGTATCTCAAATTGAAAGAGACTGGTTTGAGTGGGGCGGAGGTACGTGCCTTGAGCGAGGAAAAACTGCGAGCGTTACCCAAGGTGCAGGCCAAGTTGAATGATGCCGATAGCCAACTGAGCCGCTATCGACAGGGATTACATGAGATTTACGGGGATAAATTACGCTTGAAAAGCCACACGGTGGTCTCGGTGGGCTTTGAGCGGGTGGTGTGGGAAATGAAGAGTGAAGAGTGAAGAGTGAAGAGTGAAGAATGAGGAATGAAGAATGAAAAAGCGTCTCGTTCCCAAACAGGGAACGAGACGCTTTATGTGTAAAAGTTCAGTAATACCGCCCTAGAAACCCGATTTCTTTGAGAAATCGGGTTTCTGACGCTCTTTCTGGCGAGTTCACTGAATATTTACACACGCAACACGCAATACGCAACACGTTCCACGTCCCACGTCCTACTTCATAAGCACCGGCAGATAAACATCGTTAATGTTATCCGGCGGCCCTGTCGTCAGAATCGCGTGGCTGACCTCTAGCAGAACCTCAACAGGTAGTTCCTCGCCGTCACTCTCGGCCAGCATGGGGATTAGGTAATCGCCCGCCGGGGTGTCGGCACTCACTTCGATATACAGTTCCGCTTCTCCGGCTTGGTTGAAAATCAACCAGTTGGTCAGTTGGTCGTCGGGCAGGGTATCTAGCTCTAGGCCGACCAAGTGCTGGAAGGTTAAACCAGTTCTAGCTCCAGACTGTGTCACCAAACCAAAGCGACCATGCGGAATTGGGGTGCTATCATTCAAAATCAGGTTGATAGGTTGTCCCCAACCATCTATGGTAATCGCCAACGGTACGCGGAAGACATTGTCGAAGCCGGGAGTCGATTGCAGATGCAACGTCTCGGTCAAGCTATCCAAACTGGTCGGATAAAGATTGAAGCTAGGCCGGTTGATGGTGATGGTACGGCTGATGTCAACGGTATGAACACCATCATCCAACCGCAGAATCAAGCTGTAACTTCCCGGCTCGTCCATGCCAAAGTCGGTCAGGGTGATGGTGGCTGTTTCGCCATCCGCCAGTGCATCATCACTTATCGTCGCCGACAGTTGCGAAGCACTAATCACGCTGATGTTGATGATTCGGTCATGCCCGTTCTGGCGATTGGGCGTTAAGACCAAACTACCCGGCTGTAAGTCCGTAACCAAAATCGGGTCAGTTGATGCACCAATAGTGAAAACCGGAGCGATGATGTTCGGATTAAACGGTAGCGAGAACTCCGTGCCACCACCAAAGCCAGTAATCAACGTTTCTAGCATGCCGTTGGGCAGAAGCTCACCGGCCTGAATCACTGCCTGTACCTCAACACCGTCTTTGGTCGGGATGATACTGTCAGGAATGAAGGTAATATCCAAACCGGTCGGAATATCCAACGCTTCGGACAGTTTGATTGGTTCGGGATACGGCTCTAGGTTGCTCTTGACCTCGATACTCATCGTCACAGGCTGACCGACCTGTATCGTCGGCATGTCGATTGGGCCAATCAGTTCAAACTCAGCCCCTTTGACCAAGATTTCGGCCAGTTCGGATTTGCTACTTTGTTGAGTTTGGAGATTTCGACCAACGACCCACATCTGATAGGTGACACCAGCGTTCAGGTTGTTGATAATCAGTTCGCGATTGAAGGTTGTACTATCCAACGGTAGGCTGTTGGTATCGGTACTGCCTTTCGTTTGCCACACCAGCAGATACTCGTCAAAGTCAGGATTGGGGAATCGATCCCATGTAGCGGTCACTTGGCGATAGTCGGTTTGAGTCAGGCTCAGATTGGCCGTCCAACTTTCGGGCCATGTATGGGCCACGACCAGTGTTTCGCTCGCGCCCGCTTTGATCGTTTCGTTGATCCCATCATTCGCCACCAAGTAAACGTAGTATGTACCACTCGGTAACAGATTCACATCTAAGGCGTAACTTTGTTGGCTACCGTCTAAGGCACTCGCTATCGTGCCGGTGACGGTTTGGCCGATGTATGTGTCGCCCGTTGTCGGCTCGGTTTGGTAATAGACATCAACGGCGGTATTAGCTTGACCGCTGGTCAACTCCCATTGCAGAGTCTGGTCAACGATTTTGACGTTACTAAACTGCGGTTTTGGTTTGGTCACTTGAATATCGAGATCATAATCGTTTGTCAATTGGTCAAGATAAAGCGACCATGTGCCAGTCTCGGCGGTATCAATCACATAACCGACAGTGGTTTGTCGTTTCATGGTTCGATCAACCGTATCCACGACAAAACCATTACCTTGATAATCCAACAGATACAGGGCTACCTGACTGCCCGGGCTGAGATAGACGAAGGTTGTGGCGACCAGATTATCGCTGCCAGCCTCTTTGACCGTCACCGTCAATAGTTCTTGGCTGTCCAACGTGTTCAGGTCGGGGGTGTAGTAGTTGGTTGAGGCGATGGTTTCTATCAGGTCACTACTTTGCTGATAGGCCAAGCTTGTCACCAACGGTATCTCGCTGCCATCTTCCCGACTCAAGGTTACATCAATCGACGGACTGCCAGCCCGCAGATTCAACATTCGAATCAGGCCATTATCGATGGTCGGGATACTGTCATTGGTTTTGAACATGCCCTTCATCGTGCCACCGTCATCATATAGGTAGAGACTGTAATCAGTGCTGTCACTCAGGCTGACCGTCTGCTCTAGCAAGGTCGTGCCACCATCGGTCACTTTGACAGCATGCTCACCGACGGTAAGAGCCGATAGATAGGCCGCTGTTTGGAAACTGTCACTAATCACCTGTCCATCCACCGACAAGGAAAGATTCTGCCATGTCGTTGCGGCTGGTACTATTGAGATGTTCGTAGTACCGTTCGATACATACTCCACAAACTCATGATAGGCCGCGCCATCCGGCACACCATTGCCATTGTAGCTATCACCGCTCGGACTGCTCAGGGTGAATGTGACTGGCGATTCACCGCGACTTCTCAGCCAGAACTCGGCTCGGGTCGGGCTAGGAATGTTGACCGTTTGGGTTGTTTTAGCTCGGCTACTGCGCTGGGCCTGATACTGCTCCGTATCCCCACCGATGGTCAGATTCAGGTCGCTATCAATAAAGAATGGCTTATCGTAGCTGTAGTTACCGATGACGGTGATTTTCTCCCGTTGCACCGGAACATCAGCCATAT
>JAUCGB010000063.1 GCA_030377895.1 Anaerolineales bacterium HSG24
GTCCTCCCAACTAAGTTCTATGTATGTCTATACTTTAGACATAAATAGATTTTAGGCAAATATCTTTGTAAGCTGTTCCCGCTTTCAAGGGAAACATCCTGAAAAAATGTCAAAGCGGGAATTGCTGTCCGGCAGATAGGTCGGCAGGTAGAGCAGATTAACGCCCTTGGGATGGCTGTTGGTGTAAGACTCGTCCAAAGCGTCAACCAGTATAATAATCTTCTCATCTGGTGATAGTTTCTCCACCGCTTCCCGTAACAGTTTGTTCAAGATATTGGAGTTTTCAGTCGCTCCCTGCGGCAAACTCTGATAATCGAGATGATAACGAGCAATCAACTGCGCGCAAACATTCGCCAAAAAATCACTCGGTTTGTTGATACCTTCGCCCAACACATTAAAATGATGCAGATACCCTCGCTGACTGACCAACCGAGCCGACAGAGATGACTTCCCAATGCCCGGCTCACCCCGAATGAAGAAATAGCCGCGTGGATTATTGTCAATGAACGCATCAATCGCCTGAAAAACAAACGCCCGTCCCACGAAATCACGTGTTTTCTCCTCAATCAGATTGCTGAAATCATAGATTCGCTTTCGGATATTAGGCGTGGTGTTGGCTAACAGTTTCTCCATGTCCTGCCGCAACCGGGCCACATCTTGCCGAATATGGCTCGTATCATCCTTGATGTCAGCCAAACGGCTGGCGATTGGGGCTAAGGCTTGCTCCAAGGCGGCCATGCCAGTTGGCTCATGTTCCGAGTCGGGCAAACTATCCAATCGAGATTCCCACTGTCCTAACCAATCCCGTAAATCGGTCATGTCAGCCTGAATGTTGGCATTTGATTGCTGAATCTGCGTCACCTGTTTGGACAAGCTACTCTGCCACAACCGTTGACATGCTCGCCAAGCCGGACTGCCAGCCTCACTTTTCAGAATCTCGCCAAAGCGGAACAGCCACCGGTCAGCCAGATGCTCTTTGGCAAACATGGCTAACGAGTTGATCTCCGACAGATAATCATCAATCGTTTGGTTGAGGAACTGTCGCGCGCTCTCCTCCTTGGTTATACTGTCCGTCCTGTCCGTCCCCATAAGCCTGAGAAGATTGTCCGACTCCAACGTCTCTTGGAGCGTCCCCTCATCTTGAAACAGGGTGTCCGCGTCCGCTCGCAACCATTGCAACAGTTCCAGAGAACGTTCCGCCAACTCCGGCTCAGAATGATGCAGGCTCAGGTAATGGTCGTCCTGTTGCCAATCCAGTTCCAACTGTTGCACCGCCTCTCGAAAGGCTTGGCTCAAAGCGGTCATGATATGATGATTGAGCGCGCCATCCTTGGTGAACCAACGTTCACTCACCTCATCCGCCGCGCCATCAACAATGCCAGCCACCAGTTCGCCACTCACGCCTCCGACAACACCGGCCACGATCGCGGCCAACGGCTCAAGACCAGTCACTAAACTGGCTAATCCCAACCCACCCGCAATCAGGCTCTTGATAGCTGTGGCGCGGGTAGCTGGGTCGTTTAATATTGATATAGTCATGGTTGTTCTCCTTGTTATATGCCTTTCATGGTATCATGTATATTTCTATCGCCAACCACCCAACATTAATTGGTTGACCGAATATCAGCAATTATAATGCCCTAAGATACCACAAAACTCGCTTACTGACAACCAAGTTAACGTTACCTCAAAACAGATTGGGTTACTACAACAAAAAAAAGCCCGTCAGTCATTAATAACCTGACGGGCTTTTGGTGATAGATAACTGTGTAAATCAAGGCGAATTATTGCATAGTCATTAATTTATAACCCAACATGGCCGATACTCGACGCGGCATAAACCGAGTCAAAAATGCTATAAACGCATTGAGCCAGCCCGGCACCACACTTGAGCGACGTTTGAGCATAGCCTTAAGTCCAATCTGAGTTACGTCAGCACTTTTCATCATCATGATTCGCTGATACAGGGTTGGTTTTTGACCAGATACTTGCAAAAATTCGGTGGCCGTGATGCCGGGTGAGACCACCGTACAACTGACATTCACGTTCCGGAGTTCGTAGTTTAACGCCTCGCCAAAATAGAGGACGTAACTTTTGGCTGCGGAATAGGTGGCGTAGGTTGGGGATGGTTGGTAAGCTCCAATAGACGAAACTTGCATGATAAAGCCAAAATTTTGGGCGACCATATCCTTCACGAACAGTTTGGTTAAATGGGTCAGGGTGACGATGTCTAAGTCGAGCATGTTGCCCTCTTTTTCCCAAGGAATATCAACAAATTCACCATGCAGACCAAATCCGGCATTGTTGATTAGCACATCAACCGTTTTATCCATCTCTGTAAGCTGGTCGTAGAGACGTTGCGGGGCTTCCCGTTGGACTAAATCCATCGGAATCACCGTCACCTCAACTCCATAGTCGTTGATTAGAGACTCTTTAACCTTTTGCAATCGGTTCTCTCGGCGAGCGACTAGAACTAAATTACAGCCGAATTCGGCTAGACCGCGGGCAAAATCAACCCCTAGCCCGCTTGAAGCCCCAGTCACGAGAGCCAGTTTTCCACTTAAAATATGTTTATTCATGATCCCCTCACAATGATTCTGTGGAGTCCAAAAATGCGTCCCCCTTGTTCCCAAATCCAATTTGGGAACGAGGGTGAACGGTTACAAACCTAAAGGTTTGGACTCCAAAAATGCATTTAATTATCTAATTAAATAACTGCAACTGCCAATTAATAACCTTAACTTGCACTGTCCCACTCACTCGACAGGGGTCTTCAATACATCCAGCATCGTTTCCTTTATCATCATCATGCAGGTCACAACCTTTTCGGTTGCGAGCATGAATCGGGTCAGTGGTAAAAGTAAAGGGCTGACTAGCCTGCTCGCCATTTACCACCACATAAGCAAACCAATCATGAGCAGAATATGCGTGTGGGCCGTCACCCCGAAGCAACAGCCCTGTATACCGTCCATTTCCGTTGGTGGTACTTTGAAAACGACTACCAGAAATCCCTAGTTCGCCAAACTCAATCGTTACTCCAGCCAGAGGCAGACCATCTGCCCCGTTAACTGTCCCTTCTAAACCAACATCGGCGCAGTTATTTTTACTGCTGTGAGAGGAGATGACGAAAGGATAGGGCGTTGGCGTATTGGTCGGTGGTGGTGGCAACGTCGGCGGGATGGGGGTATTGGTTTTTGTCGGTGTAGAGGTTTTTGTTGGTGTGTTGGTCTTGGTCGGCGTGGGGGTACGGGTTTGAGTCGGTGTTTTTGTTGGGCCCGGTGTGTTGGTTGGAGAGGGTGTCCATGTCGGTGGATATGGCTCCTCCGTTGGGCGCGGGGGCAGGGTCGGTGAGGGAGCGGCAACCGTTATTTTCGCCGCCGCCACCGTTGCCCGTTTGGGACTAAGCGGGTTTATCTGAATATCCGGTTGGAGGAATATCACTGCATAACACATACAAGACAATGCGGTTAAACCTACAAACATCGATATTAACACTGTTGCTAATCGGTCATCTAAGCTCGCCATAAAAATCTTCTCCCTTATTATTATAGGCTATTCGTGCGACTGTTAAGGAATGAGCATTAATTAACATGTGCATGCTGATAGTTCGCCTTCGACAAGACTTCGGCGTGAAGCTCAGTGAACACTCAGGCGGCGCGACGTAGCCTGAGCTTTGTCGAAGGCGATGTCGAAACGCGCAACTTATTTAATTCCGATTCCTACAGGTGCCCCTTGTTCTCAAACTGGGTTTGAGAATACAATTGCTCAAGCAAACTCTGTTTGTGACTTGCAACATGTCATAAACAGAGTTTTTATGGCAAATACGTTCCCAATCTCCAGATTGGGAACGAGGGGTGAACGGTTACGAAGTTGAGGTATTAGTTTACCGGCTCAAAGATATATCGTTCTCGGTCGTTCACCATGTCGGTACTTAAACGTAAGGTCTGCTCTGGTTCATCGACCAAGGTTTGGTTGATTGCTTCCATCAACTGTTGACGGAGTAACTGTTGCGGATAGTTTGGATATAACCCCAACTCCCCGTATAAAATCTGATACGGTAGTTTTTCTTGATTGGCTTCGTTAATTTGCGAGATGTCGGGCAAGGCGACAATCAAATCATCATACAAGCCAAATAAACGGGCATACCGATTGTTAAGTTCGCTTTCAATTTGAGAGATTTGGATCTCCCACTCCGGCACTAAACTGACCCCATACCCTTGTTGAGCCACCTTATATTTAATCGTCAACCACTGGACTTGAGCGGCCAAAACATTGATTTGCTCTGAAATTTGCGTAGTAGAGGCCAATTCATCCTCAAGAATCGCTAATTTCTGCTCATCTTCTTGCAAGAGTGCGTCTCGTAAATCGTTGTAGGCAGAATCGGAGGCGTTTCCACTTCGCTCGACCAACAGAGCGGCCAGTTGTTGCGCCTTTTGCCAGCGATTCGCCTCCACCCCTTGGAGTGTGGCCGAGGTTGCTTTTGGCTCAATCGGTGGCAGATGGGACGCGCTTCGGGTTAAGGAGGCCACCAAAGGCGGATTGGCACTTAAATCTAAACTTTGTCGAGCCAAAGCACGCTCGCCTATATCAAGGTAGATTTTATTCAGCCGCTCAAAAATAGCTCGACGTTGGGTGGCTTGCAGATAGGGGCTGTAGGAGGCCAAGTTAAAGGCTTGCCCCAGATACAGTTTTCCCAACTCAATATCTTGATTCGCCACCAGCCCCTCACCAATTAACAGCAAAATGTCAGCTCGAATATTAGCGGGAATATCAGGTGCAATAATGGCAATGTCAGCGGCTTGTTGATAGGCATAAGTTGCCTTATAAGACTCGTTGATTTGCCGATATATATCGGCCAGCCGAATGTAGTTTCCGGCGGTTTCACGGTCAGCCGGAAACGGGGCAAATAGTAAGGCCGATAGTGCTGTTTCGGGCCGAGATTTTTCGAGGGCGTTGTTGATAACCTGCTCTTCTGGCACACCGCCCAATGAAATCAGGGCCAAGGCGGGATCAACCTTATCCACCTCTAAGATGCCAAATGGACGCTCTGCTAATTCTGCTGGCGAGAGAGGTGTTTCAGTCTCGCCTAGACGACTGGTTACAAAAAGAATAAGGACTGCGGTCAGCACAATCGACAAAAAGATTGCCACTAAACTGACTAAGATAATAATCGCTAAAAAAGGACGGTTTTGATTAGTTGGTTGCATAAATTTAGCCATTTTTAAGGATATGTGATACGTGTTGCGTATTCACGCATCACATATTCACGTTTCACGCTTTAATCCTTATTATACTGTTCAATGGCTACAATACTTCGCTGTTGCGATAACCAATCAAAAAATTGGTGTTGTTGCAACTGGTATTTTAGGGTATCTGTTAAAAGACGGTCTGACTGTTTATCAATAACCTTAACAATATAAATTCCAGCGGTCGATTTTATCGGCTCACTGACCTGACCCAGATTAGCAGAAAAAGCAACCGCCTCAACATGCGGTGGCAAAATACCGGATTTAACAGGTAGCCAGCGTGAGGTGGCAAATATACCAGCCTGTTGATTCGGATACTGCTGAATCAGCGTATCAAACGCTATATCGCCCTGCCGTAACTGCTGAGAGATGGTGGTTGCCTCAGTTTGATTAGCCATAATCAGGTACTGTAGCTGAATCTGGTCAGCCGTATCTGGTATGGGCGAGACAACCTCTTTAAGTTGCTGACTAATTAGCTCAGACCGTAATAAGTTACGATATTCGTCAATGGACAGGTGGTTTTCCGCCAACCACAACTCAAAGTCGGGCGTTTCTGGAAAGGTTCTCATCTCCTCAACAATACCATCAAGGGTGCTAGTCGTGACTGTAATTGCTCGTTGATGGGCCACTTGTTCAATAATCAACTGGTCGATTAAGTCATCCAACACCATTTGGCGACGCTGAACCAAAACCCGCTGTCCGTCAGCGGTATTCACATCAATCCCTTCCTGCTCTAACTGTTGAATTTGCTCGGTGAGTTTTTGGTCATAGGCCTCTTTAAAAATGGGTTGACCGTTCACCCTAGCCACAACTGGCAAACCGTCCTCGACAGAACGGTCAGGCGTGGCGGTTGGCTCTGTGGTAGGAGTTGGCACCGCCGACGGGGTTGATTGAGTAGTCGGGGTAACCGTTGCGGTTGTTACGCCGGTCGCCTCATTACGACACCCGCCTAACAGCACCATAAATATAATGATAAAGATCAAACTGGTTTTGTTTGTCATCTCTTAGACCGACAATCTAGCACCGAGATAAATCACTTCATTATACCCATATCCAGAATAAATAGCAACCTGTGATTATGTAAAGTAAACATAGGTTTTAAGAATGTGATATCTTGAACCAGAAATTTATCGTTTTCCTATAAAATCAGATTTTGAATGCAAATAAACGCTAATTAACATAGGTTTTTGTATTATCCGTGTTTTTGTGTGTTTATCTGTATCCAAAAAAGTTGTAGTTCGATGAATCGACAAACTTTTGTAGAACCTGTATCATGTCATTTATCCGAAATGGGTTAGTAACTTGGCGAAACGTCTGCAAAATGTTAAAATCGTAGAGAGCATCTCTTTAGGAATGAGCATTAATTAACTTGTGCATGTTTGAGGCGTTCGCCTTCGACAAGACTTCGACGTGAGCTTAGTCGAACGCTCAGGCACATCTCGTCTGAGCTTGTCGAAGGCGAAACGCGCAAGTTTTAAAATCCCGTTCCTTAGTCTAATGAATACCAAAAACCCTAGTACAGCTCGGCAGAAGTTTTCTGGTAGTAAAAAACCTCTGTACTGCGTGCGGTTGCAGGCATGATACCGGAGAATTTGCGCCGCCTTGTACTAGTGAGGCTATTTCATGGGAATCAGAATTCAACCCGTTACCACAATCGCAGAGTGCATGACCGTCGAACAACTCCAGCAATCAATATGGAGTTGTCATGATACAGATGTTATCCCTGTCCATATTTTGATAACGATAGCCAAAGAATCGGGCATGGTGACCCTAGCTTATAATGAGGAGAACCAAATTATTGGATTTATCATCGCCTTTCTTGCGCTTCATCACAATAAACAGCCCAATCATAAACGTCTCAAGTTAGTCTCACATCAAGTTGGGGTGATTCCAGATGAGCAGAATAAGCAGTTAGGGTATCAAATCAAACTGGCTCAACGAGACCTAGCCCTAGAGCGAGGGATTGAACTGATTACTTGGACCTTTGACCCGCTACAGGGGCGTAATGCTCGGCTGAACCTGCATAAATTAGGGGTGATTAGCCGAACCTATTATCGTAACCTATACGGCAACATGCATGATGGCTTTAATACCGATTTAGAAACCGACCGTTTTCGGGTTGAATGGTGGCTGGACAGCGACCATGTTAAACAGCGTCTCAGCCAACCTACCGACCAGTTTCCGTCAGCCTATACCATCATCAACCACACCACCAAGTTTGTCGATGGATTTCTCGCTCCAACTCCTCAAGTTCAAGATTTTACAGATCAAACATGTTTCATTGAACTTCCTGCGGATATGAACAGACTAAAAACAAAAGCGATGAGTGTGGCCCAACAGTGGCAACAACAGTTTCGCCAGCTATTTGAGACTGCCTTTAAAGCCGGATACACCGTCACCGATTTGTTACGACATGACGACCGTAACTATTATGTGTTGGAAAAAAGGTGGTGCTGACCCGTTGACTGATAAGACCACATGGTTGGGGGTGCAACAAAGCTACCTATAGATGTTCAGATAAACATTTTCAGCCGTTACCTTCCCGCAAGTTTAGAACTTGCGGGAAGGTTGGTCTTGAATTGAAAACCATTATCTGAAAGACTGTACACAACATCGTTTCTATCGAGACGGTGGAGCCACCCTATCCGCATACTGGCAATAAGTACCTATTTCCTAATTTAACAAAGGTGGATTTTTTACCTATTGCAGTCAGGTTGACAAGCAGTTAAAATGGAAGGGACATTAATACTTTTCAAAATTTCACGAACAGACGTATGGGAACATCAGGATTTGAACCAGTCAGCGTATCATCTTGCAACGTCCCATATAATTAAGGAGGCACTGTAACCATGCATCAAGATTTCTTAAGCAATGTGTTACTTTTTGCTGGCTTGTCAGACAAGGATTTGATTAGCCTTACCCAAATGGTTGAAGAAGTACATCTTGAAGAAGGGGACGAACTGTTCAAGGAAGGCAGTAGCGGTGACCACGCTTATGTCATTCGTTATGGACAGATTGACGTGTTTAAGGCCGCCCCCGAGGGTGAAAAAGTCTTAGCTGTGTTGGGTGAAGGGGAAATTTTAGGCGAGATGTCCCTCGTTGAAAAAGGACCTCGAACCGCCGGAACGCGAGCCAGAAGTGACAGTTTACTGTTAGCAATTAGTCGCGAACATTTTTACCAACTCTTAGAATCTAGCTCTGCCGCGGCGTTGGGCATTTTGCAGACGATTATCAAACGGCTTCGCTCTACGGAGTCGATGTTGCGAGAGAGTGAGAAGTTGGCTCAACTCGGTACGATTACGGCCAGCGTGGCCCATGAACTGGATGACCCCGCGGCCAGCACTCAGCGGGGCGCAGAGCAGTTACGAGAGGTTATGAATCAGCTTGGCCCAGTACGGTTACGCCTGTATGAAATCGGCTTATCCCTGCCCCAGCTTGATGTCCTTTTTACCCTAGAAAAACGGCTTCATCGTCAAGCTAGTAGTCTTATCAAAATGGATGAAGTGGAGCAGAGAGACCGCGAAATCCAACTGGAGGACGCGTTGACCGGATTGGGTATTGCCGATGCCATGAACATCGCTCCCATGCTGGTCAATCTGAACTATACTGCGAATCAAGTTGATGATTTAGCCGAGAAGTTCACTCCCAACCAACTGCTGGTGGCCTTAATCTGGTTGAGTAAATCGTACCAAATGTACAGCCTGCTGGAAAAAATTCGCCAAGGCTCGCGCCGAGTAGCCGATATATCCCAAGCCCTCAAAACCTACTCTGACATGGAAGAGGCGCTCTTTGATGAGGTCGATATTTACGATGAGCTAGAAGATGCGCTACTCAACTTCCGCCGAGAGTTGAAAGCAGGCGTTTCGATTCAGCGTGATTACGACCGTAACCTACCTTCGATCCATGGCTATCCCGACGAACTCAATCAAGTGCTCGTTCACCTGATTGATAACGCCATTGATGCGATGGGCTATCAAGGCACGATTACGCTCCGCACCTATCAACAAGACCACCAGATTGTGGTTGAAATTGAAGACGACGGGCCGGGTATCCCCTCGTCACTGCAACGTAAGGTGTTTGACCCATTCTTTACCACCAAAGACCCCGGCGAAGGCATGGGGCTGGGCTTACATATCAGCCAAAAAATCGTGAACCAGATGCATGGCGGCGCGCTTGAACTGTTCTCCGTGCCGCATAAGACCTGTTTTACGGTCAAACTTCCCATAAACTAGAAATGAATCGGTGATTTAATAATTCGGCGACTCAACGATTCAGAGATTTGACAGTTTGAGAATTGAGAGATTCATCGAATCTCTGAATCTCTCAAATACTAAACTAATGACCGATTATTCAATATCTACCGCCGACTCTATCAAATCGGATAGAGTTATTAACGCGTTACCCGGTCGAGCGATGCCATTAGGCTCGCTGGTTACACCAACCGGCACCAACTTTTCTATCTTTAGCCGTCATGCCACTCGTGTCTGGCTCCTGCTGTTTAACCACCGTGAGGATGACACGCCGAGCCATCGGTTTGAGTTAACTCCCACCGAAAATCGCACTGGCGATATATGGCATGTCGAACTGCTTGGCGTAGAACATGGGCAACTCTATCTTTATCAGATGGATGGGCCGTACAAACCGAGCGAAGGGCATCGGTTTAACAAGTACAAACCGTTGCTCGACCCTTATGCCAAAGCGACTATTGGCGGCTCAGAGTGGGATTTCTCTAACGCCTGTGGGTATGACCCGCTTGGTAAAGAGGCTGATTTATCCTTTTCATCCGTAACCGACTTTAAGAGCATGCCAAAATGTGTGGTCTATGGTGATGATGGCTTCGATTGGCAAGGCGACCGTCCCCTCAATCGTCCCCTGAACGAGACGATTGTGTACGAGACCCATGTCCGCAGTTTGAGCTACCACTCCTCGGCCAAAAGCAAGCATCCCGGTACCTTCGCCGGAGTAATCGAAAAAATTCCCCATTTCAAAAAACTGGGTGTCACCGCCATTGAGCTACTGCCGATTCATCTCTTTAATGAGTTGGAGCTAAATCGAGAAAATCCAGAGACAGGCGAGCGTCTGCGTAACTATTGGGGCTATAATAGCCTCGCCTTTTTTGCCCCGCATGAGAACTATAGCCACCGCACTGAACCGGGCGGAGCTGTTTTGGCGTTTAAAGAGATGGTCAGAGCGCTCCATAAAGCGGGGCTGGAATTGATTTTGGATGTAGTTTTTAACCATACGGTTGAAGGCAATGAGATGGGACTAACGGTCAGTTTTCGGGGAATTGATAATAGTATCTACTATATCTTGGCCGAAAACCCCCGTTACTACATGAATCCAACCGGTGTGGGCAACACGCTCAATGTAAACAATCCGATTGTGCAGGATTTTGTGATTGATTGTCTGCGTTATTGGGCGCATGAGATGCATGTAGATGGCTTTCGGTTTGATTTAGCGGCCAGTCTATGTCGAGATTACAACGGGGTTCTGTTAGAAGCACCACCTCTGATTATCCGCATTGCCCAAGACCCGTTTTTGCGAGGGGTGAAGATTATCGCCGAGCCGTGGGATATCGACACCTACAAAGTCGGTAAGTTTCCGGGTGGACGTTGGTTAGAGTGGAATGATAAATATCGGGATGATATACGGCAATTTTGGCGAGGTGATGTAGGTTTGACCAGCACTTTAGCCACTCGTTTGGCCGGGAGTTCTGATATTTACGAACATTTAGGCCCACCGAGTCGTAGTGTCAATTTTATTGCCGCCCATGACGGGTTTACCTTGAATGATGTGGTCAGTTATGATCAGAAACATAACAATGCAAATGGTGAGGATAACCAAGACGGGCATAATCATAATTGGAGCTATAATTACGGTTATGAAGGGGCAACCGATGACCCTGAAATTGAGGCAATTCGGACTCGGCAAGCCAAAAATATGACTGCCACCCTACTGCTGTCGCAAGGCATGCCCATGCTAAATGGGGGCGACGAGTTTCGGCGCACCCAGCAGGGCAACAACAACGCCTACTGTCAACATAGCGAAATCTCATGGTATGACTGGACATTGCGCGAAAAGCATGCTGAACTGTTCCGTTTTACCCACCAACTGATTGCCCTCCGACAAGCTCATCCGGTGTTACGTCGGCGTACTTTTTTTAGCGACAAGGACATCTGGCTTACTCCGGCTGGCACCGATGCCGATTGGAAAAGTTACCCCAAAGAGTTGATGTGCCTGTTGATTGGAAGCAAAGAAAATACTGGTTTTGAAAAGGATGATGTCGATATTTTAATGATGTTTAATGCCGATGTTGTGTCCCATGTTTACTACATCCCACCTCCCCCGCGAGAGGAGACTCGCTGGCATTTGGCACTCGATACGGGACTGTTAAGCCCCAACGACATTTATCCTATAGGTCAAGAGGTGGAAATCGAAGAACCGAGCGCATATCTGCTTAAGCCACGTTCTTTGGTGGTGATGCTGGCGAAAGAACAGAGAGAGGCTTTGTGGAGGTTGAGATGTACTCCCTACAAACATCTGGTTCCTAAACCGCGCCACATTATCCGCAAAAAACAAATTCGGAAACATCGTCGCCTACGGTATATTAGCCACAAAGAATAGCAATTAAAAAGGTCGAGAGAACTCTCTCGACCTTTTTTGGTAGTGCTGATTTATTGTGCTGTCAAGCGAACGACACAGGGTGTTGGATAGTTGCCCGATAGGTCTACCACAATCAGCCGAAGTTCATATTGCCCCGGCGGAACGGTGTCGCTGTTCCATGCCCCTAAAACGCCATTCGTCACCGCAATATTATAACGGTCAACAAAGGCCCACTCACCGCCCGGTATGCGATATTCAAACTTATAATAGTCGAAATTTTCAACTACTGCCGCGCCCATAATCTGCACCATGCCTTGAATCGTGGCCCCATTACCGGGGCGGGTAATCTGCACCCCAGGGTTCGGACAACTCGGCGATTGTCCTGCATTTTGCGAAGCAGTTGTCGGCAAGGTCGGTGGCGTGAGTGTCACCGCTTCTAAGGTTGGAAACAGCGATATTGTTGGGGTCGGAGTCGATGTCGGTGTGGATGTTCTTATCAACACCGGCGGCGTTGGTGTGTCCGGTATCTCTATCAATGGGGTGGCGGTAGGAGTTTGTTGCAAATCGGGTAATACTGGGGGAATTACAGTATTACTTAAATAGAATACCCCCATCATCAACCCAAAAACCACAAGTAGCCCGATAAAACCATTGGCGATCTCGCTACTGGCATGCTCTCGTTCTAAGCTAAATATCGAACTGGTGCGATTGTGTCGTCCTACCCATATTTTCCGAACAAAATAAACGGCAATAAGTGCTAACAAGAAATAAATAACAAAATCATACTGAATAATAGATCTAAGAAATTCTAACATGTGGGTCGTTACATCCCCTGAATAGTGCAAATAAATTTATGTAGAGCAGTATACAAATAGGTGTTAATAGAAGCAAATATATTATTGATTGAACATGACATAATCTCTAGCTCATCCGTTAGTTATTAATTTTTTTGACGCACTTGCAGAGTTGTTTTATACTCGTTATAATTTAGAAGTTTAACGTTTCTCAACATGATTAGAGTAACCATGAGAATGGGGTGTTTTTAGCCACAAATCACGCGGTGGCTACTATTTTAAGGTAAAACAGCTAAAAAGCGATAGCCGTGGACTGAGATTATTGAAGGCCGTTGGTTTTTGGCGTGAGTTCAGTCGAACGCTTAACCAACTGTAGTTCGACGAATCGACAAAACAAGGAGTGTTCCTGATGGAATATCAACCCAATCAAGATATGCCCGCCCAATCCGATTTTTATCCAGAATCGTATCAAGTTGAGCTGGTTAATATGCAAAGTCCTACTTTTAACCAAGGGTTTATGTTTGGTTGCGGCTTTTGGTGGGCCGCAGTGTTAGTAATGTGTACTATGTGGACGTTTGTTACGACCATGACCACTATTTTTGTTCAGATTTTTGGTTGGGGTTGGTTAAACATGGCTCCCTAATTAACTTGCGCGAGTAACTTATTTAGGGACAACAGTTTTTTGTTTCAGTCAAACAAAGGGCTTTGTAGAATATTCCGTGCAAAACGAGTCCTGATTATCAAGTGGAAAAATATCTCGCAAAGTCGCTAAGAGGCAAAGTTTTTGTATTTTTCTTTGCGACTTTGCGAGAGTATCTATATCTGTGAGCTTGCTACCCGACAAAGTGGCTTAGGGAAAACTAAAACAGGAACACAGAGATTCACAGAGAAGCACAGAGTGACACAGAGTAACACAAAAGAAAAATAATTCGTTTTTTCTCTGTGAATCTCCGTATTCCTCTGTGAAACTCTGTGTTAATTAGTTCAGATTAAATTTTCTGTCGGGTACTAAGTCTGTGAGTAGAATTTTGCACGGAAACTCCTAATGAGCCTGATGAGTTGCTGACCAAAAAGGATCGGTAGTGCTGACCTATTGACTGATAAACCTCCATGTTATTACGAGGTGACGGAACTGAGGAATTTCCTACCCAGATGAACTTTTGGGAGACTCTTTTCTCCACTTCGTTACGTTCAGAGTGACATGACCATCAGTCAACATGGCAACACTACCAAAGGATCATGTCCATGACAGAATCAACCTCTCCTAACAAACCGAACAGTTCCGCCATTTTTCAATTTGGGTGTGCGATTGCCATCCTGTTAAACTGTGTGGCATCGTGTTGGCTGATATATTTTGTGCAGACGAATAATCAAACCATCACCGATAAGGTCGAAAAATTGACCACTACGCCCATCACTCAGCAAACTGTGGTTGCGTATTTTATTACCGACACCCCAACCCCGACCAACACACCCACCGAAACGCCTACTCAAACCCCAATCCCGACCAGAACACCCACGCCATCCTCAACCTATACACCTACCCCTTATACGCCTACACCCTCTCCAACCATGACTCCCATGTCGACATTTACCCCAACTCCTACCATCACTAATACACCGGGGCCTATTCCCACTGCCCCGATTGGCCCGGATGTCGGCGTAATCAATTTGTTAGATTTATCTCACTTAGCCGTTTTACCCGAAAATCCCGGCCCCGTCAATTTTAAGTGGCGTTGGGGAACTCAGCCCGGTTGTCCCGATATTTTACCAGAATTTGGGTTTGAGCTTCGAATTTGGCCCGAGGGGAGAGGATATGGCCCGATGGCCGCTATGAACGCTCAGTCAGACCGGGCGCAGGTTGGTTGTGATGAAAAGACCGGCGACCGTAACTATTTAGTGCCAGATTTACGTCAGACTGCGGCAGGGCAAATTGTTGGTGGAGGACGCTTTGTATGGGATGTAGCCTACATCCAGTATGAACCGTATGCCGTCATTGCCGTTTCTGAGGTGCGGGTGTTTGAGTTGCAGGGTAGTCATCCACCGCCCGCTCCAGTTCCAACGGAACCACTCCGTACTGAGGGGATTGGCGGCGCGATTGAGTTGTTGGCCCTAAAAGATAACTATCAGGTGCTACAAAGCGAAGAAAAATTAGAGTTCCAATGGTTTTGGGGGGCAGACCGTAGCTGTCGCTTGCCTCCGCAAGGGTACGGCTTTGAGCTACGAATCTGGCCGGAGATATCTGGTCAACCGCCTTTAGGCGCGATGGGAGATGCGGTGACCGCTCAAATTAGCATTTCCTGCGATTCCTTTGATGGCTCATGGCGGTATCAAAGTTATAAATTAAAGGAAATCGAGGGGATTCGTCGAGGGTTGTTTAACAGTATTAGCCGATACCGCTGGGATGTGGTGCTGGTTCAGTTCGAGCCGTATCAAGTGCTAGACCAGCCTATCAACCGAGCCTTTGAGCTGCCCAAAAGTGAGTGACAACAATCAACCATCATCTTTGATTTGGATAGCTCCTGCGAAATGTCGTCAGGCAATTCCAACTTTCCAAACGGAGAGTTGGCTTCCAGTCAACATGTCGGCTACAGTCTGGTAGTGTTGTTATCTTGACTGATGACGCATCGGAATCAATCCCGATGCTAAAAGCTAAAGCAGGCTGAAGCCAGCTATTTAGGCCGCTTTTAGCGGTCTTGAGCTTTTAGCCTTGTGGCTTTAGCCCAAGGCTATCAGTCAACAGGTCAACACTACCACAGTCTTTCAAATAATCTTTTTCAAGTTATTGTCACGCTACAAGCGTGACCTCCAATTATCGTAGGTGACGCTTGTAGCGTCACGGGAAAATCTTTTTCTGAAGGGCTGTAGAAGCCGACTACCTGTGCAGAACTACCGGCACCTCTCGCTGATGACTGATAGTTAGCGTTGGCCCGCCAATCAAGCTAATGCAGTGCGGAATGGCCGGAAAAACTGCCTCCAAACATTCTTGAATCGCTTTTGGGCTACCGGGTAGGTTGACGAGTAGGGTTTGCTCTCGAATTCCGGCGATTTGACGAGATAGGATTGCGGTGGGGACTTTGTCAAACGAGATACGCCGCATCACCTCGCCAAAACCAGGGAGTAGTTTATTACAAACATGGGTGGTAATGTCGGGCGTTATGTCACGCGAAGTTGGGCCTGTGCCACCTGTGGTGATAATCAAACAACAACCCACCTCATCGGCTAAATCGACGAGCGTTTGGGTCAATATCTCTGCCTCATCGGGTACTATTTTTGTAATAGGTTGCCAGTTTGAGCTGATTATGCTCTCCAAATAGGCTTGTACTGCTGGGCCACTTCGGTCTTCATACTCTCCCCGTGAGGCTCGGTCAGATACGGTGACAATGCCAATCTTTACCTGCTCTGATTTATGATTCTCACTCATCATTGGCTCCACGCCTCCGGCAATCCTTGGGTTAAAGAGAAGAAGCCAAGGGTCTGACCGTCCTTATCAAAATGAGGCACGTAAGTTACTTGAACCGAGTATTTTTCCCCTTTTATAGGTAAAATCGTCTCGAAATTAACTTCTTCTCCCCACAAAGCTAGTTCAATCGACTCTTGAATCTGCTCATAAGTCGCTTGACCAGCGAACTCTTTAATATGCATGCCTTCAATTTCAGATGTTGGCATACCATACCAAATTTCATATTGTTTATTGGCAAACTGATACCGTTGCTCCGAGTCAACATAAGAGATTAAAGCGGGAACGGCATTGGTTATCAATCGAATACGCTCCATGGTATCCAGCAAGGCCTCTTCAACCTGTTTTCGGATGATAATCTCTTGTTGCAAGGCCACGGCTTGGTCGGCTAAACGACGGCGATTGGCCTCGATGGTCATCACATCTTGGTAGGAGCGCAAGGTGGCAATCATGGTGGTGAATAATTTACGATGGGTCAATTCGGTTTTGGTCTTATAATCGTTGATGTTATAGTTAACGATGACCGATTCTTCCGGTGCTTCACCGGGTTGTCCGGTGCGTAAAATGATTCGGATGAGTTGATTTTGTATCTCCTCCCGAATATATTTGACCACCTGCAAACCGGAGTCCTTCTCCTCCATGACCACATCTAGCAGAATTAAGGCCGCGTCAGGGTGAGAATCAATCAGTTGTTGGGCTTCTTTTCCCGAATAGGCTGAAATCAGGTTAAGAGGTTTACCACTAAAGGTAAAGCCTCGCAAGGCTATTTCAGTCATAGCATGGACTTCATGATCATCATCAATTACCAAAACCTTCCACTCCGCTCCTTCGGCTAGTTTAATCTCGGTTATTTGGGAAGATGACGACGTAACAGGGTCTGTTTGAGTCTTCACCTCAAAACGAACCTTCTCTGTAAGAAGAGAGAGGTCTATCTCTTCATCATCAAAAACAAATTCTAACTCATCATTATCGGTAAAAATAATATCGTCTATATTATTTGCCATTTATATATCTCCAGAAGTTTATAGTTTTTCAGATAATATTTTTCAATAGCACAATCTTTAGATTGTGAAAATAATCTGACGCTAACGGAATCTTTGACGGAACACTACAGTGGATACTTCAAAACTCAACAGATATATTTCACCAATAATGGGATTTCTTTGCTATTTACAACGATTATATACGGATGAAAACTATCCGTTCCGTAGTTAAGTATCCGTTGTAGTGTTGATTCCGGCTAAACCAAAGAAAAAGTTAGTATCAGAAATTTTTGTATCTCCTTTAGGTTAAGGCTACTATGGTGTCAAGTGGTTGTAAATCAACCTTTAGTACCGCCCCACCAACCATAAACTAGATGGGGCCGTTTGTCTAATTGCGAGCTTCGTTTTATGATAAGGTCAGACGATGACCATCGCTGGATGAGTGAACAACAGAGTTATGACACAACAACAAGCAAAAGAAAAAATCCAAGAACTAATCACAGAATATCGCACACTCGTTGCACCAGAGACTCAAAGTGAGGCGAATGTTCGAGCAAACTTTATTGATCCTTTGTTCGAGATATTAGGCTGGCTGGTTAGAAATCCCATTTTTTATAATCGTGAGGCCTATGTGCGAGGTACAGGGTTCGCTGATATTGCCTTAAAAATTGACCCTAATGCTGATAAACCACTGATTTTTGTTGAGGCAAAACGTTTTGGGGCTATTGAGTCTTTGGCCAGAGTGCAGGATAAGCGTAATCGTTCAGTGGCTCGACTTCGATTGCAACTACCCGGCATGTCGGTAGACCGAACTCGTGAAGAACAACAGGCCATCAACTACGCCTATCAAACAGGTATGCGTTGGGCAATTTTAACCAATTTTGAGCATTTCCGTCTATTTAACGCGCGACGTGATACACTTGTTTTAAGTTTTGACACCCCCAATGAGTTATTGGAACGATTTGATGAACTTTGGCAATTAGCGTTTACAGAAGTTCAACGCGGAAGCTTAGAAGGATTGCGTGCCCACCGTGAGCGTTTGGATATTGATGAAGAGTACCTACGGCTAGTCAACGAATGGCGATTACAGCTAGGACGAGATATTGTTTCACATCGTGAAAATAGGATTTTACTTGAAAATTCTGAGACTGGAGAGATTGATGTTTACAAGTTGCGAGATGTTGTTCAGCGTGTCCTAGATCGGTTAGTTGTCATTCGATATGCGGAAGATCGTCTAGTGATAAAAGCAGACCAATTACGGGCGATTGTAGAAATTCGGGAGAGAATAGACTATGGAGTTCCATTACTTGACCAAATTCGTCATTTTGTTCAGCAGTTTAATGTGCGACACAATGGGGCTTTATTTTCTGACCATCTATGTGATCGGCTAACCATCAGTGAAGATGTACTTCATGCCGTTATTTTGAATTTGTATGATGCTCGTTTCCGCGCCATGTCTGCGGACATTATGGGTAACACGTATGAGCAATATTTGGGTCAGACACTTGTCGTCACAAATGGTATTGTTCAGGTGGCAGATAATTTAGAGACACGCAAGGCACAGGGTAGCTATTACACTCCAGAATATATTGTAAAATATATCGTTGACCAGACGTTGGGGCGTTATTTATATGCCACAGAAAATGGTCATTCAGATGGAGTACCAATTCTTGGGCAACCTCGTAAACAATTGGACGATATTGATGGTTCAAACGGACAGCCAACCCTCACCATTCTTGACCCCGCATGTGGTTCCGGTAGTTTTTTGATATATACTTTCTACGTTTTGGAAGAGTTTTATGCGTCTGAAATTGAACGTATTACTGCCGAGCGAGATGCACGTTTTGAAGCGTTAGCCAATCAAGGTTTGTCACCCATTGACCTACAAATTGAGTTAGTTGGTTACAAACAAAAGCTGGAAGGACTAAAAGAGTACAGAAATCAAATCCTTGAACGTCACCTATACGGCTTAGACCTTGACCCGCAAGCGGCTGAGTTGGCTGCGGTAAACTTAATGTTACGGGCGATGACCAGAGATAAGCGTTTGCCGCTAATCTTAAATCAGAACATCAAAGTTGGGAATGCATTGCTCAGTGGAACTGCTTTGCATGGTGAAAAGACCCAAATATCTTATGCCCCCTATACAAGCCAATTGGCTGAACTAAGAAAATTAAGATTGGCTCAACAAGGAAAATCTCAAAATTTACGAGACCCGGCTGAATTGCAAGGTGAATTTGAAAAGTTAGCCCGCGAAATCAATAATCAATTAAACCATGATCTATCGAATTATTTTGGTGATAATAATCTTGTAAAACGTCCTTTTAATTGGATTGTAGAATTTCCTGAGCTTTTTTTGGCTGATAATGGAACTCTTAAAGAGAATAGTGGATTTACCTTTGTAATTGGCAACCCCCCTTATTTGAGTGTCGATGATACCTTTGGACAAAATTCGCCTGATGCCGCTTATCTTAAAGATACTTTCTCAGATATTTGGGCCGGAAAAAGTGATATTTATTACTATTTTATTCGTCGTGCCTTATCGTTGTTGACTCCCAAGGGGCAACTTGGCTTTATCACCGCTAGATACTATCTTGAAGCCTATTATGCCCGCAAATTACGTCAAATAATGTTAAGTGAAGCGTTGTTACAGCAAATTATAGATTTTGGCAATTATACAGTGTTCCCTAAAGTGGGGACGAAAGTCTGTGTCACCTTGCTTCAATCTGAAACAGACATGCCATCGCGAGAAGCCAATTACCTGCTGTCTGATAGCGTTCATGATAAAAATATAGATATTCTGGCTTTTCTGGAGTCTTTCAATGAAACGGCACATTCGTTTAGTCAGTCAAGCCTAACTGGTGATAGTTGGAATCTGTATGGGGACACCGTCGCAGAGGTTATTCGGCAAATAGATCATGAAACTACTCCTTTGGGCGAACTGACTTTTATCGGACAAGGAATGCAAACTGGCCGAAACAGTGTATTTGTTGTGGACAAAGCCACCTTAGACCATTACCAAATAGAGCCAGAACTGGTTCGCAAAAATATCAAAAATCAGGATATTACATCTTACAACCTTGGGTTTCGGGGAATGTATCTGATTTACCCTGAAAATGTTGAAGATTTAGATGATTATCCTAAAGCGAAGGCTTATTTAGAAGAACACCGCGAAACGTTGGAAAATCGAGCCGCTTTCAAACGGGGTGATTGCGATTGGTGGCGATTTACTTGGCCTCTGCATAAAGAAAAATACAGTTCACCCAAAATTATAACCCCGTTTATTGCACCAGAAAATCGCTTTGCCCTTGATACGACGACAGAATATGTCGGTTTAACCGATACTTACGCGATTTTTACCACTAACAACTCGCCTGACTTGCGCTATCTTGTGGCATTGCTCAATTCAACGTTGCTCAATTTTCGCTACAGGTTCATTGGAAAAGCTAAAGATTATCGCTATGAATATTTTGAAAATGGATTGTCGAAAATTCCAATAAAATTCGCGAATGAGGAAACCATCTCAGAAGTAATAAATTTATCACAACGAATGTTAGACCTTCATTTTGTACGTCAAACGGTGTTTGATCAATTTGTGGAATCTCTCAAGGCTACGGTTTATTCAACACGTAACTTTTACCGTGCTTATTATATTCATAGTGAATATAAGGGAAAATCCATCAATCGGATTGGGCCTGCGGATGCAAACGCAAAAGGTACAGTCGTTGGGGTGACGGTTCGTGAGGATACAACGCGGTTGGTAGTTGATATTGTCGAGAAAACTGCGGGAAAGTTGCCATTAATAACGTTGGATATTCCTGATAATGAATTTCGTCATTTTCTGTTATTAGCTTTAAAAACAGAACTGTTTACCAATCGTCTAAAACAGATTTGGTCACGGGGTCGTTTGTTAAAAGGCACCTTAGAAGCATTAAACGTTCCGGTTTTAGCGGATTCTTCTGCGACGGTTAACCTTGAAAAAATCTACCAATTGATGGCCGAAACGAGAACGCGAGCAAATCTTCTTATCAACGAACATTTGGGGGAACGGGCCATGCAAATAAACGACTCGTTGGCACTCGGTGATATTGATGCGGAGATTGTATCTATTTATCAGATGATAGATGTAATAGTCTCTAAAATTTATGGTGTAAATTCGCGGCACAATTAACGTGCCTTGTCAACTTTATTTTTAGCCCAATTTTGTGAGCAGAAAAAACAGTGAAACGAATTGGTGAAAAGCTATATATATTGTGGATAGGTTTTGGGTATTCTACCAGACAATTAGCGGCTGAGTTAGGTGTAACAAACAGCTATATTACTCAAATAGAAAAATAGAAAAAGGCCGGAAAACACCATCCTCTAACTTTGTGCTGAGTTTGGCTCGCTTTTTTGATATGGCGACGGATCAGTTGATGAAGGATGAACTGGAGTTGGATGGGTGATAGAATATCGCGTTATTGGTTCTTCGGTAAAACGATACATTCCTATGGATAAATAGCATGATAAAACAAATTCGTATCGAAAACTATAAATCGATTCAAAAACTGAAGCTAGAGTTAGGCCGAATCACCGTGTTAATTGGCGAGAACGGCTCAGGGAAAACTAATATTTAGAGGCTATTGCTATGACTTCGGCGGCTTCTCAAGATAAGTTGGATAATGAGTTTTTAGTATCGCGTGGTATTCGGGTGACAGAGCCGCAACTAATGCGATCTGGGTTTGATGCAGAACAGATATCCAAAGATATTTCAATTTCATTTGTGCTGTCTGATCAACTTGATTTTTCGGTGATATTACAGAACAACAATTAGTAGTTTTCCCTTGACATAACATGAATATCATTGCCAAATTAAGGCACTCCAAACTTGTCAAGTAAAAAAAGTGTGGTATAGTTGTTTTTATTAAATTAAAAACCTCAGCCTCTGGCTGAGCGACCCGATAAGGCTCTGCCGTTCCGGCGTGTATCGAATACTCTAATAAGGGGAAAGCCCCTTGGGAAAAGGAGTAAGTCATGCATGATTGGAAAAGCCAGAGCCATGTGAAATGGGATTGTAAGTATCATATCGTGTTCATTCCGAAGTATCGTAAGAAGGTATTCTATGGCAAGATGAGGGTCAAAATAGGAGCGATACTTCGGGATTTGTGTCAACAAAAGGGAGTAGAATTGGTGGAAGGCAGAGCAATGCCAGATCATATCCACCTGTGTTTGAGTATACCACCCAAATACAGCGTATCGCATACAATCGGTTTTTTGAAAGGAAAAAGTGCGATACGCATTCATCGAGAGCTTCAAGGTCAGAGACGGATGACGGGGCTTCATTTTTGGGCCAAAGGGTACTGTGTGAGTACGATAGGCT
>JAUCGB010000064.1 GCA_030377895.1 Anaerolineales bacterium HSG24
CTCGAAGCATTCACCTCCGTCATCATCAGCCTGATTTGTTTAATCTTGCTTGTGGTGGTGATAGCGATAGGTCTTTCGCTATCATTTTATAATCAAATTTCACAATTTTTTGGCATGCTATTTTATGTCATGCAACTCGCAAGCGGAATTATTCTTATCGCCGGAACATACATGGTCTTATGGTTCGGTAGTGACAGAATATTAAGCTTGCTGATACGTATTGAGAAATATCAGCAAGAACGAGCAAAAACAAGTCAAGAGAAGGCCAGAATCGAGGTCATCCTGAGTGAGGCGGCTATCAACCGAGCCAAGGCCATCTCCTCCGAAATCCGAATCGAGCAGATCAATCGCAATCGCGGCGCACTGGTGGTGCGCGGTAACGACATGAAACTGATCGAACCGTTTAGCGACGAGCCGGAAGCGGCCGCGCCGCAACTGGTTACACCGTTGCAGATTCGAGATGTGTTCAGCAACATGGTGCAGGTGTATGCTATCGTCGGTGGACAACAGACAGGAAAAACGTATCAAGCCCGACATGTTGCATCGGACTGGTTGCGCCGCGGTGTCGAAGTTTGGGTTGTTGGTCCAAAATGGGATAAAGGCGAGTGGAGCGAAGCATGTCGCATGTTTGGCGGAGCGGCTGACTACAATGCTGTTTCGGGTGGCTTAACAGCGCTTCTGGCTGAGGCCGAACGCCGCCACACTGATACCAGTCGTGGACACAAGGAGCATGCGCCGATGGTAGCGGTACTCGATGACTGGACTCCAATTGTGGAGCGGTGCAACAATGCAAAGCCATTCATCTATGATGCGACCACTCTCTTCTCTAGTGTGAATATCGTGCTAATCTTTTTGATTCACGCCGATACCGCCGACGCATGGGGCGTGGGGCGCAAGGGTGCGGCACTGACACATGGCTTTGTGAAGGCTCACATTATTCCATTCTACAACGACATGGGCATGATTGATCGCACTCGCACCACCGCCGAGGTAGCTTTACCCGGAACAGCAGAACGCCGCCCCCTGAGCCTCGAATCTGCCCCAGTTTCATGGCCTGTTCAAATTGTCCAAGCCACGCCCCGAGCCGTCTCCGAGCCGTCTATCGATTCGTCTATCGATTCGTCTATGGATTCGTCTATCGACGTTCATAGACGCTACAGTGGACGAGCTTTGGACATAGCGATTTGCATCCAGAAAGGCATGACGAAAACAGCCACACGGGAGCAAGTCACCGGTGGCAACGCTGAGATCGGCGCACTTTATGACCGCATCAAAGCCGAGTTACAGGAAGCCGAGTCAGAAACCGAGCCGGTCTCGTTGCAGAAACCGGTGTTCGTGAAACATGTTACCGGCCAACCGAAAACCAACGGGGAGGTGCTACACTGATGACCCCAACGAAGCAGATGCAATCCGTACACATTGCCACGGCTGGCGTAGCAATCATCGCCACCGTAGCGTTTCTGATTTCCTATTCAGCGTTACAACGCACCGCCAGCATGTTCGGATTCCCCGGCTGGCAATCATGGTTGTGGCCGCTTCTCATCGACATGCCGATTCTGGTTTTCGCCTTCACCTCGCTCGTTATCGGCTGGATGACCAACCGACGCTCATGGTTCGCCACATCCATGATCGTCCTGTTCAGCGGCGCGACCATCATGTTCAATCTAGCCCATGCCGAAATGCACTGGTTGCACTACGCCGTTGCCATCATGCCGCCGCTGGCTTTGATCGTCTCGTTTGAAGCACTGCGCGAGCTGATCCAAATCGTCGCCTCGCAACAGTTTCCCGAATCACCGCCTCCCGTTGCACTGGTCGCGCTCCCCGAACCGGAAGCTGAGACGGTGACCGCGCCGGTAGCCGACGAACCTAAAAGTTCATGGCCGGAGATGAGAGCAGAGGAGCGAGCGCACGCGCTCCAAGAGACGGCGCATCTCAGCACCGGCGAAGCGGCGAAAATCCTCGGTTGCCACAAAAGCACCGTGGGCCGGGCGCGGGCAAAGCTGGGGCAAGTTGCCACAGGCAAGAATGGGGGGAGTGCATGATTAAGGCCATTGTAGGTGACGCTTGTAGCGTCACTAGTTTGCTTAGGAATGAGTCCTAAATAAGTTGCGCGTTTGGCAATCGTAGGGCCCTCAAAGGCACTGAAGTGCCTACTACGAACTTTTTAAACGAGATAATATTGTAGCACAGTCTTTAGACTGTGTGCGGCACAGGCTGAAGCATGTGCTACATCGGTTTACGTTGATAGCCCGTTTGTAGTAGGCGATTTATCGCCCTCAAAGGCACTGAAGTGCCTACTACGAACTTTTTAAACGAGATAATATTGTAGCACAGTCTTTAGACTGTGTGCGGCACAGGCTGAAGCATGTGCTACATGTTTGGTTTTGTTATACACAAAAACCCGATTTCTCAAGGAAATCGGGTTTTTAATTCTGACGATTACAATTGTAGTCTGGTCAAGATGATTACGCGCTACGATACAGCTTGGTTATCACAAATTCCTCGTGACGCAAAACCTCAGCCGCGGTCAGGCGACCGTTGACGTTGCGGGCCATCATCTCCATTGTTTTATCAGCGGCCTGATCCAGATTCATCTCTAGGCGTAAAATGTCGCTAACATCAACATCAATATGCTCAGACATTGTAGAAATTGTGAGCGGATTGGCCGAAATCTTCATCACCGGGATGATGGGATTGCCAATGATATTGCCCTGTCCGGTAGTGAAGAAGTGCAACACCGCTCCACCAGCCGCGCAAAGTGTAACCATCTCGGCGGCGGCACTAGATGAGTCCATAAAGTGCATGCCGGGCTCTTTAGGAGCTTCAGCCGGTTTGAGTACAGACACCATTTTGTTTCGGCCCATTTTTTCAACATTGCCCAGTGCTTTTTCTTCGATAGTGGTCAAACCGCCCCGAATGTTGCCTTCGGTGGGCTGAGAGCCTAACAAGTTTGCCCCGGTGCCGATAACAAAGTCCTGATAATCCTGAAATGTCTTCATAAACTCATCGGCCACTTCTTGGTTAATGCATGCGTCTCTAATTTTATCTTCTGCGCCAGTAACCTCGGTGGTTTCGCCAATAATGGCGGTTGAGCCAGCCTCAATCATCCGCTCAAACACTCGGCCAATGGTGGGGTTGGAGGCTAAGCCCAGAGTAGTATCAGACTCGCCACACTTTGCGCTGACCCACAACTCGCCCAACTCAATCGGCTCTCGTTGCAACTCTGAGGCCCACTGGCTGAACTCCATCGCTTTACGAGCGGCCATCTCGATGGTTTTCAGGTCTCCATAACGCTCAATACTAAAACTGCTTACGGGTTTGCCTGTTTCGGCAATACCTGCGGCGATGCGCTCAGTCCATTTTGGCTCAATACCAACAACAACGGCTGCGGCAATATTAGGGTTGCGCCCAGTGCCGATAAGCGTATCAAAGGTTAGGTCCAAGTCATCTCCAAATTGCAGTCGCCCGTAGGGGTGGGTTAGGGGATAAGTGCCTCGAATGAGCGAAGCCACGCCTTCAACCGCGGCGTTGGAGATGTCATCTACGGGAATAATTAATACATAGTTACGAACCCCAACGCGCCCGTTTTCGCGCCGGTAGCCGGTTAATTTTAGATTATTCATTAACGCTATACTCCCATCTTATACTTCTTACGTTTTGGGTGTGAACATGCGCTCCCAAAACAATCTTCTTAGTTGTTAAACCAATAACGCGGTTGTATTTTATCAATTTCTTACCTTCATCCATACCGCGTAGGGCGATTTTATGCCCCAGTGGAATATTCTCAGCGGCTTTTACCTCACCGAATTCCTTTCCATCCAATGTTACTACTTTTACGCTGTCACCTGTTGTCACATCCTGAATAACAACAGCCACATCGTCATCTGACTCGTGCATCAATGCACCATGTGCCATAATATAACAAACCTCCGTAAGTTAATTTTTTAATTCTACTTCCTAACCTATAAACATTCCCATCACCAAGATAGCCACCAAACTAATCATCCCGACCACCAGCGCGGCCCCAAGGCCAACCACAAAGGGCTTGATACCTAACCCTTTCAGAATTTTAAAATTGGTACTCAACCCAACACCGGCCAGAGCAATGACCATAAAGTTGACGGCCCAATCCTTGATAAAACTGTGGATATTTTCCCATATACCGGCATCCCACAGGCCAAAGGCGTAGCCCCCGGCATCAACGCCGGCATCTCCGATGGAGCGGATGATGGCAAAACCCAAGAAGCCAAGGATGAAGGTGGGGAATAGTTTGGTAAAGCTGATATCTTTTTTCTCCTCACCGGCGGCTTTGCGAGTGTAGTACAAGGCCATCAGTGGAATGACTGCCGCCATAAACACGTTACGTACCAGTTTGGTGATGGTAGCTACATCTAGGGCTAACGGTTGAGAGAAAATGTCGGCGTAAACTAGCCCGGCTCCGGCAACTTGCGCGGTTTCGTGGATAGCGGTTCCCAAAAACAAACCGGACATCATTGCATCACCGTTAAACATGTAATGGGCGATGTAGGGATAAGTGAGCATCGCCACCAATCCAAAAATGGTGATGACAGCTACTCCATAAGCGACCTCTTCGTCTTCGGCATCAATAGCTGGAGCGGCGGCCACAATTGCCGTAACTCCGCAAATGGATGTACCCACAGCAATCAGGATGCCGATTCGTTCCGGCAGTTTGAGCCAACGATTAAGAGAGGTGGTCAACAGCAAAGCTCCCACAATGCACAACAGCACAATGGGAACACCCAACGCGCCCAGCTTAAACACGCTGAAGACGCTCAAACGGATGCCTAACAAAATAATACCCAGGCGCAATACTTTTTTCATAGCAAATGTCAGGCCTGGTTTAAACATGGGGGGCAACGACACCAGATTGCCAATAAGCATGCCCAGTATAATAGCCATCATCACGGCGGAGATAGGGGATTTTTTAAAGCCCATCAGGGCAGTTCCCACAAACTCACTCAGCCAGATACTCAGCCAGGCCAAAAGAGCAGTAGCCAGCAATCCGGGCAAAAGTTGGAACAGAAATGTAATATTTAATTGAAATGGATTGTTTCTTTGCATACTTTTAGTATTAATCAATAGATTACTCATTAAAATGTAGGAATGAGTCCTAAATAAGTTGCGCGTTTGGCAATCGTAGGGGCTAGGCAAGGCGGTGTAGCGTTGGCTTGAAATCAGAACTTCAATCCGCCTTGCCTCGCCCTGAATCCACGGAATGACGGGCGAGGCAGGGGCGGAGCGGATATGGTCGCACATTCCAAGTCTAGACCGCCCTGCCTAGCCCCTACAATAATCTCCGACGCAACGCGCAAGTTATTAAAATCCTGTTCCTAGAGACATGTGCAAAGCGAGTTTTGAGGAAGCCTTGCCGCCGGATTCTCCGGATTCCGCCATCCTACGGTCAGGACTACCCAGTAGGAAATAATCTGGCTAACCATAAGGTTATCCCTATTTTTATCTGGATAACCCTATGGTTAGCCAGATAAATTTCGATAGCCTCTCGGCCTAAAGGCCGTGCTACATGTCTCGGTTTGGGTAGCAAATGTAGGTCACGTTTTTAACGTGACTATCCCAATCAACGCATACGTCACGCTACAAGCGTGACCTACATAGAAAGTTAGAATTGAAAATTTCTTAGCCTGATGCCTATCTGCTACCTGTCTCGGCTGAATTAGTTAAATTGCGGTAGATATTCAGCAAATTCAGTCATGAAATCATCTAAAATAGCTCTAGCTCGGTCAATATCGTTGACCATCGGATCAAGCAAGAGTGCTTGCAGGGCCAAGTTCTTATCACCATGATAGCAGGCATCAACCACCAATGAACTGTAGGCTAGTTCTCGGCGGCACATTTCGGCGATGGGGGCAGGCAGGGCGGGAAAGGCCACAGGCTGAATAGTTCCACCAGACATAATGCCCGATGTTTCAACAATTGCCCCCAATGGTAGGTTGGGGATTTGCCCGGTGTTGGGCAAATTACACTGATGATGATGGTACTGAACATTGCTGTGCAGAGCCGTTATCATCTCTGGGATTCCTTCATCTAGCATCGCATGGCGAGTTACGTCGCGCAGTTCATC
This sequence comes from Anaerolineales bacterium HSG24, assembly GCA_030377895.1. GTDB lineage: Bacteria > Chloroflexota > Anaerolineae > 4572-78 > J111 > JAUCGB01. The sequence continues at coordinate 6,101 of JAUCGB010000064.1, forward strand.
AACCGACTTTTGGTCAGAGACAATTGCGTTAGCCAAAGCCCAACGAGAAGCACGCCGTCGTCGGTTTCCATCCCAACTCTGTAGTTTCAACTCATATTTTTCCCAAGGCTTGGTGACAGGGTCATGAACATGGGCCAAATATTCACATACATGGCTATCTCCAGGAGTGGGCATCAGGCCAAAAATCTGGAACAGTTCTCGCGTGAGTGGCTCAAAGTGTTGGTAGCGTTTGTCATTAAACCACGTCTCGCGGAGTAACGGGTAAAGGTCTTCGCCGGTCTCTTTGTCACGGATGTCGTACATCCAAGAGAAGTGGTTGATACCAGCCGCTTTGAGGTCAAGACGCTGTGTCGCCTCTTTGGCGACTGGTACAAAATTGGGCATATTATCAGCATCGGTGTGGACGTGAAAGCCCTCCGGAACCGGAATACCCCATCTCTCGGATAGCACAGCCGCGGCCATCGTATAGCCCCATAGCAGTTGATGACACAATCCCAAAACTTTGATGTTGGTATAGCGACTGATAGCCAAAGTAAGCCGCGTCAGGGGATTGGTCAGATTGAAGTACCAGGCATCGGGGCAAAGTTGCTCCATATCGCGGGCAATATCTATCATCAGGGGCAGGTTGCGAGCAGTATGGGCCAACGCGCCCGGCCCACTATTCTCGGCATAAGGCTGGCGAATACCATGTCGTAGAGGAATACGCCAATCCAATTCCCAAACTTCTTCCCTTGGGCCTACCTGAACAGAGACGACAACAAAATCTGCATCGGGCAACGCTTCTTTACGTTCAGTTGTGCTACTAATTTTCTTGCCAGCATCCCATGCAACGTTCATTTTGTTGGCTAGGGCGGTTATAGTTTCCAAGCCTGTTTGGTTGATGTCTACCAAAACTAGCTCTGCTCCGCGCAGGGATTCGGCTTGAATAATGCTCGACAGTGCCCCAAGGCCAAATATCACGCTTCCTGCGCCAATTAGTACAATTTTAGGTGGTTTAATCATTTGATTACCTGATTTAGCGATATTTTTAATATAGATGTCCAGATAAATTCTGTCCTACTATCACGTGACGCTACAAGCGTCACCTACGATAATTGGAGGTCGCTACGATAATTGGAGGTCACGCTTGTAGCGTGACAAGCATCACCTACGATAATCCATGATGGTAACGGGTGTGTACCCGTTACCCATAACAGGCGGGTATATACCCGCCAAATACCCGTTGCGATTACATAATCGCAACGATCAGGAACACATCGGAATAAATCCCGATGCTGATAGCCAAAGCAGGCTAAAGCCAGCTAAATAGGCCGCTTTTAGCGGTCTTCAGCTTTTAGCGTGGGGATTTATTCCCACGTTATCTGTTTCGCCTTATGTTTATACCCTGACTAACTATATCCTCCGGAAATTGGCGGAAACAATTGGACTACATCGCCATCATGCAGTGGGTGGTCTTGGTATACGCGTTGTCTGTTAATGACGACCATTAAATATTCGGGCGACAAGTCAATTCCTATTGCCTCCAGAAGCAACGTAACCGTGGCCTCTTCATCCAATTTAACAGTCAACATACTTTGGTATCCTTCAGGTGTGAAACGGCGCAAGGTGGCATGTAGACGAACTGTCACAATCAACTAAATACACCATCCAAATCTTCTTCGGATACGTCGAAAACGGCGTTGGTAGGTGGTAGCGGTTCAATGGTCATCCACTCCGGCAAACGGTCATCAGCGCGGGTGAATCCAGCGGCTTTATTAAACTCCCGTTCCAAATCCAGCGTTTGACGGCCCAAGACTTGCAAAGCATCTTCGCCCAAATCCCAACCATACTGTCCTCGTAGCAAATCTCGGATAGCCCCAGGAGCGGTAGCGTAACCAAAACCAGCGAAAAGACATGACCCTAGTGTATCGAATCCGGCCATGTTGATTTGAGCGCCGAGAGACACTTTCTTGTGCCCTTTGGGGCTTAGGTGATCTACTTGAGCGCGGATGGTTAAACCGCAGGTGTGGTCAGCTCCTTGAGGGGAGGTGGCATACGTGATGCCAGTGCCTTTGAGCGCGCGCGGGTCGTAAGCAGAGAAGGCTTGCCCCTTAACCGTCGGTACACGGATAACACTATACACCTTACCGACTGCCGAGGCTCCTTGCCCCAAAATTCGGCCTAGTGGCGTACCCTGACGAATTTCGTTGACCAGTTCCATTGCTCTGTCACCATCGCCAAACTCCATGAGGCCAGCTTCCACAGCCACGCCCAATGCAGCCCCAATTTCAATGCTATCGATACCCAAGTCATTCATTTCGTTGTTGAGCTTGGCAATTGTGTCTAGGCTGTCGATGCCCAGATTTGATCCCACCATCCCGACGGTTTCATATTCTAACGGCGTAACCATTTTCTTGCCATTGGGGTCAGGAAAACAGTTAGAACTGCGGATGACACAACCGGCCATACAGGCGTGTGTCGTTTGCCCCTCACCACCACGAGCTAAAATAGTGTCGCGTATGGTATCACCGTTGATTTTTTCTATATGCTCAAATTGCCCCTCCGAAAAATTACGGGTAGGCAATGCCCCAAATTCCTGGGCCATCATAGCCACCGCAACCGTACCATAATCAGAGTAGACTTTGGTTTGAGGGTGAGCCAGCAACGATTTGATATAGCGGTTTTTGGCATCTTTGTAGAGTTCTTCGTCGGTCAAGGGTGGGGCTGTGGTGTCGGTTGCATCTATGACAATCGCTTTAAGCCGCTTAGAACCCATAACCGCACCCAATCCACCACGGGCGGCAATGCGGGTCGGGTTGCCATCCTTATCCAAATTTTGAATGCCAGCCGAAGCCATCAACATTTCTCCAGCCGGGCCAATTAAGGCCAAGGCCACTTTTTCCCCGTACTGTTCTCGCAGGCAAGTAGCAGAGTCTTGCACGCCTAGCCCTATCAGTTCGTCAGCCGATTCAAAACGGCCACCATCTTTATTCAAATAAAGGGTCCACCAGCCTTCATTTGCCGGAACACCTTCAATAATAAGCGATTTCATACCTAAACGGGCTATTTTGAGGCCAATAGTGCCACCAGCGTTAGATTCTTTAATGCCGCCAGTCAAGGGGCTTTTAGAACCAACTGAAATCCGATCACAACTTGAGAGCATGTGGCCCACCAACAACCCTGGAACAAATAATAGCTTATTAAATGGGCCTAATGGTTCGCAGGTAGGCGGGATTTCATCAAGCAGAATACGCGGAATCAACGCCCGACCTCCCAACCGTTGCCAGCTTTCGGGAATCGGCTCGGTGGTAATAGTTTGGTTATTTACATTCACTCGCCAAATAGCATTTGCCATAATATATCTCCGATGTAAATTATAAATGGTAAATGGTGAATTATAAATGGTAAATGCTACTTACGCTCATTCACCATTTATAATTCATAATTCATAATTTATAATTCGCCTATTTGTAAGGGGTTTGATCCCAGAAGTTCTGAAATTTACCCAACCCAACATCGGTATAAGGGTGTTCAAAGGCATCTTTGTAGACAGCGAGGCCGGATGTAACGATATCTCCGCCAACCACAGCCGCATCAGCAATCTGACGGCCATTGCGTACAGCAGAGACAATAATCTGGGTATCAAAGCCATAATTATCTCTTATTGTAGCCACCTCTTCGACAAAGCTTTGCGTCTCTTCGGCGTTGCTTTCTTTCCAGCCAATAAAGGGAGAAACAAAGTAAGCACCCATTCGCATGGCTTGTAGGGCTTGCGTTGCAGAAAAGACTAGGGTCAGGTTTACCCGAATACCTTTGTCTTTTAGTACCGCAATACCCTTAAATCCGGCTTCAGTGGCCGGTAATTTAATAACAAAGTTAGGACTTATTGCGGCCAGTTCTTCGGCTTCTTTCACCATGTCTTCCCAATTATCATAATGTGGATTAACTTCCACTGAAATTGGTTTGTCGGTGTCTTTGAATATATCGGCAATTTCTCGAATGGTTGTCAAAAAAGGTTTGCCCGACACGTTCACATGCCGAGGATTGGTCGTCACCCCGTCGATATTCCACATATCTAGGGCGTATTTAATTTCATCTACTATTGCACTATCTAAGAAAAATTTCATGGTTGTTTCCTCTAAAAAGTGGTAGTCCTGCACAAGTAGTGATGGGGAAATCCGGAGTGCAAGGCTTGCCTTGCCTGCAAAGCGAGCTTTGCACTTCTTATCACTCCTTATCACTACATCTGCACCACTACTTCATGCCTGTTGTGGCAATTCCTGCCGTGATATTCCGTTGTAAAATGGCAAACACAATTGTAATCGGTAACAATGTCACAACCGTCATGGCGAGAATCAAATGCCATTGAACGTTCAGTTCACCTTGGAACGAGTTGAGGCCGACTTGCAAGGTGAATAATTCACTGCGACTCAACACAATAAGCGGCCAAAGAAAGTCGTTCCAGCGCCACATCACCGAGAAAATTGTTAGTACAGCCAAAGCAGGTTTGGCTAAGGGTAAAATAATTTGAGTATAAATGCGCCATTCACTAGCCCCATCAATACGCGCCGCGTCGATTAGTTCGTCGGGAATGGTCAGCATGTATTGCCGTAACAAGAAAACCCCTGTTGGTGTGGCGGCCCCCGGCACAATCACGCCCAGCAGGTTGTTGTTCCAGCCTACCCCTGTAATGACCAAGAACACAGGTACAAGAATTACGGATAATGGAACCATAAGTGTCCCAATCATCACCAGAAATATCGTCGTGCTACCACGAAACTGGTATTTACTCAAGGCAAACGCGGCCATGCTGTTAACAAGAAGCGTTAATGCCGTTGCAAAGACCGTTACAATAATACTGTTGATAAGATATCTGAGAAAATTAAAGCTCTGTATCCCTTCTACAAAGTTGTCTAAACTAAATACAACTGACTCAACAGGTTGACGGTCATTGATATGAACTTTGATAATCTCGTCCGGATTGGCCGGATCAACCATCTGTCCCTCCAAACCGATACGACGTACCTGAGCCAATACTTGAGTTGAGCCGTCTTCAAGCGTAACGTTATAGATAGACAAAGGCTCATCATATCCTTTGACCGCAACGGTTTCTTGGCGGTACGGGAGTAGACGCGGGGGGAATTTTACAACTTCCGCCGAAGTCTTAAACGATGATAAAACTAGCCATAAAATAGGGCCGAACATTACGATTGTACCAAAAAAGAGGTATAGATAGGTGGCAAAATCTACGACATCAAACCGGCCATATCCACGTGTTCGTGTTAAAAATGTACCAATTGAACCCATAATTAAACATCCTCCCGTCTTACATATAGTTGTATCATTGTCAATACAATTAACGCGCCGGCCATAACTAACGACGATGAAGCGGACAGACCATATTGTTTGGTTGGACTGGCAAAACCATTGTTGTATATATACTGAACCATATATAACGTTGCCGTGCCAGGCCCACCCCCAGTGAAGGCGAACACGATATCAAAGACTTGCACAGCTCGAATTAATGATAGCACCAGCACCACCAGCATTGTGGGCATGAGTAGCGGTAAGGTAATCTTAGAGAATGATTGCCAAGCATTGGCCCCGTCAATTTTGGCCGCTTCATACAAATCCGCTGGGATTGACTGCAAACCAGCTAATAAAATGAGCGTGTAAAACCCCATGAGTGCCCAAACGCTAATAATCACCACCCAAAATCTGGCCCAGTTTGCATCGACCAAGAAGGGCATTTTATCAAAGCCTAAACTAAGGATAATTGCATTAAGCAGGCCATTTTCTTGTAAAATCCATTTCCAAATGAGAGCTACCACAATGGGCGATAGCATAACTGGGTAGAAAAAGACACTCCGAAAAAATGCCTGCCCCTTGATGCTACGATTGAGTATTAAAGCAGTAATGAGCGACATCGCGACCATTACTGTAACCTGAGCAACTACGTAACCTGCTGTGTTGAAAACAGCACGCCAGAACAGGTCTTCGGAACAGGAGTTGGGCACGAGAAAATTTTGACACTCAAAAAGTCTGGTAAAGTTGGCTGTTCCAACCCAAGGACGGCGATTTGGGAAGAAATCTGTGCCACCTGTAAAGGCATAAACAAAGTTGAGTAGCATGGGAAATAGGATAAAAACCCCAAATATGAGTAAATTTGGCAATACAAATATGTAGGGCATACTACCAACACCAAACCATTTCTGTAGGGAGCTAAAGAAAACATCCAAAGCTCCAACAATACCTTCAGTAATAGTGGCGAAGATTTTTTCGATCCAGTGTTTAACCAATTTCATAGATTTCTCCTCAATATTTTCAACTTAGATACATCAAGTAGTGATGGCAGAATCCGGAGTGCAAGGCTTGCCTTGCCTGCAAAGCGAGCTTTGCACTCCTTATCACTGCCTCGCCTACGATTGCCAAACGCGCAATTTATTCTCCGGCCATGGCTTCGGCAATGGCATCATCAATATCTTTTTGGAGACGTTGCACGGCTTCATCAAGAGTTAGTTCGCCGGTCAGGTATTGGCCGATACGATTTGCGCTGTTGCGATAGTAAGCAAAAGCAAAGGGATGGACGTTCAAACCGACAGCCTGATCTTGCAGTTTGGGTATCTCAGCGGTGAAGGCAGACAAGGCATTCAGAACCACCTCATTATCGGTCTGGAAATCAACTCCGCTGGATGCTACAGCTATTTGAGCCGGTAGCGACAGAGTTCCGGCTGAATACGTGCCGTAATTCTCTTCTTGAATCAAAAACTCCATCAATTTACTCACGGCTTCGGGATGCTCGGTGTCGGCAAAGGCCACCACTCCGGATCCACCGGCCACGCCAGTGCTACCGCCGTCGCCGGTTGGGTTGGATACCACTACCCAATCAAAGGCATCGCCTACATCGGCGGCCAGACCATTAATTTGCCAGCTACCGGACATGCACATGACCAGTTCGCCACTCTTGAAGGCATCAACACAACTGTTGATGCTATCGCCAACTAACCACACCTCAGCAGGAGTAATGCCTGCTTCGTGCCAGCCATTGAGGGTCTCGGCAAAGGCTCGGAAGCCTGATGTATCAACCGTGAAGTTACCATCGGCATCAATCAAGGTCGCGCCCATGCTCATGGCTGGGCCAGCAAAACGATGGCCGGTGCGGTCTATGGAGATGGCGTACTGTACGCCAGTGGTCTCGGCTACTGCTTGGGTTGCTTCTGTCCATTCGGCCCAAGTTGCACCTTCGCCCGGCATAGCAATGTCTGCCTGCTCAAACAGGGTTTTGTTGACATAAGGGCCAGTCACGGTTAGACCATCGGGAAAGCCATGCAAGCCGGAGGTATCGCCTTCTGCTCGCATCGCGGCTAGGACAGGATCAGGGAAGTTGCTCTCATAGTAGCTTGCATCTGCCATATACGTTCGCATATCTAGCAATTTACCGCGATAAGCCCCATAGTTGGTAATGCGGGCCATGTCCGGCCCTTCGCCGGTTTCAACTTGCACCGGCAGTTGCGTGTCGATGGTTTGGTAAGGCACGACATCCAACACCACGGTGATGTTGGGGTTTTCTGCCCCAAAGCTGTCCAAGACACCTTGCATCACATCTGCTTCGTTCCCATCGGCATAGTATGTGAAACGTATTTCAGCAGGTTCTGTTGATTCTGCGGCTTCTTTTTCTTCTGGTTTGGCTTCCTCAACTCCGGCCATGGCTTCGGCAATGGCATCGTCAATATCTTTTTGGAGACGTTGCACGGCTTCATCAAGAGTTAGTTCGCCGGTCAGGTATTGGCCGATACGATTTGCGCTGTTGCGATAGTAAGCAAAAGCAAAGGGATGGACGTTCAAACCGACAGCCTGATCTTGCAGTTTGGGTATCTCAGCGGTGAAGGCAGACAAGGCATTCAGAACCACCTCATTATCGGTCTGGAAATCAACTCCGCTGGATGCTACGGCTATTTGAGCCGGTAGCGACAGAGTTCCGGCTGAATACGTGCCGTAATTCTCTTCTTGAATCAAAAACTCCATCAATTTACTCACGGCTTCGGGATGCTCGGTGTCGGCAAAGGCCACCACTCCGGATCCACCAGCCACGCCTGTGCTACCGCCGTCTCCGGTGGGGTTGGGTACAACTACCCAATCAAAGGCATCGCCTACATCGGCGGCCAGACCGTTAATTTGCCAGCTACCGGACATGCACATGACCAGTTCGCCACTCTTGAAGGCATCAACACAACTGTTGATGCTATCGCCAACTAACCACACCTCGGCAGGAGTAATGCCTGCTTCGTGCCAGCCATTGAGGGTCTCGGCAAAGGCTCGGAAGCCTGATGTATCAACCGTGAAGTTACCATCGGCATCAATCAAGGTTGCGCCCATGCTCATGGCTGGGCCAGCAAAACGATGGCCGGTGCGGTCTATGGAGATGGCGTACTGCACGCCAGTGGTCTCGGCTACTGCTTGGGTTGCTTCAGTCCATTCGGCCCAAGTTGCACCTTCGCCCGGCATAGCAATGTCTGCCTGCTCAAACAGGGTTTTGTTGACATAAGGGCCGGTTACGGTTAGGCCATCGGGAAAACCATGCAAGCCGGAGGTATCACCTTCAGCCCGCATCGCGGCTAGGACAGGATCAGGGAAGTTGCTCTCATAGTAGCTTGCGTCTGCCATATACGTTCGCATATCTAGCAATTTACCGCGATAAGCCCCATAGTTGGTAATTCGGGCCATGTCCGGGCCTTCGCCGGTTTCAACTTGCACCGGCAATTGCGTGTCGATGGTTTGGTAAGGCACGACATCCAACACCACGTTGATGTCAGGATTTTCTGCCCCAAAGTTGTCCAAGATGCCTTGCATCACATCCGCTTCGTTCCCATCGGCATAGTATGTGAAACGTATTTCAACTGCTTCTGTTGATTCTGCGGCTTCTTCTTTCTCTTCAGGCTTGGCTTCTTCTTTCTCTTCAGGCTTGGCTTCTTCTTTCTCTTCTGGTTTGGCTTCCTCAACAGCTGGTTTTTCTGGTTCGGCGGGTGTAGTATCGCCGCCACAGGCTGTTACAGCAAAGACAACCAACAATAAAATAGTTGTTAAAAGCGATTTTTTATGGAACATAAATATATTCTCCTCTTGACGATGTAGGTCACGCTTGTAGCGTGACAATGACCGTTCACCTGTATTGCTTGGTATTACGGCGTTTATTTAGCAACTAGTGACGCTACAAGCGTCACCTACAATGGTTTTATTTGTAAAGCAAACTCAACGGATAAACAGATAATGAACCATGCCCGTAATTCATTATCATTCTCGGTGGTATACTGGGCTATCAACGTAAGCCGAGACATGTAGCACATGCTTCAGCCCTGATCCTTACACAGTCTAAAGACTGTGCTACGATATTATCTGTCGCATGTTAAGTTGATAGCCGTATCCTGCAAGGTCATGATGGTTCTTTTTTCTCTATAACCCCTCCTTTTATCAAGCAGTTTTATATATTTTGGTCATAAACGTAAAACCGGAATATCTAACATTTTGGCTAACAATAGTAGGGCTGGGATGTGGTCTCCATAAGTTAATGAGATGTGATGTTCCAGTCCTTCGTGCATAATTATGTCTAACACCTCGGCGGAAGGCCGATCAAAACGCAATGTTGCGCTAGTTCCGGAAAAACTTGGTGGAGCTTGAATTACTTCGCCTCCCCCGATTACCAGTCGGTATTCTCCAGTAGCTTCACTCAAGCGAGCGAGAGTTACGCGACCCGGTTTAAGTGTAAATTCCATTAGTAGAGGAAGCTGGCGATTTGAGTGAATAGTGCCTTTGGGAGTCACCGCAGGGTCGGCCATGGAATGAGGAGCTAGTCCACAATGCCACAAAATAGCAAAATCTTGCTCTGCATCTACCGATACAAGGTCGCTACCAAAGGCGGGTTCACCACTGAGCCACTGCAAAATGAGTTGGGTTAGAGTGCCATTCAAATCGGCCTCGCAACTGCAAGGGGTGCTTTCGTTACTAAGCATTGACATCGCTCCGCAGGCGGCACAACCCAACTCCACGAAAAATTCGGGCCAGCAACGGACGGCGAAACCATCCAGATTCGCATGGTTAGCTAGTTGGCGGAGGGTGAGGTAGGTACCCAAAGTACCCTGTACGCCTGCTTGATCTAACTCTGATAGGTTTTCTAATGTTTGCTCTAGTTTTTGGGCAACTGCTTCGATCTCATCGGAATTGGTAGAGCGTATGCGTTGAAATATCTGGGCTAAATCAAATTCTACTACTTCCACACCTAGCTTTTGTTTAAGTGTCTCTCGGTCAAAACGACAGGTATCAAAACCGGCTGGATACTGACCAACACACCCTAGACGAGCATCACGCAGAAGACGACGAACATGGCCAGCCTGAAGAGTGGTTTTCACTTGCTCCAAAGCCGCTGGGTCATCTGGAGTCGCATAAATGTATTCGTACCAATAACCGGCTCGGGTTAGGCTGTGACCGGCTAAATTAATACCACATAGAGAGTTTAGCCGTAAACGACCTCCAGTTCGTTCCTCAGGAAGTGCCCACAAAAGCAACGGGGCATCAACGCTTTGAGCCAGTTCAAGAACCATTGTGCTATCGGCAAAGGTGGATTGTAATATCAGTAGTAAATCTGGTGGATCGTCCGCCAGACTAGAAGCAAAATCTCTAATCTCATCTATATTACTAATGAGGGTGTTTGGACTAATTATGTTTAAACCAACAGATTCTAAGTTAGAGCATACTTGATCTGAAAGTTGCTTGGCCAACGCCATGTCGAAAGTGGGTCGGGCGATTGGTATTAGGGCTAGGGTTGCATCTGTTATTGGTTTCATTCGGTTACTGTTCCGTTTAACTTAGGAATCGGGGCGATGGTACAAAATCGTAGCACAATCTTTAGGTTGTGTTGTAATACACAGTCTAACATTACCTTTGCGCGCTAAAGTTAAAAACTGAACAATTGAATGAAATCAGCCTCTTCCAAGATTTTCGACACCTGTATATAGTGTTTTGCCAAAGAGCGAACTACTATATACAGGGTGTGCTGATTTGAATATTTTCAATTATCCTATTTAAACTGTTACTGGGCAAAGGTGATGCTAAAGACTGTGCTACGATATTATCTGTCTCACGTTAAGTTGATAGCCGGTTGATAGAAAAAGGTGGTCAGAGCTAGGGCCGCGCTGCCAACCATTCCAGAATTTTTCTTGTGATAAGTTGGTTGAAATTTCACTCTTTGCCCCAAATCCGCAAATGTACGTTGACGGATGGTGGCCTCAACAGTGGGTAGTAACAAGTTATATCCCTGTGAAAATATGCCACCAAATACAATAAGTTCTGGGTTAAAGATATTGATTAGATTAGACAAAGCAACGCCCATGTAACGGGCACGTTCTGCGAGCATATTTTGAGTGGGAACATCACCATCACGGGCCGCGGCAAAGACTTGTTCAATAGTCGGCCTCTCTACCTGCCGAAAGTGGTTAGCGAGCAAACCATGCTCATCCTGTTTAGCCAATACATGGGCTAACTTCATAATGGCTGGCTCTGATATGAGTGTCTCTAAGCAGCCTGTATTGCCGCAGTGACACCGCTCACCATTATCGGGCATCATGGTGGTGTGTCCAATTTCTCCGGCTCCTGCACCACTGCCTCTGTAGAGTTGCCCGTCTATCACAAAACCCGCCCCAACCCCAATACGAACATACACAAAGGCCAACAATCGAACATCTGGAACGGAGCCAAAGAGGGACTCACCCAAGGCCATCGCTCGGACATTATTATCAACGCATATCGGTAAGGTCAGATGTTCGGACAGGACACGTTTAATCGCCACATCTCGCCAGCCTAAATTAGGAGCAATCAGATTAACGCCAGTGTCGGGGTTAACTAGCCCAGAAGCTCCAACACCTACCCCGATTATATTTTGAGGGTCTATATTGAGTTGGGTAATTGCTTGTTGAACCAGTTGTGCGATTTCAGCCAGTACATCTACGGCGGATCTGTCTAATGGGTGAGACAGCGAGAGGGAGGTGAGTATGTTTGCCCGTAAATCTGTCACTGCTACCTTCACACTTCCAACACCTATATGAACACCAATAGCATATCGAGATTCTGGCACCAAGCGCAATGACATACGTGGTCGTCCAGCCCCAGATCGTTGTTTAATTGCATTGGTTCCCTCTTCCGCGACGATACCTTGTTTTAAAAGTTCTGTAATTAAGTTAGTAATGGTTGTGGTAGAAAGCGAGGTTAATTCAGCCAGACGAATCCGAGAAATATGCTTATGGTGTAGCAAGGCCAACAGAATTGCCTGTAAATTATTTGATCTAATTGTCCGGCTATTGTTACCGATGAGTAACTGCTTCATTGCCATAAAATATTGTTATAAAGTGAGGTTTATCAAAAAAAACGTGCATTAAAATGTTTTAAATTTAATTAATCAAAGGGAATAATTAATTTGGGTGCAATCATATACTGATTTAGAGGGGATGTCAAATTAGATTCTGGATATGGATAAACGTTTTTTTCGTTTTCTACGTTCTAGTGATATACCTAAATACGCTTAAAACAAATAAAGGCCCTTGAATACTAGATTCAAGGGCCTTTATAGTGGGAGTCAAAGTACCTGTTTTAATAGGTAGTAAGGATCTCAGATATATCATCAATAACAGCCTGATGACCAATTGGAGAAAGCGATTGATCAAGTGGTTCTCTTCCGTTATTGAGGATCGCATGGACTTTGAGAGGACGATCACCGGATATTCCTGAGACTGCAACATGGTAACTTCGGGTCATGTGCATCTGAGTTCTAAATGATGACACTACACTATCTCCAATCGAAACCTGCTGTTTACTCGTCGGTTCAAACTGCATATGATAATCGATGTCTTGAACAATGTCATGGTTGTAGAAAATCCGGCCCTGATTTTTAGCTACTTCCCAGTTTGATCCGATGTAGGCATACATCTTATCACTGTAATTTGTATGATAGCAACCACCGCCAAATGCATACACACGATCATCATAGAAATGAGAGACTTCAGATAGGTATGATATAGCAGTTGATTCAGCTCGGTTTTTGAAAAATGCGTGGTTTGGACTCGTTCCAAGAATACTATTTCCCGGTTCCACATGAGTCGCTCCCAGCTCTTTAAGAAGCTTCATTTCACTTGATGAGGTATTTCCAGGCATATTTATATGTCTGGCTTCAATTCCTTTTTCGGTAAATATTTCACGGGCTTTATTTATGGCGTCTACATTTGATGTCGCTGTGACTGCTTCATCACCGCTACTGTTGTAACTGAGACAAGGAAATGCTGTAAGCCCAATGAGATTAACCGAGGAGAGCTTTTTTAACTTGTCAATAAATACCGGTATCGCATCAACGTGAATCCCACCTTCTTGGCCAAGAAACGCGCAATCATTATCATCGTACACGCGAATAATAATATCTTGGAGGCATTTTTGCGATTGTGCGGCTTCATTTATCCATTGAGCTTGATCAATTGAGTAGACAGTCATAACTTCAGGTGAGAGGCTTACTATTTGTGGTATTAAATGCTTGGGGATTTGATTTAGATGTCCTACGTGCCCGAGCGGAATTTGGTAATCACGAGAGGAGAGGGCACATTGAAAATCTACAGCAACAACATTTCCCAGTCCCATTTTTTGAGCTACGGCATTGATGTATGGATTTCGATTGTGTTGCTTTGACATAACAAATGTCTTCAGCTTATTATCATTCGCTGATTGTGCAATCATTTTTGCATTTACAGCAATCTGATCGAGATCAATGACCCAAGAGTTAACGGGAAGTTTTCCCTGTTGGTGAAGATCCATTGTTACTTTGAGAAGATTCTCATTATTGTGTAGCACGTTTTCGAGATACATTATAACTCCATCGGAAAAGTAGAGAATATTTAGAGAAATATCTTGCAATATTGCTATTTATAAGAGGTGATGAATAGTTGTAAATTCACATAGCAAACGCTATCAAATGAACTTACTCGGACGTTGACGGATTTTATCGGATGAACGATTTCTCACCCCATATCCTTACTTGTTAAGAACTCTGTACATTATAACACTATGCTAAAAATATAGCAATTAGTTTAGATAACTAACAACTTCGTTTGATTCTGAGGGCTGTTTTTTTTGTGGTTTTTTAAATAAAAAATCACAGCAACAGTAGTGATAAGGAGTGCAAGGCTTGCCTGCAAAGCAAGCTTTGCACTCCGGATTCTGCCATCACCACTATCATTGTTTAATCATGCACTCCCCCCATTCTTGCCTGTGGCAAGATTCTGCTCCAGCTTCGCCCGCGCCCGGCCCACGGTGCTTTTGTGGCAACCGAGAATCTTCGCCGCTTCACCTGTGCTGAGATGCGCCGTCTCTTGGAGCGCGTGCGCTCGCTCCTCTGCTCCCATCTCCGGCCATGAACTTTTAGGTTCGTCGGCTACCGGCGCGGTCACCGTCTCAGCTTCCGGTTCGGGAAGCGCGACCAGTGCAACGGGAGGCGGTGATTCGGGAAACTGTTGCGAGGCGACGATTTGGATCAACTCGCGCAGTGCTTCAAACGAGACGATCAAAGCCAGCGGTGGCATGATTGCAACGGCGTAGTGCAACCAGTGCATTTCGGCATGGGCTAGATTGAACATGATGGTCGCGCCGCTGAACAGGACGATCATGGATGTGGCGAACCATGAGCGTCGGTTGGTCATCCAGCCGATAACGAGCGAGGTGAAGGCAAAAACCAAGATCGGCATGTCGATGAGAAGCGGCCATAACCATGATTGCCAGCCGGGGAATCCGAACATGCTGGCGGTGCGTTGTAACGCTGAATAGGAAATCAGAAACGCAACGGTGGCGATGATTGCTACGCCAGCCGTGGCAATGTGTACGGATTGCATCTGCTTCGTTGGGGTCATCAGTGCAGCACCTCTCCGTCGGTTTTCGGTAGGCCGATGACATGTTTCACGAACACCGATTTTTGCTTCTGTTTCTGCTTCTGTTTCTGCAACTGCTCGGCTTCTGCTTCGGCGACTTGTAGCTCGGCTTTGATGCGGTCGTATAACTCGCTAATCTTCTGATTTGAGCCGACGACCTTTTTATCCTGACGCGTCTTTGTTTTGCCCCATCCCTTAATGATGCGGGCAGCAATCGCCTTTTCCAGTTTTGAGTACCGGCTTGCCAAGTGGATCGGAACGGTTCGGGACGGTTCGGACTCGGTTTCAGATTTGGCATCGGAGGGGCGGACACTCGATTCGGGATCGGGCAGATTCGGGGTCATGTAAATCGTGGAGTCGCCGTCGTTTGGGGTCAGAGTCAGGGTGCGCTGACCGCTGGTGGCTCGCTTGGCTTCGACGATGTAGGTGAAGTTGTCTCGGAGCGCGCCTTTTCCCTCCCATCCCATCGACTTTACTTGCTTGTCTTGAATTCCCAGATCGACGCACAGGAAATATTTTCGCCCGCGCCGGATCAGAAGCTCAACGATGCTTCGCACTGTTTTGTTCTCTGCAACTGCGCTGTATTCGTCGATCACGATGCGCCACGGATCGAACCGAGTCTGTTGCCCAGACTGGCGCAACTTTTTGCGCCGTGCAAATTCGTCCACCAGCAATCGGCAGAATTCTTCAACCGTTTCATCTGTGAAAATCTCTGCACCGAGCCACATGCCATGTGCGTAATCGAAATCGAGAACCATGACCCGTTGCGACTGCGCCCATTGCGTCGCCAGATGATGCAGAAGCGTCGTTTTGCCGCCGCCGGTGAATCCGATCACCAGCAGATGCAACGAATCCAGAAGCAACGGCAGGGGATCGGTTGTCTGTGGTAACATGACTTGCGGCGCGGCCGCTTCCGGCTCGTCACGAAACGGTTCGATCAGTTTCATGTCGTTACCGCGCACCACCAGTGCGCCGCGATTGCGATTGATCTGCTCGATTCGGATTTCGGAGGAGATGGCCTTGGCTCGGTTGATAGCCGCCTCACTCTGGATGACTTCGATTCTGGCCCAGGCTTGGTCTGCCTTTGCCCGCTCTTGGGCTGTTTTTGCTCGCTCTTGCTGATATTTCTCAATACGTATCAGCAAGCTTAATATTCTGTCACTACCGAGCCATAAGACCGCGTATGTTCCGGCGATAAGAATAATTCCGCCTACGAGTTGAATAGCATAAAATAGCATGCCAAAAAATTGTGAAATTTGATTATAAAATGATAGCGAAAGACCTATCGCTATCACCACCACAAGCAAGATTAAACAAATCAGGCTGATGATGACGGAGGTGAATGCTTCGAG
>JAUCGB010000065.1 GCA_030377895.1 Anaerolineales bacterium HSG24
ACAGAGATAGTTGTTGATATTTCTCCCACTATAATCCCCAAATTTCTCGGCTCCCGCAGAGTTGAGGCTAAACGGGATGCTGATTTGACGGCTCGTTGGGTCAAGTCCAGCATTAGAAACCTCGTTCAGTTCACTTCCGGTAATAATAGTCTCATAAATCTGATCGGGTCTATAAACCTCTACATTTTGAGGGGCTTCGGCAGATGCTTCTTCTGTAACCGCCTCTGTAGCTCCTTCTTCTGTAGCTGTAGCCCCTTCTTCTTCTGTAACCCCTTCTTCAACTTCCTCGGTGAAAAATTTGGGGTCACCCCGTGAAGTCCGAATCGCGACTCCTTCAGGAATGTCTATTGTGCCGGCATCAACAAACTCAAGCAAACCGGTTTCGCGAATAGTGCTAATCGCTAATTCAGGATTATCAATCCCCGGTAGCTCGACGATAATCCGTTTGTCACCTTGAAGCTGAACTAATGGCTCTGTCACACCCAGACCATTCACCCGGTTTTCGACGATGCTTCGGGCGGCATCCATCACGCCTTCAGCCGGTTCTTCTTCTGCTTCCAAAACAACCTGCAATCCACCTTGTAAATCCAATCCTCGGTGGGTTTTGATACTACGTTGTTGGTCACCTTGCCAAAACAGGGTTGAGGCCCATATTGGAGGCTCGCCTTCGGCTTGACCATAGATAAACTCAATTTCAGTGATATTTATCCACACTAGAAACCCTGTTAATATAACAAGGCCAATAACAATATTAATATTACGTTGTTCCATAGTTACTGCTTACCCTTCTCCAGACTTTTCATCGTTTACAAACTTGTGCATTATAGTATTACAGTGCGTCCCTTGTCAAACGTATGACTGCACTATCAATACCAAATTATAAATGGTAAATGGTGAATTATAAATGGTAAATGAAGGTGTAAGCCAATCACACGCACCACGCACCAGAATATCCGACTATCCGTTGCACTGTTGTTTGCCCAGAGATTCTGTTAGCGTCAGGTAATTTACCATTCACCATTTACCATTTATAATTTTTTATTCTGGTTTGTCCAAGCCAAACTCTTTATGTAGCAATTTAACGGCTCGGTCTGCGTCAGATTGACGAATAACCAGCGAGATATTACATTCGCTACTGCCCTGAGCGATGGCAATCACGTTGATTTTTCCCTGTCCCAACGCCCCAAACAGGGATCCGCTGACCCCCGGCGTACCTTGCATGTGCGACCCTACAACGGCCAAAACCACCACATCGCCATACGATTGCATCTTTTCCAAATCGCGGCGTTCAACTTCGCGTGATAGCTCCTTTTCTAGTGCTTCAATTACATGGGGGGTTTGAGTTTTCGGCACCACAAAACAGATTGATTGCTCAGAGGAGGCTTGGCTAATCATCAAAACGCTGGCTTGACTCTGTCCCACTGTGGTGAAGACCCGTCCGGCAATACCGGGGATTCCGACCATGCCGGGTCCTTGGACCGTAATCAGGCTCATATCCTTAATAGCCGTAATCGCCTTGACTGCTCGTCCGTTGTTTGACGCTTTCTCCGTAATTAAAGTGCCGGGATGATTGGGTTCAAAGGTGTTCAAAATCCGTACCGGAATCTTCTCGCGTCGCGCCGGACGAATGGCTTGGGAGTGTAGCACCTTGGCCCCAAAAAATGACAGTTCGCCAATCTCCGAGTATGAGAGATGGCTAATCGGATGGGCTTCCGGCACAATACGGGGGTCGGTGGTCATGACTCCGCTCACATCGGTCCAAATCAGCACCTCGTCGGCATTAATCGCCCGACCAATAATGGTCGCGCTGTAGTCGCTTCCGCTTCGCCCCAACGTGGTTTGAATACCCTCTTGGGTCGCCCCAATAAATCCGGTGATAACTGGCACCTGACCAGTCTCCAGAATTGGCTGTAGAACGGCTTGGGATTGGGTGGCGGTCTCTTCGATAAGTGGCACAGCTGACCCGAATCGGCGGTCGGTGACAATCAGCTTAGTGGCGACCACGTCTTTAGCGGGAGTATCATGATGGTTCAAAATGGCCGCTACTTGTAGTACGCTCATGCGTTCGCCCAATCCGCCAATCACATCCAAAGCACGGGGAGTCAACTCACCTAGCACCCGAATGCCATGACACAACGCCTCAAATTCGTCAAGCAACGCGTTGACCTGCGCCAACACATCATCTCGAACAGGGCCATCCCCCAACAATTCGAGGGTGGCGGAGGCGTGTTTTTCGGCAATCGTCTGTCGAGCCTGATGGGCGGTATCCTCGTCCCCTTGTTCGGCTTTGTTCGCAGAATCAAGAAGCAGATTGGTCACGCCATTCATGGCTGACACAACCGTCAACACCTCATGTCCTTCGGCTCGATAACGTTGTATAATTTCAACTACTTTCTGTAAAGCAGTGACACTTCCAACGGACGTGCCACCAAATTTCATTACGATTCTCATTGGTCTATTCACTCCATTAAAAAGCTTCTCAGCAAAAATGATGAGAAGCGGTTACAAAAAAAAAGCCTCTTCTGCAAGAAGAGACGTTGTCACAAATTAAAATTGCTTAAGCTCTCATCTTCCAGTTATTTTCTGACGGAATTGGCACCGAACACCAAATAAATTGGTTAGGTTGCCGGGGTTTCAACGGGCCGTTCCCTCTACCCCTCTGGATGAAAACATATCTATTTAGTTATTAACTTACGCAATGATACATGCATCGGGAGGTTTTGTCAATTTCAATATTAGGAATCGAAATTAAATAAGTTGCGCGTTTGGCAATCGACAAGCTCAGGCGGCGAGGCGTAGCCTGAGCGTTCGAGCAGTTGTGAAATTTACTCCAAAACAAAACCTGTGATATAATTAAACGATAAATTTTATTTTGAGTGGCATGGATGTAGTTACCAACGGTGAGGGATATTCTTGATGTGCCTGTCAGTCCAGCCAATATTGATGATAGCCCCTCAGCAAACAGGCCGTGGAGTTTAGACAATGAGTAACCGATTTCTTGAGTTTCAAACACAGGTTGAACAGATGAATGAACGTTGTACCCAAGGCGAAATTAGCCCCGATGAGCGTGATAATCTTGTACGTGGCATGAGCCTTGTCGATAGAACATGGGGCGATATTTGGATGTTAAGTCCTAAAAAAGAGTGGTTCCGTAAGGCGAATGGAAGTAAACACTGGGTGCGTGATTATCCGAGCGCGTTGGTTGACATGGCCTCGGCCACAAATGTCTCGGCCATGAATATTCATCAAGTTGCTTGCATGATTGGCGACTGTCGTCAATGCTCGTTGCATCTTGAACGTAATCGGGCTGTACCGGGCGAAGGGCCTACTTCAACTGATGTTATGTTGATTGGTGAAGGCCCTGGCGCAAATGAGGACAAACAAGCTCGGCCCTTTGTGGGTGCTTCAGGTCGTTTGTTGGAAGAGTTATTGGGTAATATTGGCTATCAGCGGGCGGATGTGTTTATCACCAATGTGATCAAATGTCGTCCACCTAAAAACCGAGACCCCAAACCAAATGAGTTGCAAGCCTGTAATGACTATCTTGAACGTCAGATTGAGTTGATTGACCCCAAGGTGATTGTCACTTTAGGCCGATTTTCCATGCATCGTTATTTTCCGGGCGCGACAATTACTAAGATTCATGGTCAAACAAAACAGGTTGGGAATCGGATTGTTATTCCCATGTTTCATCCTGCCGCGGCCTTACGTAACCCCAAATGGCGAGCCATGATCATTGAGGATTTTAACAGTATTCCGGCTTTGGTTGAAGAGGCTCGTACCGCACAGTCTTAGTACCCGACAGAAAAGGGTAATGGTGCAGAAGTAGTGATCCGGATCCGTTAGCTACCCGCAAGTTCTAAACTTGCGGGTAGCTGACCACTACCTATGCAGGACTACCAGAAAAGTTAGCCAAAACTAATTAGCACATCCCCTAAACTGGTTGTAGCCATGACTGTCAACTTAAAAAGCACTTCAGTGCCTCTGAGGGCGATAAATCGCCTACTACAAACGTTGACAGTCATGGACAAAATAAAAACCATTATTATAACCCTATAACGCAAAAAAGAGGCAGTTAAACTGTCTCTTTTTTGCGAGCAATATGATGCAAAGCCGCGCTAAACCACAGCTTTGGCTTTGCATAGCCAACTACATTAGAGCTATTGGCCCCAACTAATTGGCTATAATGTTATGTACGGATAAATTGATTAGAGTGGCTCTTTGAAAACATGAAATACACAGTTTTCATGGCCTGTTGCCTTACATTCCATCTCTTCAACTCTAAAATCTTTCCCGCCACTGACCCAACGTAAACCTTCCTGCAAGATGCCAATAGCACCATAACAAATCGGTTTAGCCTCTTTCCGCCCCCAACATACCGGACATTGATGAATCGTATATATAAAATGGTCACCACCTTCCTCTAATGAGGAGTGTTGGTCGCTAAATTTAGTAAACGTTTCAGCCAAAGATTTTAAACCGACTTTTAGTTTTGTTCCTGTGGGCAACACTTTAAACGCTAAATCAGCGGCTCCAGCTGTTGCACCAAATTTTGATAACCCGTCAGCGAAAGAAGCTCGTCCAGCTCGGAGTGCTAAACCACGACCACCACGAGGGCCATACATATCGACAATTCCTTGTCCTAAGACCCCAAAGTCAGCAAAATCAAACTCTTTCTTTAGATTTGCAGGTGGATAGTTATCGATTAATTGCGGTAGCTTAGCCAGGTTGAGCAGGGCGTTAATACCATTCTTTCCCATTACCTCTTCTAATGCTTGTAGGTAAATACGCGCCATCAAGTTAGGGTAGTACAGTCCACTTGGTTCTGCCATGTTATAAACTCCACTTTTAAGTTATCGTTTTTTAAGATTATTTGGTTTAGGTTAAATACCTAAGTAACAATTGCTCTGAATTTTAGATTAGAATCAATCTAGGACATTCCTATATTAGGTTACATCTTTCAGTGTAAGACCTTGCTCACGTAAGTATGGCATTAAGCCTTTTCTCGTGACTGAACGCAAGGCTCGCGTTGACATACGTACTCGAACCCAGCGATCTTCTTCCGGTACATATATGCGTCGCTTTTGAACATTAGGCAACCATCGTCGTTTTGTATGGTTTTGGGCGTGTGAGACATTGTTTCCTGTCATCGGCCCTTTGCCTGTAATCTTACATTTACGCGTCATTTATCAACCTCCCGATATTTTTATACCAATATCTATCTTAACTAACACCCATAATTTTAAGGTATTAGATAGTTTCTAAAAGTTGTGTCTCTATTATAAGTCATCTAGTCTATTATGAAAAGAGACGACCCCATATCTGTTTTACATAAAGTTATTATTAATGATTTAATCAACGGCTATCAACTTAACTCAAAACATACAGCACAACCTTTTAGCTGTATACGGCACATAATTCAGTCTGTGCAACGATACTGTGTTGTTAGCCTAATCAACTAAACTAAACTTTGGTCAATTCTAACCATAGTTAATGAGAATGTCAAATTCTATTATAATAGGCAGAATATATAGATTGGTAATTTGCTTAAAAGTTTGTCGATTCATCGAATTACAGATTTTAAGGACATGGATTGATACAGATTGACACGGATGACAGAAAAAATCCGTGTTTAAATCCATGACATGTAGCACCGTCTTTTAGTGCCTGAATAGACATTCCGCTACGCCACATTCGGAATGACATGAATGACATGGAAGAACTGGGGAGCGCAACTTATTAATCCCGATTCCTTAACAGTGTAGCCTACTTAAACAAAGTTAGCAATAGTCATTTTATCACGGATTACGACTCTATTTCTTCTTCTTTAAAATTTCGCTAATGGTTGCATCCGCAAAGAGTTCAGGTCTTTGTTTTTTCCCCCTTCCTCTGGGCTTAGACTTTTCTCTATATTTGGGTTTAGGTTGAGGTTGAGGTTTTTCTCTATCTTTGGGCTTAGGTTTTACTTGTGTGCCCGGTTTGATTATCTCAATATCCTCGGTTGACACTTCCACATAAGATTGATTCTCTAGTTCAACAATCACCATCTCTTTTAAGATGTTCAATCCTCGAATGACACCCTCTCCCTCAGCTAATTGAACCCGTTTGCCAATTTTAGGTAGCTTTTTTCTGATTTCCGCGTACATTTTGTCTTCATAAGCTAAACAACATAACAAACGTCCACAAACACCCGAAATTTCCGAAGGGGCTAGGGGCAATCCCTGTTGTTTCGCCATGCGAATCGACACCGGATGAAACTCTGTCAGCCAACTTGAACAGCAGAGCCGGTGACCACAACGACCATAACCATCAATTGCCTTGGTTTCATCGCGTGTGCCAATCTGCTTCATCTCGATGCGTGTTTTTAGAGATTTAGCTAACTCTTTGACCAAGTCCCTAAAATCAACCCGTTGGTCAGAGGTAAAAGAGAACATGAGGCGATTACCATCAAAACTGTAACTCGCTTGAACCACCTTCATGGGGACTTCCATCTCTTTGACCAGTTGCTTACATATTTCTAGGGCCGATGCTTCCGACGCTTTATAATCCTGCGCCATAATCAAATCGAGAGGAGTAGCACGACGTAAAACTGGCTTTAACTCCCCTTTTATCTCTTTGACTGGCACATGTCTAATCGGTATAACGACCTTTCCTAGCTCTATACCTCGGGCCGTTTGTACAATAACTCGGTCTTCAACTTTTAGGCCGCTGATTTTTTGTGGGTCAAAATAATATATTTTCGTAACGGGATTAAATCGAATCCCAACAATTTTAGGCATATTTGTTTTAACTCTTAGCGAGTAAATGGTAATTTTAATAACGATACTTCTAAATTCAATCTAGGGTTTACATTTCTATCCAGATTGGTCAATGTTTTCCGTAGCCGAGAAACCATCGTTCTGACTTGCGTAATAGTTAGCTGTTTAGACAATTTCTCTAATGGGTCATGCCAATCGAGATTGATGATGGGGGTCTGACAGTTCGTTTTAATCAGCAACAAATCTCGGGATAGAGTAATCCAAAAAATTAAGGCTTCTTTGAGTTTAACGACATCCTGACTGAGTTTATGAGCATAATTCAGTCGTTCGGTTCGACTTGACGACAGTAGCTTCAGCAAGTCTTCCAGATATTGCTGACGACGAGTTAACAACTCGGAATCCTCTATGGCTCGGACAGCCCAGCCCAAACGCCCCGTGGCTAATTGAGCCAGTAACTTAGCCTGTGTGGACTCGACTTGCCAATGGGTTTGTAACGCATTTAACACCTGTTTTGATGGAAGTGGGCGCAGGGTTAAAATTTGGCATCGAGAAGTGATTGTGGGTAACAACGCGCCGGGGTCGGAGGCGGTCAGAATAATGACCACATCCTTGGCCGGTTCCTCCAAGGTTTTTAGTAGGGCATTGGATGCGCTGATGGTTGCCTGCTCAAAGTTACATAAAATCGCCACTCGATGACGGCTCTCAACCGCAGAAAGCGAGAGCATGCGCTGTAAGGTGCGAATTGTTTCGATTTTTAGCGAACCTTCTTCATCAAAAATAAACAAGTCAGGATGATTACCATGCAACACCTTGCGACAGGCAATGCAATCGTTACATGGCTTCTCCGGCGCGCCAGTTTTCTCAGCGTCAGTTTTCTCAGCATCAGTTTTCTCAGCGTCAATTTTCTCAGCGTCAATTTTCTCACAATGAAGACGCTGCATAAAAAAACGGGCCAGAGTACTTTTACCGATATTCGGCGGCCCCGCAATTAACAACGATTGAGGCGTGTGGTCATTATCTTGTTGTTGAACGAGTAAATCAATCGCCCAATCATGCCCAATTAACATTGACATTAAACCACCACACTTTTTGGGAAGGTAATAATAAAGGTTGTACCTCGCCCCGGTTGACTTTCAACATTAATCTTTCCTTTATGCCGTGTAATAATACCGTGAACGATAGAAAGGTCAAGTCCATAAGTTCGATTTTCGGTCTCATAAAACGGGTCAAACACATGTTGCAAATCTTTTTGAGATATGCCCTCCCCCGTATTACTAAAAATGACCTGTACCTCAGAATCAATATAACGGCTGACGATACGGAACGTTCCCCCATTTTGCATGGAGCGATAGGCATTTCGAATTAGGTAGAGCAGACTTTGTTGCATTTGGCTCCGGTCAACCCAAACTTTGGGTAGTTTGGGACTGAGTTGTGGTATGACCTTAACCTTATCATTTTTATGGTCTTTAACATAGTTTGACCATGTCTGCTTAATCATCTTGTTCAAATCGGTCTGTTCGGGATGATATTCCCGCTGACCAGAGAAGTCGAGCAGGTTACGAGTGATTTTACGGCAATGGAACGCCTCTTTGGCGAGCGAAGCTAACAGCGTTTTATCTTCTGGAGTATCAGTATGCTCGGTGAGGGTATCTAAATTGTTCAGGATGAGGTTAATCGGACGGTCAACGGCTCGGGCAATTCCGGCGGCCATATAACCTAACGCGGCCAGTTTTTCCGTTTTGAGCAGTTGTAGATTCAACTGTTGTAATTCGGTATTACGGGCCTCGATTGCTTCTTCTAACTCACGGCTCGATTCTTCCGCTTCGGAAGTGACTTTAGTATACAGTCGGGCATTTTCGATGGCAATACTAGCATAGTTTGCCAGTGCTGTTAAAGAATGGAGATGACTTTGGTCAAAACCGCGCACCTCAGTTTTGTTGTTGATGGCTAACACGCCGATTACGCGATTACCCACCGTCAGCGGCACATTAAGCAACGCTTTCACAAAGTAACCTGTCATCACCTTAAATGAATCATCTTGATTACTGCCCCCAATCATCACCGGGCGACCAGTACGCACAACCTGCCCGGCCAAACTATCATTCACCTTGACGCGAAACGACTTGGCCCGTTTATCACCGATGTTACGCGCCGCCCGCAGATATAGCTCACCTGAATCTGGATCGAGCAACATCAACGACCCCTCTTCCGCTTTGGTTAAGTAGACCGCCGCTTCCACAATCCGACTCAATATCGGCTCTATATCTTGCAACGAGGTGACAGAGCGTCCAATACCATATAAAAACCGTAACTCCTCCAACCGACCTTCTAACTGTTGGTTGACATTGAGTAGAGTTTGAGTCAATTCGTCCCGTTCGCCTCGAAGTCGAGATTCGGTTAAGGCACGGTCAACCGCTACCAACATCTCCTCAATGGCAAACGGTTTGATGATGTAGTTTTGCGCGCCCAACCGAAACGCCTGTACTGCCGTCTCCTCAGAGCCATGAAAGGTCATCAGAATTGTTGGGATATTAACGCCTTCTTGACGTAACGTATCCAACAGTTCTAGCCCTCCCATTTTAGGCATCATAATATCGGAAATAATCAAATCAGGCTGATGATCCATCGCCATTTTAAGACCATCAATTCCATGAGCAGCTTCAATCGTTTTGTATCCATTGGGAACGAGGATATATTCACGCAAAAATTTTCGGTTGTCTTTTCGGTCGTCAATAACTAAAACTGTTTCTCCAGCCACGTTCTCCACCTTTTGACGATTCAGATTGAGTATGTTATGCCTAATGATAAGGGTAGAGTTAAAATTTGTAAATTTTCGTCATGTTCAAATATTGATTCAACGTGGATTTATGGAATAAATGCACTGTTGGACTCCGTTTACCCTTCTTGTCCTCGTTGAACCGAAATAATTCAAAACCAGACCAGAAATAAAATCTCTCTTGATTGTTATGGAAAGTTCTGGTACAATGGGGAAATGTTAATTACCCTGTTTATATTACTGTTGAGGCGTTATTAATTTTGAAACTCATACTCATGCAGGTTGAGGAAATAACAGATATGAAACGTAGAATTAAAGATTTCCTACAGTTTATGAAACTGGAAAAAGGTTATTCTGATAATACTGTCGTGGCATATCAAAATGACCTCTTCCAATTTTTGGGGCATGTGACTGGTAACAAAGACGATAAGGGGATAGAAAGTTGGACTGAGGTTGATAAAACCTTATTAACTGATTATATCACATGTCTAAAAACAAATAAAGCCTACAGTTATAGCTCTTCAACGATTGCTCGTAAAGTGGCCGCGGTTAAATCATTTTTCCATTTTTTAGTAGCTGAAAAAGAGATTGACCATGATCCGACCAAAGAGTTAGATTCGCCTAAAGTTGAAAAACGATTACCCAAGGCCCTAACCCCGCGTGAGGTTGATCTCCTCCTCCAAGCGCCTAGCAATGATGCCAACACCCCCAAATCTCAGCGCGATTTGGCCTTGCTGGAGATGCTTTACGGGTCTGGGATGCGGGTGACAGAACTGGTTTCGCTCAACACAAACGACCTAAAATTAGGACGGGATAAAGGGCAAATTAGGGTAAAAGGCAAAAAGAAGAATGCTTTAAGTCGAGAAATTCCCTTAAATGGCCCTGTATTAGATGCTATGCGCTATTATGTTGAACATGGTCGTCAGCAACTGGTGCAAAGTTCGGCTGAAATGGCCCTCTTTGTCAATAACCGAGGTCACCGCCTAACCCGCCAAGGGTTATGGCTGATTATTAAGCAGTACGTTATAGCAGTGGGCATCTCGGCCCATGTCACCCCGCACACCCTGCGCCACTCCTTTGCCGCTCATAAGCTTAGTCAAGGTAAATCGTTGCAGGATATTCAGCAATTGTTAGGGCATGCTAATATCTCAACCACCCAAATGTATACCCAAAATGAGCCTGATGACAACAAAGAAATGGACAGCAAACTTAGATGACGGTATAATTATAGAATTATCAACTAGTGCAGAGCAGAATATATCGCTCTGCATTTTTTATTTCCATATACACCCAAAAGGAGTTTAAGACAATGACAGTCACAACCAAACCATTTTTTAGTTATGAAGAGATTGAAGCCACTGCGGCCTATATTCAGCAACAGACCAGCCACCAGCCCAAAATCGGCTTGATTTTGGGGTCGGGACTCAGCCCTCTAGCTGAGGAGATTGAACCAGCTGACTATATTCCGTACAGCGACATTCCAAATTTTCCAGTGTCGGGCGTGGTCGGACATTCTGGACGCTTGGTGATTGGGGAGTTGGCCGATAAAACGGTGCTGGTTATGCAAGGCCGAAGCCATTTTTATGAAGGGTACTCGATGCAACATATCACCCTGCCAGTGAGAGCTATGAAGTTACTGGGTATCGAAATGCTCATAGTTACTAACGCCGCGGGTGGCATTAATAGTAACTTTGCCGCAGGCGATTTGATGCTCATTAGCGACCATATCAACATGGTTGGTTTTGGTGGCAGTAACCCCTTATCGGGGCCGAATCTGGCTGAATTTGGGCCACGGTTTCCGAGCATGACTCGGGCCTACGACCGTGAGTTAAAATCGTTGGCCCAACGAGTCGCCGCCGAGCAGAGCATCACCTTACATGAAGGCGTTTATATGAGCTTGGCCGGGCCGGTTTTTGAAACCCCAGCCGAGATTAGCTTTTTCGACACCATCGGCGTTGATGCCGTCGGCATGTCCACTGTGCCAGAGGTGATTGTCGCCAATCACTCCGGCATGCGAGTGTTGGGAATTAGTAGCATCACCAATGTAGCAATTCGTAACCCCGATACTGACGCGGAGACGACCCATCAAGAAGTGCTGGATACGGGCAAGATTATCGTCCCGAAACTGATTAAACTGTTAAAAGAAATTTTAACCAAAATATAGAACGAGAGTGATGGCAGAATCCGGAGTGCAAGGCTTACCTTGCAGGCAAAGCGAGCTTTGCACTCCTTTGCACCACTACGATTGAACTACTCTATAAAGGAGAAGACCATTATGCTTATTATAACTCTCATCATGCTAACGGGGCTGGTCCTCTATCTATATCTAACCGGGCCGCGTTTATCGGTTGATCAAACCACTCGCCCGATTGAGTTACCCGAAGATTTAGACAGTTACTTAGCTGCTCGTGAAGCAAATACGCCGAATCTGCGGCCCGATACCGAGCAGACCATTATTTGGGCTGACCCTGAGCATAAACAGAAAACGCCCTACGCTATCGTATACATTCACGGATTTTCGGCCAATCGACAGGAGACCGCGCCTATGACTGACCGAATCGCCGAAGCAATTGGAGCCAACCTCTACTACCCCCGTTTGACTGGGCATGGGCAACTCGGTCAGGAGTTGGGACAGGCCACCACCAACGATTGGCTCAATGATTCTTTGGAAGCACTTAAGATTGGGCAACGGTTGGGCGAGAAGGTAATTTTGATTGGCACCTCAACTGGCGCGCCCTTGGCCTGTTGGTTGGCTAATCGGCCCGAGGCGACCAATCTGCATGCACTGCTGTTTGTTTCACCCAATTTTGCGGTTAAAGACCCTCGTAGTAACGTCCTCCTTTGGCCTTGGGGCGAATCGCTCATCCACCTGCTGGTGGGGCAACTACGTCACTGGGAACCGAGCAACTTGCTTCATGCCAAATTCTGGACCAACGATTATCCCTCCCAAGCTTTGTTAACCATGATGGGCGCGGTCAAATTGATGCACAGTCTCGATGTAACCCAAATTAAGATTCCCTTATTCATCGCCTATTGCCCCGATGACCAAGTGGTTAGCGTTCCCGCCATGCAACATTTTTTCCCCTTATTTGGGAGCAAACTTAAATACATGGTTCCTGTCGAACAGGCCGAGGATTCCGAAAATCACGTCATCGCGGGTCGAGCCTTATCTCCCCAAAATACAGAAGGATTGGCCCAAACCATGATTGGATTCTTGTATCGCACCATGTCCTAAATTGCTGATTTGTTACTCAACTTACCTATCTGATGGGTGACAAGAATCGCTGATGAAACGAGATAAGATGCTTTACAATTATGTCAAACTCATGTAAACTGGTACATGACATAATGTGAAGAGCTATACGGATGGCGAGGTAAATAGTAGGCTATCAACTTAAGCCAAGATGTATAGCACATGTTTCAGCCCTGTGCCATACATCTGTTGATGGTAGTCCTGCACTACCTCTGATCCCCTAAAATCTTAGAGCTTAAGAAGTAAGCCCTATTTTTTGAGTAGATACGAGCCACCGTGGTTGATACTCTCACTATTTTACTGTACACTGAATATAACACGAGGAGCGAAACTTTTATGAGTAACAAACTACGACCCATTCTTGTCTATGTTATGATCATGTCCTTTTTATTGACTGCTTGTGAGGTGCAACGCCCAAGCAGTCACCCCCCTGATGTGGAGAAGTTAGGGGAAGCCACCACCGTGCCCCCTGTCATTGGCGTTACGCCTGACAGTAGCGCGGCCTCTATTATCGGGGATGATATCGAATTGACAGTGCATCCGGCTCCAGAAGCTCCGCCCCAAGAAGCGGTTGAAGTTGGTCGGTTGTTGATTAAGCTGGTGCCAGAAACCGCCGAGAGCGCATTAGAAAACGAAATCAGTGGTCAAAGTACCGGTGGTCAAGTTGGCGTGGCTGGTTTGGACGAACTTCTGCAACAAATCGGAGCCATCGACGTTGAATTGGTGGTGGCTGATGTCGCCAACGCCACCAACAGTGACACTGAAATCATGTCTGGCGAAGCCGAAGAGGCTGGCAAACTGTTTGCCATCAGCATCCCGCCCGAAGCCGACCCGGTTGCGATGGCTAGCATAGTCTCTCAATCGCCAGAGGTGGAGTATGCCGAGCCGAACTATATAGCTGGGATATCAGGCTCGCCGATTGACCTGCCCCTCCACTTTACCCCGAATGACCCGTACTACAGCCTCCAATGGAATCTGCAAGTGATTCAGATGCCCATAGCATGGGATCGTTCCGCTGGTAATGGTATTATCGTGGCTATTATTGATACAGGTATCGACTTTAGAGCGCCCGATTTTGCCAACACTCAACGGATGGTTGGATACGACTTTGTCAACAGTGACGAAGACCCGACTGACGACCAAGGGCATGGGACGCATGTGGCTGGTACAGTGGCTCAAAGCACCAACAACGGACTTGGCGTGGCTGGCGTGGCCTACAACGCCACTTTGCTTCCGGTGAAAGCTCTTGATGATAAGGGACAAGGCAGTTACGAAACCATCATCAAAGGGATTATCTACGCCGTTGACCAAGGAGCCAAAGTCATCAACCTCAGTTTGGCCGGACGGAATCCATCTCAAGCCTTGGAGGATGCGGTCAAATACGCTCATGATAAAGGCGTGGTCGTCGTGGTAGCCGCTGGAAACAGTGGCAGTGAAGTCCAATTCCCTGCCGCCTACAACAACTATGTGACCAGTGTTGGAGCCACAACGTTTGATAATTTACGCGCCGTCTACAGCAATTTTGGCCCTGAGATTGACATCGTAGCTCCCGGCGGCGATGTTCAAGCTGATCAGAATGGTGACGGTTTTGGCGATGGAATTCTGCAACAGACCTTCCGCTCTGATGGACAAGGCTACAGCTACCGCTTCTTTGAAGGTACGTCGATGGCCTCGCCCCATGTGGCTGGAGTCGCGGCGATAATGATGGCCCTCAACCCAAACGCCACACCTGTTGAAATCGAAACCGCCATGTTACAGACCGCCTTTCCGCTTAGTAACATCGTTGAGCCGTTTGGCGGTGGTTTAATTCAGGCTGATGCGGCCATCCAAGCGATTGCCGGTACTGCCATGCCAACTGTCATGCCGCCAACCACAGAGCCGCCAACCGCCATGCCGGAACCACCGACCACAGAGCCGCCTACTATGGAACCGCCGACTGCTGAACCGCCTACTATGGAACCACCAACTATGGAACCACCGACTATAGAACCACCGACTATAGAACCGCCAACAACCGAGCCACCAACTGCTGTGCCGCCAACCGTCACGCCGGTTTTGCCTCCACCTCCACCGGGGAGCAACCTGCTGGTCAATGCTGGCTTTGAGACGGACGAAGCATGGTTATTTGGCGATACTCCGGTTAAGGCTGAGTATGATAGTAGCGTGGTCTTGAGTGGAAGCCGATCCGTCCGCATGGGCAATACTTCTGGTAACGATTTATACAGCTATACTTCTGTTTGGCAAAAAATGACCATTCCGACTGAGGCAACGCAAGCAGAGCTGACGGTCAACGTCTATCGCACCACCCAAGATTGTTGTAAAGACTTCCAACAAATTCTGATCCTCAATGATCGTTTCCGAGTGGTCAGAACCCTTATGCGCGAACTAAGTAATAATCAACAGTGGGAGAGCTTAACCTACGACGTGTCTGAGATGAGCGGACAGACCATCTATGTTTATTTAGGTGTCTTTAATGCCGGACGCACGGGACAGTTCACCACCATGTACGCCGATGATATCTCACTGACATGGCAATAATTGCCGTGTAAAGTAGCTTTTTTGATAAGCAAAAAGCCCCTCGTTATTGAGGGGCTTTTTGAGTTAACGAGTCTATGTCAAGTCTTGCTACCCGACAAATTGGTTTGTCGAACGCTCAGGCAGCGCGACGTAGCCTGAGCTTGTCGAAGGCGATGTCGAAACGCGCAACTTTCTGTCGGGTACCTAAGTACCGGACAAAACAGTTAGGACACAGATAAACGCGGATAAACACGGATTTTTTAGGCTTATCTGTGTGTATCCGTGTTAATCCGTGTCCCTTTTTTCTTCTGTAACAAGTTCAATCTTTTTTTGTCCTGTACCTTGGTCGGGTACTGAGATGTGCCACTCAAAACCTATTTGACAACGCCCTAAACTCATGTTAATCTACTCGACCTGCATTAAGAGGTCATGTTTCTTGGCTCTTATAATTGTGCAGTCAATATATCTTCAAATTCAATATTATCAGGTGTGATTGTTGATGTATACCCGTGATACACCATCAATCACACTCCTAAACTATGTCAACCATACATAACTGCTTAAACTGTCAACGGTCAGAAAATGAAGGGCCTTTAGTCTCAATTCGTTATCGTCAACAAATTGGTTGGATTTGCACCCAATGTCTGCCGATTTTAATCCATAAAACAGACCAATTAACCGATAAATTGATGAAATTGACCCAATCAGAACCTTCTAATACCGCATCGGAGGAGTGAACATGAGCGACCTCTTTCATTATATCCCCAATCTGCTGGAGCAACTACCACAAATTCCAGCCGATAGCATCCTTAGCCAAACCTTACATAACGATGACCAAGTGCGGGTCATTCTGTTTGCCTTTGCAGAGGGTGAAGAACTCACTGAACATACCTCGACACATGCCGCCATCCTCCACTTTATACAGGGCGAGGCCGATATCACCTTGGGAGATAAGACTCAAACAGCACAGCCCGGTACTTGGGTGCAGATGACTCCCAACTTACCCCATAGCATCAAAGCTAAAACTCCGCTGGTGATGTTGTTGCTGATGTTAAAATAAACCCATCTTTGATCCCAAAATTATGGGTAGTCCGGCACATGTAGTGATTACCTACCCGCAAGTTCCAAACTTGCGGGTAGGTGACTGACCTATATCACTACTTCTGCACCACTACCAAAATTACGAATTGTGAATGAAAAAAGGGTCTCGTTCCTATTTATTTGGGAACGAGACCCTTTAATGGTTTTTCGCACCCATTAGTGCGTCATTTGAATTGTGCAGGCATGAGAGGGGAGCAACAGGAAGAATTGTCTACATGATATGCAAATAAAAGCAATCAAGGAGGCCCATCAGCCATGGTAACCCGAACTTGTTGTTGCTTTGAGGATGTGTTTCAAACTCTCCAATTTGGGTATCAGATTATCAGTAGCTAAACTCGCCAAGTTTGACTTTACCTCGAAATATCCAGTACACAATAGCCGTATAAGTGAGTACTAGGGGCATACCAATGGCCGCGATGATTGTCATCAAGATCAAGGTGTTTTGAGATGAGGAGGCGTTGTAAATCGTCAGGTGATATTCTGGACCAAGGCTACTAACAATTATGTTGGGGAATAATGCTGTACCAAAAAAGAATAGTAAAGCCATGATAGTGGCAATTGACGACATAAACGCATAATGTGGCTTTTCTAGGTAGATGGATCGAGGAATACTGGCAATAGCCAATACATTCAGAACGACAACCAACCAACCAATGGGGTACTCTTGAAAATGGCGTGTTACCCCAGGTAGAAGTATTAAAGTAAGAATAGTAACCAGAATGTATGAAATTAAGAAAAAAGCAAAGGCTCGCCACATCCATTTTTGAATACGCTTTTGAAGCTCCCCTTCAGTTTTCAGATAGAGAAAAATCGAGCCATGCATTGAAAACAAAGCCACAGATAAGACACCCACTGTCAAGGTGTAAGGGTGTAGCATATCTAGCAAAGTGCCCTGATAAATACCGCGTTCACCAATTGAAATACCCCACAAGATATTTCCTACCGCTACTCCCATCAAAAAAGTGGCTATAGTGCTGGCCATAGCAAAGGCAAAATCAAACAACATCCGCCATAACTTTGACTCGTTTTTGCTACGAAACTCAATAGCCGTCGCCCGAAAAATAAGGGCGCAGAGTAACAGCATAAAAGGAATATAGAAACTGGAGAAGGCACTGGCATAGGCGATGGGAAAGGCCGCAAACAAAGCTCCCCCAAATGTAACCAGCCAAACCTCGTTGCCATCCCACAACGGGCCTATCGAATTAAGCAATATGCGTCGTTCGGTATCTTCCTTGCTGACAAAAAGATAGAGTATTCCTACCCCAAGATCAAAACCGTCCAATACAGCATATCCAAAGAGTAGTACACCCAACAATACAAACCAGAGAATATTTAGATCCATCGTTCACACCTATTATTGTAGGCGTAGGGAACAACTACTCCATACGCCCTGTATTATAGTTTTTTGTTTTTTGCTTGATTGTCACTAATTCTCACGAACCATTTCTGGGCCATGTTGAATTTTGTTATTGAGGACATAAATCCAGATGACAAACAGCAACAAGTAGATTAAGCCAAACATGATGATTGATGACATTACCATACCGGCGGTAATAGATTCTGAAACTGCTTCGTCGGTGCGTAGTAGTCCGTAAACAATCCACGGTTGCCGTCCCATTTCTGCGCTAACCCATCCTAATTGATTTGCCAGAACAGCTCCACCAACTGCAAATACATATATCTGTAACAGCCAACGTTGTTGAAAAAGCGATCCCCTCCACCAGAAAAAACAGCCCGACAGGGTAAGGGCAATAAAGAACATCCCCAATGCAACCATTATATGATACGTTTGAAACACAACAGCTACATTCGGCCATTCGTCGGGCGGGAAATCGGTCAAGCCAACCACAGGCTCGGTAAAACTCCAGTGAATCAGAAAAGACAAGCCTCCCGGAATACCAAGTCCGAAAGAAACCGTTTGATCCTCATCCGATGGAAAACCGAACAAATACAGCGTACCCGAGCCAGTTTGGTAATGTCCTTCATAAGCCGCCAACTTAGCTGGTTGGTAATGGGCCACATTATCGGCTTGAAGATGACCGGTTCCTAGAGCAAGTAAGGAGGCGATGGTGGTAATTACTAATGCGATTTTGAACGTTTTGTAGGCAAAATTTAGGTGGCGCTCTTTGAGGATGTAATAGGATGATATGGATAACACAAAAAAACCACCCAAAATCAATGCGCCGTCCCAAACATGCAGTAGTCTAGGTATGGTGGAGGGATTAAAAACCACTGCCCAGAAGCTAGTAATTTCGGCCCGAGCAGTTAGTCCTTCGCCTACAATCACATAACCAGTTGGCGTTTGCATCCAAGAATTAGCTACCACAATCCAAATGGAAGAAAAAATACTACCCAGAGATACCATCACTGTCGCAAAAAAGTGCATCCGAGAGGATACTTTATCCCATCCAAACACCAAAATCGCCAGAAAACCCGATTCTAAGAAGAAGGCAAAAATTCCTTCAGCCGCCAAGGCTGAGCCAAATACATCTCCTACATAACGGGAATAAGCAGCCCAGTTTGTCCCAAACTCAAACTCCATCACAATCCCCGTTACTACTCCCATTGCAAAAGTGATGGCAAAAATTTTGGTCCAGAATTTCGCCATCGCTTCGTATTGAGGATCTTTGGTTTTTAAGTACATCCCTTCGATGCCAACCAAAATGACTCCCAAGCCGATGGTCAGCGGTGGAAAAAGGTAATGAAACATTATGGTAAAAGCGAACTGAAATCGAGAAAGTAACAGTGAATCAAATTCCATAAAAACTCCTTTTTAAGACACTTGTAATGGCACTAAATCCCTGTTGAGTAACCAGAAGTTATCATGATAGGTCTTCTGCCGTTTTAGTCGGAAGTATATTGCACTACCCCTAACTGAATTTGATTGTAACATTTTTGCATAAAATCAACAAGTTCAAGCACTACTTTTTGAGCATGAGGTGATAATAAAGTGGTAGTGGTGCAGGACTACCATTCTTTTTCATGAGCATAATTTTGACATATTTTAACTAATATTATGAAAAATCGAGAATATAATAAAAGTCAAAAGTCAAAAGTTTGTCGATTCCTCTTAAAAGGTATGGATCAACCATGAAGAGTATGAAGACCATGAAGGAAACTCGTTTATATAGCGATTTTTTAGTTTTATACTTGGTATTCAAGGTGTCTTTGGCCCAAACAAAAATCATGGCCGAATGGCAGTTGATCGAAATCAGCGTCTAACCTATGGCCCAACATCTACGCCTGTTTATTATCATCGTTTTTATATTAACCAAACTATGCAGTAGCAGTCCCTTGGTTGAGCTAGGTCTCGTCACCCCGACGGCCACGCCCGACCCGTTTGCCCATTATCGAGTGGCCCTCCAGCCCAAATTTCGAGACGACATCGAAAGCCTGCCGCCTTTACCTCGTTACCACATCACCGTGCAGTTAGATGAGAGGCAATCTCGCTTAAACGGTGTCACCCGCATCACCATCCCCAGCCCAGACTCAGAGATTGTCCTGCGCCTCTATCCGAATCTGAGCCACTATAACGGATCAATGAACATCAGCCGAGCCAACATCAACCAGATTCCGGTAACGGTGAATCCGTTGGACGCTGACTCAACGGCGGTTCGTTTGATGATTCCACCCCAAGCCGATGGCAGTTTGTCCGATATGGCTGTAGTTGATTTGACCTTTAGCCTTGATTTAGGACATGTGCCGGATAGTAAGGGCAGTTATACCCTTTTCGGGTGGGACGGGGCGACCTTAAGTTTGCCCGGTTTTTATCCGACCTTAGCAGTTCGTCAGGCTGGTGAATGGGTGATTGAACAGCCCCCCAGTCATGGCGATGTGCTGTTTAACGAGGTCGCCCTCTATCAGTTGGATATTACCCTGCCCCAAGAACTGATTGTGGTTGCCAGCGGTGTGACCGTCAACTTGATTAACAACTCCAACCAGACCCGTACATGGCAGATTACCGGCGGGCCGTTGCGAGACATGACTGTCGTGGCCGGGCCGTTTCAAGCCCTGAGCGAGACTGGCGCGGGTGCAACCATAACATCCTATTATTTGCCGGGGAATGAAAGCGGGGCGCGTGATGCGTTGGCTCATGCCACAGCTGCCCTTCGTCTTTATAGTGATAGGTATGGGCCATATCCCTACACCGAATTGGATATTGTCGATGCGCCCTTGAACATGTATGGCATGGAATATACAGGGCT
This sequence comes from Anaerolineales bacterium HSG24, assembly GCA_030377895.1. Classification (GTDB taxonomy): domain Bacteria; phylum Chloroflexota; class Anaerolineae; order 4572-78; family J111; genus JAUCGB01. The sequence goes on from JAUCGB010000065.1 coordinate 20,611, forward strand.
AGTGATGATTGGGGAAGATTTGTATCGTAATCAGCGAGAGTTTTTACGGTTTTTGGTGGCCCATGAGGTGGCTCATCAATGGTGGTATGCGATTGTCGGTAATAACCCTTATCAACATCCGTGGCTTGATGAGGGGTTGACCGAGTACAGTGCTTTCGATTACTATCGGGGGGTGTATGGTCAACCACGCGCCGAGGCGTTGCTGACAGGCCATTGGTACATCCCGTTTGATCAGGCCATGCAGGGTGGTATTGATGGTCGGGTTGACCGTCCGGCGCGGGAGTTTGATTCGACCAGTTATCAACTGTTGGTCTATGCCAAGTCTGCACTGTTTTTTAACGCCTTACGGATAGAGTTGGGCGACGAAACCTATCAGCAAATAATTCAAACCTATTATGCCGAAAATCGCTACCAAATTGTCACTCCTAAACATTTTCTGGCTATCGCCGAGCGGGTGTCTGGTCAGGATTTGAACCATTTGGCTGAGAAATGGTTGCGTTAACCTAGTACCCTCAGCAATGCTTCCGATGATACGCCCTTGACACAGTTAGCTATATGGCGATGTTTACGATATTTCGCAGAACGCACCTTTCAAGATGCCCGTTCCGAAGCCGGATGGGATGAACTCGTTGCTCGCAAGTATCGAGCTTGGATGCACCACACCGCCTTGGATGCTCTCGCTCTTTGGTTCATCGCTGAAACCAAACTCGATTGGAAGCAACTTTATCCCCATGACCCTGAACTCGTACAAGAACTTGAACTCGCCGTTTTGCCTGCTTTGTCCATGTCTAATATCAGAGAACTCTTGAAGGCTGTTTTGCCTTTAGAGCAACTCTCTCCTGAACAAGCTCAACGGTTGGTTATTAAATCTACTGCTTCTAGGTTGAGGAAACAACAATCCTCTACTGCTCCTACTTAGCCCTTTTCGCCTCGTTTTAGAACATCTGTTCAATGTAACATTGTCAAGGTAAACCTCCTTGGCACTCTCCGCCGTTACTCCAACGATTGGATCCGTTTTTGTAGCTCTTCAATCATCCTGTCCTTCTCGGACAAGGCTTGTTGTTGCTCGTTCAAGGCTTTGTCCTTCTCGACCAAGGCTTTGTCCTTCTCGACCAAGGCTTTACTTTGTTTAGCAATCACCCGTTCCCTCGAGGTTAACTCCTTCAATATATCATCCTCAGTCTTCATGATGCGTCTCACCTCCGAGGTAGCTATAGCAGATTGTAACCGTCGAGTTATCTCACGGTAGCGTTCTGGATAATCCGCTTCATTGAAATTCATAATACGTTTATCTGCGGTGGTTATCCAGCGTTGGTCGAATATCATTAGCAACTGCTCCACCTCGCTCTTATGGTCAGGATGTAGATGGGGAATCTGAATCACATAACTGTCATGGGTCAGACTCTCTATGAACTCCTCGCTGGTCTCAATCTCCTCACCCGTGGTCACATCATAATATTGCCGAGCCACTT
>JAUCGB010000199.1 GCA_030377895.1 Anaerolineales bacterium HSG24
CTACTTACCAACGTGCCGAGGCAAGTCAAGCCCAATCGACAACCGACTCGCAGTTGGCTGACCGCTTCGAGCCAAAACCAACGGCAACTGGTTCAACATACATGGCGAGACAGCCTTACTTGGAACGATTTGTGGCGTGTTCCTAACCTAAAACCCCAACCAACTGGCTGGGAGAACGATGCCCGCGCCACTCGTCAAGCGGTGTTGGGTTATTTGGCTCACCTGTCTGATGATTGGTTCAGCGTGGATGAATTTATCATCGCCTTAAAGCAGTTGGCTCCCGATTTCCAGCGTCCCGATGGTGATTATGATAAATGGTATATTCAGGATCAGCATGGCAATTTTTTGATGGGCTTTGTCAATTGGGAACTGGTCGAGGGGGCCTTGTTGCGCTATCTGCTGACTCATATATTGCCTTGGTTAGGGGTGTTAGATGTGGGGCTAGATAAAAATCGCACCGACCCTATCGCCTTTCGGATTAACGCCACCGGACGGGAGTTTCTGATCCAAGCCCTCGCAACTGAGGCAGAAAGTGATAAAGATGAAGATGAAGATAAAAATGAAGATGAGACTCAAACTCCGGTTGAGGCGGATAGTTTGCCGATCCAGATTGGGGAGGATTTTCGGATTCAAGTACCTCGATCAGCCAGTTTGTTTGACCGGTTCCAAGTGGCTCGATTCGCTATTTTGTACGACCGTCAACCGAAGCAAATCAGCTACTATCTGACCCCAAGAAGCATCGCCAAGGCGTTGCGTAATCGTATCACCATAGATCAAATTTTGGCATTTTTAAGACGAGCCAGCCAAAACAGCCTGCCCGACACGGTGATTGAGGGGCTACAAAACTGGGCCAAACGGTGGCAGAGTGTCCGCCTCCAGCCCGTCGTCCTGCTCCATCTACGCGAGCCGCACCTCATGCATGAACTAAGGCAGTACCCCGATTTAGAGCCATTCCTCACCGATACGCTTGATGCTCAAACGATTGCCGTGCCAGTTGAGCAGGCCCAAACCGTTGAGCGTCTGCTGATTGAGTTGGGCTATTTGGCCTAACATCATCGAAATAGCGTCCTTCAACCCAAACAACTCTATAATTACATCAGTTTACAAGTCAAAACCACTGTTTACAGGATAGACATAAGAAATCATAACACAACCATCTGATTACAAATCAAAACCACTGTTTACAGAACAAACATGAGAAATTACGACACAACATCTGATTACAAGTCAAAACCATTGTTTACAGAACAAACACGAAAAATTACGGCACAACACCTGATTACAAATCAAAACCATTGTTTACAGAATAGACATAAACCTAACATCATCTGACTTGTAATCAGATGTTGTGTCGTAATTTCTCATGTTTGTTCTGTAA
>JAUCGB010000066.1 GCA_030377895.1 Anaerolineales bacterium HSG24
TTGGCTGTTCATCACATTCACTGCAACGGCATTTATAAACCGGTATATTCTTAAGCATATAATCTCCATCTTGTACGCTTTTTTGACACAATGTAGCAATGATTATACACCATCAAATGTCCAAGTTATTTTTTTACAACTGCTTTGGGGAGGGGGCTATCAATTTAAGGCGCAACAACCTTCCAACTCAAGAAGGATATCGACAGCAACCCCATTATCCCCGAACAGGTTCAAGTTGACTTAAATGATGGCTCTGGCCTAGATTTTGAGACAAACTTGCAACGCCCCATCATGGTTGAGATTTATCAACGAGCTACAGTTTATTTGCCGATAATGATAAAATAAAACAAATATCATTATGACAAAAGAAACCCGATTTCTTTGAGAAATCGGGTTTCTTTATACTCAATCCTTGGTTAACTCCAAAGAGGCCGACTCGCTGAGTCGGCCTCTTTTTGCTTGGCATGGCAACCGATTGGACAAATCAGCCCATCGGTTTTATCATGTAGGTTGGTCACAGTCTGAAAGATAGGACGGATTTTAGATTTTAGGAGCAAAGCTTGCTTTACCTTATTATCTTACCCGTTGTCTTTGGCGAGACTGACTTTCAGGCTGTTGACCTCATTGTTGAGTTGCATAACCGTTTGGTTGAGCGCGTCCAGCGAATCGACCAACTGTTGCACGCGCTCGGTTTGAGCCTGCAACAACTGACCTGCCAAACACCGACTGCAAATTGGGTAGTTTGGCGGTGGGTGGCATTTGCTGGCTTGCACCTGATACTGATACAACTTGGCGATATGTTGCAGAGCTTGCCCAATCGCCATGTCGTTGGTCATCTGGCCGCGGAGCCAGTAGTTCAGCAAGTTGTGCGGATCGTAAAGATACATGGGGAAATCACCTCCTTTGGATTTTAGATTTGCGATTTTGGTCGCAGGAGTGCAAAGCTTGCTTTGCCTACAAGTAAATCTCTCGTCTGGTACTGTTTGGTAACAGCACCATCATACTACAATCGAGGATGAATGTCAAGGGCAATATAACGTTTTGGTGGAGCGTTTAATTAATGAAACGGATTGGTAAGAAACTATATATCCTGCGAAAACAGCATGGCTTAACCACCCGACAATTAGCTGAACATCTCGAAACAAGCCATGCTCAGATTAGCCGGATTGAAAATGGGTTAAGACAACCAACTGGCGACATGATTCTTAAGATGTCCGCTTTTTTTGAGGTATCACTTGACCAATTGATGATGGATGAGTTGGAGTTGGATGATGATGAATAAACAAGATACTTTTTCGGTAGTGTTGACTTGTTGACTGATAAGCCCTCATGTCATTCCGAAATGTGGTGTAGCGAATGAGGAATCTCTCGATTCTATAGGGGCCTTGAGGGACTCTTCACTCCACTTCGTTACGCTCAGAGTGACATGGTCAGTCAAGATAGCAACACTACCCAAACTTCAACAGGTGAACCATCTATGACCATAAAAGGGATTATTTTTGATTTAGGTTCTACGCTGATTAGGTTCAGTGGTGATTGGAAAATCACAGATCAGACTGGTGCTGAGGCCATGAGCAACTGGTTTAAGAAAAAACGGATTAAGCATGACCAGAAGGCGTTTGTGGATGCCTTTCTTAGTGAACGAGCCGCGGGGTTTGTGGTAGCCCAACAAACCGATATGGAAGTTACCACCACCGCGTCTTTAGAAAAAACCATCAAAAAGATGAACATGTCCGACCAAGCCGTTCCTCTAATTTCGGATGCAATTAAAATCTATTTGGAGGCAGAAAGTAAAAGCTGGTTTTGTTATGATGACACCATCCCCACCCTCAAAATGCTCAAACGGCAAGGGTATTTTATGGGACTATACTCCAATGCCATGGATGACCCGTTTGTGCAACGACTGGTCAATCAGTATCGGCTGAGACCATTATTGTCACCGACTTTTAGCTCGGCGGGCTTGGGATGGCGCAAACCAAAGGCCGAGCCATTTCAACTGATTGCCGAGCGGTGGGAGATACCGACTAACGAGATTGTAGTGGTCGGTGACAACCTGCGAACCGATATTTTAGGAGCGCAAAATGCGGGCATGGCCGGTATTCTTATTACCAAAAACGAGGCCGCTTCCAATGTCGATTATCGCCATATCAAGCCAACCATCACGATACCGAGTTTAGCCACCTTGCCGGGTGTATTAGGGAAACTTTAGGGGGAAGGTCTCCATGACACCAAAAATTCCCCGTCGCACCTTCCTAAAAATGGGGTCGCTCGCCATGCTGTTGAGCGGCTGTCAGAGTAACCTGCCCTTGCCCCTCGACCCGACTGAACCGTTTTTAGACCCCACCGCCACCATCGGCCCTACGCCCACCGCCATCCCCAATGCGGACACGGTGGCGCAGGCGTATCTGTCGGCATGGCAACGGGCCGATTATCAGGCCATGTATGATTTGCTGACTCCCGACTCGCGGATTTTGCTCCGTACCCCAGAGCAACTCCAACAGTATTACCTCGCGGCCTTAAATACGGCCACCGTCAACCATATTGAGCCACAATTGCAATCGTTACTATACGAAGGGTATCAGGCTCTCGTTGGATTTCAGGTCACATGGCAGACCAATCTGTTTGGCTCGTTGAACATGGAAAATCAGATGCGGTTGAGCTACATAGCCGAGCGGTGGGGGGTACAGTGGCAACCGACGCTCGTCATGCCGCAGTTGGGGGAATCGATGCGGCTGGCATTTTTGAGCCAACAACCGACGCGGGGCAATATCTACGACCAACAGAACCATGCTCTAGCCACCCAAGGCGAGATTGTCATCGTCGGGCTGATTCCGCAACTCATGGAGAATGAAGCCATAGCGATTCGGCATTTGGCCGCCATCACCAAAGCCGATCCCGAAAAAATCAAGGCTGATTTAGCCAACGCCCAGCCGGATTGGTTTGTCCCCATCGCCGAAATCGACTTTGAGGCCAGCGTCCAGTATGATGACTTGCTGAACAATATTCCGGGAGTTGAGCGACGAGTCAGGCAAAGCCGAGCCTACAACGATGCAGATATTGCATCACATATTATAGGCTATATGGGTCAAATTCCAGCAGACCAACGGGACAACTATCTCAGCCAAGGATATCAGGGCGATGAGTTGGTCGGCTTGATAGGGATTGAACGCTGGGGCGAACCGTATTTGGCTGGTCAGCGGGGGGGGCGTTTGGTGACATTGTCGAGCCAATCGGAGGTGCTATCTGAGATTGGTACGGCAACGGCTAAAGCGGGGAGTAGCCTTTATTTGACGATTGACACCGCGTTTCAGGCACAGGTTGAACAGTTGTTAGGGCCACGGCTTGGCGCAGTGGTGGTCATAAATCCCTACGATGGCACGATTTACGCCTTAGTCAGCTACCCTCGCTTTGAACCGGCAGTGTTTACGCCCGGCTTTGAGGTAGACAAATGGTTGGAGCGATACAGTGGCGAGGATCGCCCCCTCATCAACCGAGCCACACATGGCCTCTATCCGCCCGCCTCCATCTTCAAAATTGTGACCATCGCCGCAGCCCTTGAGGAGATTGGGGCTATGCCGGACGATTCATTCTTCTGTACGGGGCAATGGGCTGGATTGGGGGCAGCCTTTCAGAAAAAATGTTGGCTCGAAAGCGGGCATGGTAAAATTAGCCTGTTTGATGGGCTAACCGAAAGTTGTGACGTGGTCTTTTATGAGACCGGCCTAGCCCTTCATCGGCAAGACCCGACTCTACTGCCGAAATGGGCCAAACATTTTGGCTTGGGCGTGCCAACCAGCATGCTCGAACTGAACGAGAGTATCGGGGTGGTGCCGGATAATGCGTGGAAGCAGGCCACTCTGAACGAAGCCTATTTTGACGGTGACGCGGTCAACGCGGCCATTGGACAAGGCTACACCCTCTCCACCCCACTCCAAATTGCCCGTTTGATGAGCGTAATCGCAAACGGTGGCTCGCTGATACGCCCTCGATTGGTCGAGCGCATTGTCGAGATTGACGGCTTAGAGCGATTGGCCGAGCCAACCTCACCCGAAACCGTGCCAATCTCACCCGAAAACCTAGCCTTGATTCAGCGGAGTTTATCTCAGGTGGTCAGCGGGGTGCAAGGCACGGCTCGCAAAGCCTTTGCCGGATTTGCCGACACGGTAGCGGGTAAAACCGGCACAGCTGAAACCAGCCATGAAGTTCCCCATGCATGGTTCTCCGGTTACACCCCCGTCGAAAACCCCCAAGTGGTCATCACCGTACTCCTCGAACATGCTGGTGAAGGTTCATCAGAGGCCGCGCCCCTGTTTCGGCAGGTGGCCGAGGCGTTTTTTGATACGATACCGAGTTGAATGAATCGGGCCTGATTCATTTTTACAAATTTCTTGACGATGTAGGTCACGCTTGTAGCGTGACAATAATCGTTCGCCTGTATTGCTTGAGGTATTACGACGTTTATTAAGCAAACTAGTGACGCTACAAGCGTCACCTACAACGGATAATGAACCATGCCCAGAATATGACCGCTAATCTAGTTGACGCGAATGAGTCACCTCCGATAACAGACCTCTTTTTGACTCAAAATTCATCCTGCGAGTGACAATTCGCGGGCTTTTTGATTGGCGGTCATATCCCCCGAACCATTCCTATGGTAATTCCAACAGTTCAACCTCAAAGATGAGAGTGGCATCGGGCGGAATCACGCCACCTGCGCCGTTTTCACCGTAGGCCAAGTCAGAGGGGATAATCAGTTGACGTTTGCCGCCGACCTTCATGCTAGCCACGCCTTCATCCCAACCGGGAATCACTTGCCCTGCGCTAATAGGAAAGATAAACGGGGTGCCGCGTAACAGGGAACTGTCAAACCGAGTGCCATCTTCGAGCCAACCGGTGTAATGAACTGCCACATGCTGGTTAGCCTCGGGGCTGTCCCCATCGCCGACTTCAAAGTCGTAATATTTCAGACCACTTTCGGTGGTGGTATAATCATCCTCATCCATTTCTGTTGGGGCTTCTGGTGGTGGGGGCGGGCCTTCTTCGCTGGCAATTAGTTCCACCTCAAAAACGAGGGTCGCTTTGGGCGGAATCACGCCACCTGCGCCGGTTTCCCCGTAGGCCAAATCAGATGGAATAATCAGTTGTCGCTGAGTGCCAACGGCCATGCCAGCCACGCCCTCTTCCCAACCGGGAATCACCTGTCGAGCGCCCAACACAAACGAGAACGGCTCACCGCGTTCTAAGGAGGTATCGAACATGGTGCCATCTTCGAGCCAACCTGTGTAATGGACGGTCACTTTTTTGCCCATTTCAGTCATGTCGCCTTCACCGGCTTCATAGTCATAATATTTCAATCCGCTGTCGGTGGTGGTGTAATCTGCCTCATCAAACTCTTGCGGTAAACGAGGTTTAATGATGTCAATCAACTCCACATCAAAAATTAGGATGGCATTGGATGGGATGGAGCCACTGCCACCAGCCCCATAGCCTAACTCCGGCGGAATCACAAACTTTGCCTTGCCCCCTTTGTTCAACATGGCAATTCCCTCATCCCAACCGGCAATCACCTGTCCTCGGCCCAAGGTGAAGTTAAATGGCTGATCACGATCCACGGAACTGTCGAATTTAGTGCCGTCGGCTAAGGTTCCAGTATAATGAACTAGGACATCGTCGCCCGGTTCCGGTTTGTCGCCGTCGCCTGCTTCAATCTCGATAACTTGTAACCCGGTGTCGGTGGTAATCCCCTCATCACTCGCCGGGAGCGCGCTTTGATCAATGATCATGTCGTCGTTTGCATCCTCTGTATCCGAATCATCTTCGGTCTGATTTTCTACCACATCTTCCTCTGCTTCATTGTCAGATTCTGGGGCAGTTTCAGATTCTGAGGCAGTTTTAACTTCTGACTCGGCTTCTGAGGCAGATTCTGCTGTATCTTCAGTAACGGTTTCCGATTCGGGTACTTCGGAGGCAGGCTGTTCAGCACCACCACAAGCGGTCATCAGCATCATCATGCTAATGAGCACGATGATGGGTAAAACACGGGTTATACGTTGATTGGTCATTCGTTGATCCTTTTTATAAGATTTTTGAAAGAGTTCCGAAGTTTTTAAGGCTTCGGAACTCTGATAAACTTCTATTCTATCATGTTACATGTTACTTCTTTTGATGGATGATCAGCGGCAGATAGATGGTTTGGGTAGCGTTACGGTTTCGGTTTAACCATTGCTGATTTACCTGCCCGCTATCCGTGCCACCTTGTCCGACAAAGATATCCAAATTACGCATCACATTTTTGTCTGTTTACCGGCTCTAGCCCGTTGATTTTTGTCCAAAATCCGCTTGCGAATCCGCAAACTGTCCGGAGTCACTTCCAACAGTTCATCATCAACCAGATATTCGATACACTCATCCAAACTCATCTGTCGGGGCGAGGTCAGACGGACATCGATATCTCGCACCGATTTCCGCATGTTGGTCAGATGTTTTTTCTTACAGATATTCACATCAAGGTCGCCGGGACGCTGATGCTCGCCCACGACCATGCCTTGATACACCGGAACACCGGGATCCAGAAACAGTATTCCCCGCTCTTCGGCATTTTTCAAACCAAAGGTGTTAGTCGCCCCATCTTCCCATGCCACCAGCGACCCTTTACTGCGAGAGCTAATCGTGCCAACCAGCGGGCCGTAGTTATGGAAAATCGAGTTGATAATCCCCATGCCTCTGGTCGCGGTTAAGAACTGATAGCGAAATCCTAACAAACCACGCGTGGGAACGACGTAGGTCAAGAGGGTACTGCCAGTACTGGAGTTCTCCATATTAATCATTTCGCCCTTACGTCGGCCAAGCATCTCGACCACTGCGCCCACCGTATCGGGGCTGGTTTCGATAAAGACCTCTTCATACGGCTCTAAGGTCTCGCCCGTGGAGCCTTTCTTAAAGATAACCTCCGGGCGCGAGACTTGGAACTCGTACCCTTCACGGCGCATCGTTTCGATGAGAATCGCCAAATGGAGTTCTCCTCGTCCAGAGACAACGAATGTGTCGGCGCTGTCGGTATTCTCAACCCGAAGCGAAATATTACGTTTTAGCTCATTATACAGGCGATCTCGCAATTTACGAGATGTGGCCCATCTTCCCTCTCGACCCGAAAAAGGTGAAGTGTTGATGCCAAAACTCATCCGCACGGTTGGCTCGTCCACGATGATGGCAGGTAAAGCCACCGGATTTTCCGTATCGCTCAGAGTATCGCCGATGGCAATCGCCTCTAGCCCGGCGATGGCAACCACATCTCCGGCGATGGCCTCTTCTACCTCAACTCGTTGCAACCCCTCATGCTGATAGAGATATCGCACCTTTTCGGGCAAATTCTCTCCCGCCGGAGTCAATCTAGCCACCGGCATGCCCCGCGTAATCGTTCCGGCGAAGATACGCCCGATGGCGGTCACGCCTCGATAGGGGTCGTAATCGAGCGTGGTGACGAGCATCTGCAACGGCGCGTCCACGTCCACTTCGGGGCATGGAATCTCCCGCAGAATCGCCTCAAACATGGGTTGCAAACTGTCGCTCATGTCGGCGGTTAGGCCAGCCTTCCCATTGGTCGCCACACTGTAGACCACTGGGAAATCGGCCTGTTCATCGGTTGCGCCCAGTTCAATAAACAGATCGAATGTTTCATTTAATACCCGATCAGGGTCAGCATCTCGGCGGTCAACTTTGTTGATGACCACAATAGCTCGATGTCCCAACTCAAGCGCCTTTTTTAGGACAAATCGGGTCTGAGGCATTGGCCCTTCTGCGGCATCGACTAGCAGTAAGACCCCATCGACCATGTTCAAAACTCGCTCCACCTCGCCCCCAAAATCAGCGTGACCGGGGGTATCAATTACATTAATCTTGACATTCTGTTCTGTGGTCGGGTCATAAATAGTAATAGCGGTATTTTTAGACAAAATGGTAATACCTCGTTCCCGTTCCAAATCGTTGGAATCCATGACCCGTTCTTTGACCTGCTGATTATCGCGAAAAACTTTGGCATGCCGTAACAAACCATCGACCAAGGTAGTTTTTCCGTGGTCAACATGGGCGATAATCGCAATATTTCGTAATTCTGTTCGTTTCATAATTTTCCTGAAATAGCATAGTTCAGAATCGACAACATATTTATTCCAACAATGAACCATACCAAATTACATACAAAAACCCCGACCTATAAATTGGTCGAGGTTTCATAATCGACATTATTAAGCAGTCGCATATCTTAGCAGAGGTGAGGCGTTTGAGCAAAGGTGAGGGTAGAGTTTGAGTGAGCTTATCTTTGGAGGATTAACACGCTGGCTAGAGAGCCTTGAATATACATCAAAAGAAGGCTCCCGACAAAAATTTTTACCCTGAACTAATTAGGAACGGGATTTTAATAACTTGCGCGTTTGGCAATCGTAGGGGCTATAGATGTTCAGATAAACATTTTCAGCCGTTACCTTCCCGCAAGTTTAGAACTTGCGGGAAGGTTGGTCTTGAATTGAAAACCATTACCTGAAAGACTGTAGGCAAGGCGGTGTAGCGTTGGTTTGAAATCAGAACGCCAATCCGCCTTGCCTCGCCCTGAATCCACGGAATGGAGGGCGAGGCAGGGGCGGAGAGAACATGGATGTACGTTCCAAAATTAGACCGCCCTGCCTAGCCCCTACCATAATCTCCGACGTAAATGCACATGTTAATTAATGCTCATTCCTTAACACAGAGGAACACAGAGTTTCACAGAGAAAAAGCGTTTTATTTTTTTCCTCTGTGTCCCTCTGTGCATCTCTGTGAAACTCTGTGTTACCACCTCGTTCCCAATCCAGATTTGCAAATCATATCACAAAATCGTCGCTTCGCCACACCCCGTGGTCGGGAGTGTAAGGTTTTGCCGCAGGTTCTTGATGTTCATGGAGTTGTTTCTCCAAAATATCGACACGATCCATCAGGGCAACCAAAGATTCACTAATCACGTCGGGGAGGTCGCCATGCTCTAAATCGGGCTTATTTCGCCTTGATTCCTGCTTGAGTTTACGGACAATTACCTCACCGGGGACACCAACCACCACCGAGTTGGCCGGGACAGGTTTGATTACGACGGCGTTGGCTCCAATGCGGCTATTGTGGCCGATGGTAATATTTCCTAGAATTTTGGCTCCGGCTCCCACGACCACATTGTCGCCCAAGGTGGGATGTCGCTTGCCCTTGTTCAGGGTAGTTCCACCTAACGTGACTCCATGATACAGGATGACGTTACGGCCAACCTCGGAGGTTTCGCCAATCACCACCCCCATGCCGTGGTCAATAAAGAAGTTTGGGCCGATGATCGCCCCTGGATGGATTTCGATGCCTGTAAAAAAGCGAGCCACCTGCGATACGGTGCGGCCCGTTAGTTTCCAGCCCCGTTTCCAAAACGCATGGGCGATTCGATGCGCCCACACTGCATGTAACCCGGCGTAACAGGTAATCACTTCGATGCGATTTCGAGCCGCAGGGTCACGTTCTAAAACGGCGTTGATGTCAGACTGTAATATTTGAAACATGGTTTATTTTGGAATGTAAGCAAAAATAGGGAGTAAATAAAGTAGAGAGTAAAGGTAAAGAATGTATATTAATTAACTGGTGCATGCTGGTACAGTCTTTCAGATAAAGTTTTTTACTCAGACGGACATACCCTAAAGGTTTCTAAAACCTTTAGGGTCTCGAACTCCAAAACATTATCTGAACATCTATAAAACAGGAACACAGAGTTTCACAGAGATGCACAGAGGGAAAAAAATAAATCGTTTTTTCTCTGTGAATCTCTGTGTTCCTCTGTGAACTCTGTGTTAATTAGTTTTGGCTAACTTTTCTGTCGGGTACTGAGAACAGTTTCAAATCTGCAATGATGCCCGAAGCATGAGGTCAAAGGAATCGGGATGAGCCATTCACCGTTTTACTCAGCCAACTCTCGATAGACCGTCATCAACTCCGCTGCGGCCCGTCGCCATGAAAATTTCGCGGCCTGTTTTAAGCCTCGATCAGCTAAATCGGCTTGCAGATTAGAATCGCTGAGAACCCGTTGCATGGCGACATGGATCGCTTGCGAGTCATTCGGATCAATCAGCAAACTGGCCTGACCGACCACCTCCGGCAGGCTAGAACTGTTGCTAGATACAACCGGCGTACCGCAGGCCATGGCCTCAATCGGGGGCAGGCCGAATCCCTCATATAATGAAGGGTAGACGAAAACCGTCGCCAGTTGATAGATGGCCGGTAAATCCTCCTCAGCTACAAAACCCGGAAAAATAACCCGCTCCTCTAAGCCGAGTTGTTGCAAACGCTGGAAAAACTCATCATACAGCCACCCTTTTTTGCCGATTAAAACCAACCGTAAATCGGGCCAGTCGCTTAACAATGGCTGAAACGCCTCTAACAAACGGCTTAGGTTTTTGCGCGGCTCAATCGTGCCGACATGTAACACAAATTGATCCGATAAATTATAGCGTTGTTTGACCTGCTGCAACAAATCAGCATCATGGCTCGGCTGAAAAGTCGGGGCCGGTGCTTCGTAAATCACTCGGAACTTTTCTTCTGGCAAATCGTAGAAGCGGAGCGCGTCCTGTTTGGAACATTCGGACGGGGTGATGATCATGTCGGCGGCTCGTAGGTAACGGGGCATGGTCAGGGTCAGATACCAGCGGTTGTAAAACAGATGATATTCGGGATAATGCAGAAAAATCAGGTCATGCAGGGTATAGACCGTCTTGGCCTGACTAAAATGAGCCAGCAGATGGTTGGTAGCATGGAAAATCTCGGTTGCACCAAAAGTGGAATCCATCGGCCAGCGTAAATAGTTGGAGGCCATGACTCCCATGCGCCACGGTTTGTTGCCCATGCTGACAATCTGACTCGGCAAACGAATCAGATAATCGGGCAGTTGGTCGCTCGGTTGAGTTTCGTTATAGAACAGGGTCAGGTCGGCCTGCGGTTCATGCTCGGCGAGAGCACGGGCCACTTCTCCGGCGTAGCGACCTAGTCCGGCATGGCCTTGCGCGGTGGGGGATACGTCGAGGGTGATTTGCATGTTAGATGTCGTCTCCGTATGTATCTGTTACCTCTTGCTTGTTACCCGACAGAAATTTAATCTGAACTAATTAACACAGAGTTTCACAGAGGAACACAGAGATTCACAGAGAAAAAACAAATTATTTTTCTTTTGTATTACTCTGTGTCACTCTGTGCTTCTCTGTGAAACTCTGTGTTCCTGTTTTAGTCTTCCCTAATCAACTTTGTCGGGTAGCAAGACCTCTTGCCATACCAGACGGTCATACCCCACCGAGACAACAGTATAAGTTCGTAGACGCAGATACCCCTGACCGTACCGCTGATTCAACGTATGTCGATAGCTGATTAACTGTTGTTTAGCCGTTGCCAGTTCGGCTTTGACTGCCTTTAGAGCCAACAACGCTTTTTCGCTCATGCCTCTGACCTGCTTGCCAGTCAGCTTGTTTTTACCCAACGGTACATATTTGAACTCTATCAGAAAATCCAACAACTGGAACTGCCGCATGTCGGGCCGAACCAGCATGATGAGGTCGCCATACCCCCGTTGCAAGGCTGGCTCGGAGTCCATGATGTAGGCCGTATCGTTGAATAACAAGGTCAAAAACAGGGTCTTGACGGTTAGCTCATTCGTCCAGCGCAAATCACGATTATCAAAAATGGTGAACTGTTTTCGTAGCACATAGTCACACACCGAGCCAAGGTCGCCGGTTGAGTAAAAGTTTTCGATAATCCGATCCGCCTCTTGGCGACTCAGAAAGTCGGGCAAAATCATTTTATTGATCCGTTCCACATACAGTTTGCGGATGACCAGATTGGGAATCCGCAGTTTCAGTTTGCCCTTGCGGGTGCGTTCTGGGGTTAGAGTAATCACCCCAAAATAGTAGAGCAGAGAGACCATGAAGGTCTGGTCATGCTGTTGTTGGAGCAGTTCTGGTAGCCCAAACTGATCTTCTAGCTCGAAGACCGTTAGCGGATTAGCCTCGTTTAAGGCTTGAGAGATAACCTGCTCCCCTTGAGGCAGTTGGGCGATATAGCTGATTTTGTTGCTATCCATGCTCATGTTCGAGTCGAGCAGTTGACGCGGATAGCGACAGTTTTGGAGCAGGTAATCGAGGAAATAGAAGGTTAGGGTGGGATTATAGAGCTTGGGTTCGATCTCATCATGAAAGGCATAACCATCATAAAATGTTCGCATGGTGGTTAAGGCCTCGTCGATTTGGGGGGCTGTTAATTGACACTGTTCCCCAACTTGGGCCAACGCCTCTGCCACCTCCGTTTCCCAAAAGCCGCACAAGTCATTAAACTGCGGCCATAGCGAGATATTTTTCGCCACGTTAAAGCCGCTGGTGATGTCGCTCAACACCAGAGGCGACACGCCGGTGATGAACAGTCGGTCAATCCCTTGCCCCTCTAACCCCTCCTTGACCGCCTTGAAGATGGTTTTTAACATCCCCTCGCCTGTGACCAACTTCTCGTATCGTTCTTGCCCTTGCGGTGAGCCACTCATCAACACCGTATTGGCAAAGTTGTCATACTCATCAATCAGCAGATAAACCTTGTAGGGGGTGGCCTCGGTCACGGCTAACAGATTACTCAGCGAGGCTAAGGCGTTGTGAGGATGAATCTCAACCGGATATTGTAATATTGTTTCGTACCGAATCAGAAAACGCCGAATCCGGCTATTCAGATCATCATGGATCGCTTGCCGCATGTCGGCTTCCGTGCCAACTGTGGCAATCGTAGAGAAATTCCATTTGAAAATCAGGTATTGGTTGTGCAGATGAGTCGGGTTCTGCCCGATGGCGAGATGTCCAAACAGTCGCTCAAACTCATCTGCTTTGCGAACGTCGTAATAGTTCTCTAGCACCGAGAGCCACAAACTTTTACCAAACCGGCGCGGGCGGAGGAAGAGCAACCGCTTACCGGCTTGCTCCAATAACCGAATTTTAGCGGTGCGGTCAACAAAAAAATAGTTGTCGGTAATGATATTACAAAAATCAGCGTCGCCATAAGGGAATTTGATCATGATAAACGCTCCTGTTTAGGAATTTAGGCTATCAATTTAGGTAGTGTTGACCTGTTGACTGATAGCCTTGGGCTAAAGCCACAAGGCTAAAAGCTCAAGACCGCTAAAAGCGGCCTAAATAGCGACGCGTAGCTAGTGCCATTGGTGCTGGCTTCAGCCTGCTTTAGCTTTTAGCATCGGGATTGATTCCGATGCGTCATCAGTCAAGATAACAACACTACCCAATTTAAGGCGAAATGCCTTGAGTATCAAGGGATGTAGAGCTTTCTGAAAAGCCTACTTTCGATACCTATGATCTTGCTACCCGACAAAGTTGATTAGGGAAGACTAAAACAGGAACACAGAGTTTCACAGAGAAGCACAGAGTGACACAGAGTAATACAAAAGAAAAATAATTCGTTTTTTCTCTGTGAAACTCTGTGTTCCTCTGTGAAACTCTGTGTTAATTAGTTCAGATTAAATTTCTGTCGGGTACTAAGACCTATGATAGGTAATACTACCAAAGTAGTACACAATATATAGTAGCTCACAATTTTTTAACTACTATATATCGAACTTGATAATGAGGGTCATGAAAATGATTAGGCAATGACTAATGTGGAAACTTCGTTAATTGTTTCGGCTTATGTTGATATAGATTCCCAGATAATATTTTTGAGTAACGGAGCAATTTTCCCGCAAGTTCAAAACTTGCGGGAAAATGATGAGTCAAAATCTTTATCTTTAAATCTGTAGCCAGTTTGGCGAGTCGGTTGGTTGGCATGGCTTGGTTGTTTCCCATCGTATGTGGGCATGATAGAACCCCGCTTACGATTTGTCGAATCGTGAGCGTATGTTTAGGTAAAAATTGGGTAGTCCTGCACATGTAGTGATCACCTACCCGCAAGTTCCAAACTTGCGGGTAGGTAACTGACATATATCCCTACCGTGCCCCAAGATGTGGTGCAGGCTACGCCGGATTATTCACCATTAATTTACCGCAACGTAAACCCCTCATCCACCTCAGCCAGTAACTTATTAATCGCCGCAATCACCTCGTCGGGTGGTCGAGTTTTGCCGCTAAGTTCAAGCCGAATGGTAAAAGCGAGGTTATACCCTTTGGCCAGCGTTGCTATTTCAGTTATCTGATCTTCTAATTCTTTCATTTGATACTCTTCGATGATAATGGTTGGGGTAGTTACGGTGTTGGGTTTGGGGCGTGGTGGGGGCGGTGTATATCCGCCTTCGGCAACGCTTGACCCACCGGGTAGGGGTTTTCCGACTTGGGGCAGAGCCAGAATAAGGTTGTTGGCGTTGCTGTAGTCACACGGCCAGCCAACTGAGTTGATGGTGCGGTCTAGGGTACGGGTTTGGAAGGCGACATTAATGGCATGTTGAATGGTGTGCCACGGTAACGGTTGACCATGTTGTTGGGATAAGACATCACTGAGAGCCTTGGCGGTAGTCTGATTGTTGCTCCATGCTGACGGTAACGCTTCTGGTAGAAGGGCATGGGCTTGGATGGGCGTTGGCGGACGTTGTAAGGTGGCTTGCGGAGTCAGCACCTCTGGCGGGACATCCTCTTTTAGCAAGCTGGCCGCCCCTGAAATGAGCCACAGTTGCCCTTGCTGTATCAGTTGTTGCAGGGCTTGATTGGTAACCTCTGTTGAGGCTTGGGGAATCAGGATATACTTAGGCCAGCCCTCCTCATGTATGATTTCTAGCTCATGCTGACCCGAAAAGTAGTGATAGATTGTCTCAAGGGTTAGGACATCACCCGACCATAGTTGGGGGAGTTTATCGGGCAGTAGCAGGCTGGGCGAGAGGTGTTTCAATTGGGCCTGCTCTAACACAGCTAATTCTAACGAGGGGTCTTTAAGGGCGGTTTCATCGGGGCGAGTACGCCAGTAGGTGCGATAGGTTTGGTTGGGACGGACGGTGCGTAGGACGTAGCTTCCGGCCTCACAGCCGTCAACCAAGGTATCCATAATTGCCCGTCGGTTGGTCATTTTGGGCAGTTGCGGATTTTGAGCAAATGCACCGACCAGATAGTCAACTCGGCGGCTGGTTTCACCCGCACGCCAGAGGTTATACGCTCCATCAGGCAATAAGCTCTCAGCATCAACAGGGGTATCTTGGATTCGGCTGAGTTTATCGGCCTTAACCATGTTGAAACTGGTTTGGTGGGGGTTATATGTCAACTGAAAGGCATCTACTTGACCTGTTTTATTAACCGTGACCACAATGCAATAGGCTTGCAAAATCTTTGGCTCAATTAGAGCCTCCGTACTCCGTTTAACCCCTTCAATCCGAGCCGTGCGAATCGCATCTTCTTCTGCGCCTTCCTCTTGTTTTAATTGGATTTCCACGGCTTGCCAGCCTATATATTCCTTAATCGTCTGTTTTACACCGACTAGACTGGTTTTTGAGGGGACTAATAAAACGACGGCATTACGGTTAGCCCGTGGTTTGTTGGGGGTGGTATTGTTGATAAACCGAGTCGCGATTTCACTAGGCCGTTTGGCTTCGGAGGCGGCTGAGGGGCATAATACAGCAAAGTGGAACTCCCCATTATCGGCAATATCACTAGGCCGTTGAATTAAACTATGCGGTGTCCCCCCTAACGCCCGTACTGTACTGGAATCGGCCAGTTTCGATTTGAGCTTTTTAACCCGTTCTGTCAACATTTTCTCTACATCATCACTATTTACTCGATTTTGACAGGCATCGTAGTGCATCTGTTGCAGGTTGGGGCGAGAGCCAAGTCGCCAAGTGGTTGGTAACGTTTTTTTGTCCGATGCCTCTGTGATAGCCGCTTCATCCAAAAACCATGAAATCTCGGTCCACCGTTTGAGGGCTTGGGTCAATTCGATTTTATCGGGACGGGTATGCCCCACCAGCAAAAGTAGCTCACGGGTGAGTGCTTTTTGGTTGATGGGCTGGGAGTGGAGGAAGGTTGTCATGGCTGCCTGTTCCATCTCGCGATGTTGCAGATTGGGGAACTCATTTTGAATTTGGATGGCTTTGCTCAACTCACTCTCTAAAATCGAACTCCAGGGCTGT
This sequence comes from Anaerolineales bacterium HSG24, assembly GCA_030377895.1. Lineage (GTDB taxonomy): Bacteria > Chloroflexota > Anaerolineae > 4572-78 > J111 > JAUCGB01. The sequence continues at coordinate 16,136 of JAUCGB010000066.1, forward strand.
TTGCGGCCTCGGAACTCTTCCGATTCGGCTACGCCAGTTAGCTCACGGGTGGCCTCGCTGATACCAGCTTTTGTGGGCGCGGTTAAAAAGATGTTGGTGGCGATGAGGGGCGCATTATCCCACTGCTCGGCCTCTCGTAAGGCGAGGGCAAAGGTGCGTAAGATACCACGAGTGCGTTGAAAATTCTGTAAGGATGTCCATTTGGTGTAGAACACATCAATTAAATCAGGATGAAAGGGGTAACTTTGCTCAAACCGATGTTTGGCCGCGTCCCCTTCTTTTTTGATTTGCTTATCTAAATTATTGATACCCTGTAAGGCCGCCGTCACATGGGCGCGATAGGTGGAGGTGTCCTTTAACGATTCTGGCTTAAAAAATCGACGGCGTAACACCTCGGCCACATCCTCTTTTTGCACCGGCTGAACACCTTCCTCACGGATACGGCGGAAAATATCAAATAGGTCATGAGCAATACGTTTGCCAAGGTCATCGTTCTTTTTGGGGTCGGTGGCTAAGAGAGAGGCCACAATGGCACAGCGATTGGTTTTACTGGCCGCTTGGGTAAGATATTGGAAAAAGTCGGTTAATCGGTCTAACCATATTGGGTTCATGCCGATTTTACCCCGCGCATACATCAATACCTCGTCCATCAAAATCAGAGTTGCCAAGTCCGATTCAGCTGGTATTGCCAATAGTTCACTCAGCAGGTTTTCTGCCGGAGGGGTATCGCGCTCTTCATCCAACCCATCTTTATGGAGTATGGTCAGCCCCTGTCGTCCGGCCAGTTGAAAGGCCAACACACTCCACGGTTGACGCAACCAACGGGTTTCTCCATTTGGCCCATGAGTAAACATGCCCTTTTCTACATCAAGCTTATCAAAGGGTAAGACTGCTATTCTGGCTTGGGGTGGAGGTTGCCCAATATGGTGTAAAAACTCTTGCATGGCCGATAATCCGGTGGGCAAGGTATCAGGTTGATTAACCAGATGATAAAGGGTGATGAGCGTATGGGTTTTACCGCCCCCATAGGTTAGCTCTAACTGCCGCACCGCTTTGTCGTTTTGCCCGGCCAAGCGTAACACCACATCACGAGCTAACTCAAGCAGGGTATGGGTGGGGTAGGTCAGGGCAAAAAAGTCATACGGTTTATGATACAGTTGGTTGGGATCTTGGATTACAACATCATATAGATCGGCGGCAAACATTTTTAGCGATAGTTCGCCTGTTTTGACATCATCTCGAACTTGTACCACCTGATGCCACGGTGTCCATGCTAAGGCTGTTGTTGTCATAAGATTTTTTAATGAATTATGAATTATGAATTATGAATGAACTACATTCACCATTCACCATTTATAATTCACAATTCACAGTTTATAACTCATAATTAGATAATTCATCATTAAAGACATTCACTCTCCAGCCATTTGAATGGTTCGGTCCACCACTGCCGAGCTAAGATGAATGCCTCCTTGAACGAGCTTTTGAACAAGGGGAGCCACCAAGGGAATATGACCTTCTGATTTGGCTTTTAGTAATACGCCCAAGGTGCCTGTAACGGCTAACCCCACCCGTTTTGCATATCGACGACCTAATCGTTCATCAATAATCACTACATCGGCTTGATGTTCTTGAGCCAAGATAATTACTTCGGCCTCACCTCGATCTAAGTCAACCAGCAAGTCGGCTTGACGTGGGTTTTGGAGGGGAACAGTTTTGACCCAACTGGCCTGTTTTAACTCCGTAACACCGATATATTGTGCGCCACCGACTAGTACTTCTCGTTGAACCGCGGGTGGAATAATGATTGTTTCATACAATCGTTGCAATAGCTCAAAATGACCGATTAAAGCCAATGAGATACACGGGGTGGCATTGACCACCACAGTTTGCTTAGGCATTGGCAAAATCCTCGGCTAGTTCATCCGGCTCTACCCCAATGGGCGAGAGATTAAACGGTTTTAAGGCAAACATAAAGGCCACCCGTGACATGCCCGCTAACTCTGCCGCTTTACCCGTAGAGAGACGATTTAACTCATACAGTTTGACGGCTAACAACAATCGAGCTTCGACCTCAAACTCGGCTTGGCTCTTCTTTAACGAAAACAGTATATCATCTGAATAGGGTATCGTCATTATATGAGTCATTAGAAAATCCTTTTTTTAAATTATGAATGGTGAATTATAAATTATAAATGAACTACAGTCTTTCAGATAAAGATTTTCACTCGGATGGACAGACCCTAAAGGTTTTAGAAACCTTTAGGGTATTGAACTGCAAAACATTATCTGCTGATGCTAACTTTTTCTTTGGTTTAGCCGGAATCAACACTACAACGGATACTTAACTACGGAACGGATGGTTTTCATCCGTATATAATTACTGTAAATGGTAAAAAATCTCGTTACTGACGAAATATATCCGTTGAGTTTTGAAGTATCCGCTGTAGTGTTCTCGCCAAAGATTCCGTTAGCATCAGGAATTATGAATTATAAATGAACTACATTCACAATTCATAATTCATAATTCATAATTAAAACGTTAGTTGCGCCGTTCCGCCCTGCCCGACAATGTAGTTGCTGATGCTTTCGAGAACGGCTCGCTCTTCACTACCGGCGGGGGCTAGTTCGATGATGGCTTGGAGCAGATGGTGGAACAGTTTATGGCGAGTGAGGCTATGTTGTTGCAGATAGCGGTCTACCAGTAGTTGGTCGCCATTTTTCCAAAGGTGCATGAGCAGATGGACATGGTTGATGAGCGGACGGGGTTGGCTGATGGTCGGTGTTTCGAGGGCTATGTCGTTTTGCTGGCTGGCCGGTTTTAGTTTTTTGACCTCATCTTTGAGTTTGCGTTTGACCCATCCTTTGAGCTTGAGGGTGCTGCCTTTATGCAGTACCAGATCATGCTTGTCGGCCAACTCACGGTCAGACAGGTTGCAGGTGAGGGCGTAGAGGATGCAGGCTCCGCTTGGGGCTTCGAGCAGGCCGAAGTCGTTGCGGTGGAGCAGATAGTAGGTGGTTAAATCATCGAGTTGGGCTGTTTCGCCATCGTCGCTGGTTTGCAGAACCCGCCCAACCACAAAGTTGACCACCATGCGCCGTACCTGACGCAGAAACTCGGCAATGGATAGAGTTTGGCCGGGTTCGTTGGCCTTGCGTACCACCGGATATTGGCTAAAGGCTTCCATGGCCGGGCCGGTGGCAGCCCAAACAAAGTCCGGCCCGCGGATTCCGGCATCCCAAAAACGGTACAACTGCTCGCTGATGTTGGCCTCCATGTCGGTTAAGACTTGGTTATCCCAGCCGGGCTTGGTTCGCCGTGACCGTTTTTTGCAGACCAGCCATATCGAGGAGGCGAGCGCGGCGGAGTCTTTGGCTCTCATGCGAGTACTCATCTCGGTAGCAATGGGCAAACTGCCCGTCACAATAAAACCAGCTCGTACCAAGGCTGAAACGAGGGTTTCCCATGCATCCGGTTGTTTGTTAGCAAAAACAACAACCAAGCGACCATCTGTTTCTAGGGCGAGATAACATGCTTGGAAAACCCGTGCCATGCCATCTTCATAATTAATCTTTGATTGTTTAGCATCACCCGCAAAACGGCTGGCATCATCAATCAACTCCCCATCATTGTTTTCATGATCCCATTTAGGAGATAGTTGAGGTTTAAAGGTGGTATCAAATTCAGCAGTAAGGCCATGTAATGTTCGGCGTAGCCAGACGTAGAAAAAATCCATTGAATCAGCATAAGGAATGCTATCATAATAGGGAGGGTCGGTTTGAATAACATCAAATTTGGTAGTAGATGGAATTTGAATGGCTGAGTGATTAACCGCCTGAACCGAGGGAGAATAGCTGGAAAAAGCCGAATTGGTTTCAATAACACGTGCCACCCAATCTAGTGCACCACCAAAATCTCCTGTGCTTCCAGAAAAACAATTGACTTCACAAAAATCCCACGTCATGGGCAAAGCAAAACGAGTAAAGGTATGAGCTAATGTTTCACGTCCATTGTGCCACATACAAATTGCGCTACCATAATCAGCCTGACGGTCTACAACGATACTTAAATAGGCTATTACCGCCTCAAACCACATCGATGAATACCCATACTGAACCATGCTCTCTTTAATTTGGCGAATTTGTTTAACAAATGTCCCCAAAGCCAACAACTGTCGGGGGGTGAACAATTCACGCCATGTCACAATCCCATACCGTTGTACTCGAAACCCTAATGTTTCGGTGGGGGGTAACGGCTCATCGGGCAAGCCAAACGGAATATCAGCATAAACCCGTTCTAGCTCGGTAGCGGTTTTTTCAACCATCTCCAGTTCATGCGGGGTGGGCAGGCGGTACTCTTTGCCCTTTAGGCCATTCATTACCACGGCGGTCATGGTCTCCCCTAAATGGCCTGCTTGCCCTTCAAGGCGTAAATCTTTCATGGTCATAATCGTACCACAACATGGACATGTCGTACCGCCTCGGCTCATGGTTCCTGCCCCGTTTTCTTCTTTGGCGGGGTTGGTCTCAATGCCAAAAACAACCCCATCGTTGGCCTCGTTGGGGGTCATAGTCAGCACAACCTTCTTTTTGGCCTTTTTGCACAACCAGCGGGTTTTTAACAACGGTATCGTGGCTCGGCACTGTTTACATGGCACAGTGCGCGCCCACAAATAGGCCACCGTCGGCTTGGCCACCCAGCGAGGGTTGGTCGAGTCGTCCAAATAGGCTTGGTCAAACTCGGCGTTTAGGGCGGCTGTGTTGGGCGTGCCGTCTTTGTGCAATGGCACAAGCTGTGGGATTTTCGATTTTCGATTTTCGATTTTCGATTGTTCCCCTACTCCCTGCTTCTTACTCCCGCGCGAAGCCTCCCCGAAGGGGGATACTCCCTTACTCCCCTTTAACGGTTCAAACTCGGCGTAGGTGGGGTAATATTCGGCCAGTTCTTGCCGCGCTTGCTTTAGCACCCACAAACCCCAGGCTCGTACATGCCACGCTAAGTCGGCCTCTAGGCTAACCGTGCGACTGTCTAAGGTCAGGCCCATCTGTTTGGCTCCGCCAAAGCCAAAGTTCTCCAACTCGGATTTGAGGGCGTTGCCCTTGAATCCTTTGGCTTTCAGGTAGGCGGTCATAAAACCCTCGTCTTTTAGGGCAAAAACGGGCAGAGGGTGGGTCTGTCCGGCCAGTTTTTGGGGATACTCCAAGGTGCATTTCAAAATAAACCAAGCCACAGGGTTAATATCAATGGCCGTGGTCTCACAACCCAAACGCATGGCCTCCAAGGGGATGGCTCCCCCGCCAGCAAACGGGTCTAACACCTTGGGAGCGCGGCCACCGTAAGCCTCCCGAATCTGCTCCCGAAACCAATCCATGTCGGCATTGGATTCATTCTTCCATTTTAGTACCCCATCCTCAACCCCCTCCTTACCGTTGTCATCAGTCGTAACCCGTCCCCCAATCCGGTCAACCAACTTTTTGCGTTCTTCATCCGTGCCCGGGTCGGGTAATAGGGTGGCTAACAAAGCGGCTCGGCAGGCGGCCAAAGGTCGGCGAGCAGGCCAAATATGCAGGGTGCTAATATGTCCATGCCGCACGTTCTTCTCATGCACCGAAGCCAGCGAGGTCTGTTTGAGCGGAAAAGCGATTTCGATTAAACGTTTTTTCATTAATTACTAATTATAAATTATAAATTAT
>JAUCGB010000067.1 GCA_030377895.1 Anaerolineales bacterium HSG24
GGATGCTGATGGTGTGGTGGTAAGAGTCATCTCCTCCCATCGGTATCGCAGGTGTCTGACTCCCAATTCCTGACTCCTGTATCACTGTAGCCAGACCAAAGTCGGTAATCTTGGCCGTGCCGTCGGGGGTCATGAGGATATTCCCCGGCTTCAAATCGCGATGAACAAAGCCGGGCCGTTTCTGCTCGGCATGAATCAACCCTTGGCACACATCAATAATAATCTCCACAGCTTGGCGCAGTTCCAACCGCCCATGTGCCAGCCACTCATGCAAGCTGGTGCCTTTGGCCTTGTCTCCGGCAATCCATTCCAAAAACATAAACGGCAGATTATCAACCGTCTTGAGAAATTCACACTGGACGATGTTTGGGTGTTTTTCCAGCTTAACCCAATGGTTCACCTCCGCCTCAAACAGTTCCCGCACCCTTGGATTGGTCAGAAATTTTGCCTTGAAGGTTTTCAGGGCGAAGGGTTCTTCCCACTCGGTGTCGTAACACAGGTAAACCTCCCCCATGCCACCGGACAAGGCTTGGAATATCTTGTATCGCCCACCGATGGTGTCACCTTTTTCATAATGAGCATTTTTCGTTTCTACCGGTTTCGGCAGTTCACTCTCCGGCAATACGGTATCCATTGCCGCTAACTTGTCTTGTTTGTTCATAATTTTACTCCGTAAAATGTGATATGTGATATGTAATGCGTGTTGCGTGGTGCGTATGACCGCCAATCAAAAAGATCGCGAATAGGTCAGTCACCTACCCGCAAGTTTGGAACTTGCGGGTAGGTAATCACTACATGTGCCGGACTACCGAGGTCTGTTGTCGGAGGTGACTCATTCGCGCCAACTGGATTAGCAGTCATATTCTGCGAAATCAACACTACAACGGATACTTAACTACGGAACGGATGGTTTTCATCCGTATATAATCACTGCAAATAGCAAACAAATCCCGTTATTGGCGAAATATATCCGTTGAGTTTTGAAGTATCCGCTGTAGTGTTCCCGCCAAAGATTCCGTTAGCGTCAGAACTGTTTGATGCCCAAAACCGTCCCGAAATAAATTTCGGGGCTATAAATAAACAGGGTTATCGGTTTGCCTGACGTTAGTTTACCATCTCTTATGCCTTGTAGGCAAAGCGAGCTTTGCACTCCTTATCACTACCTTTGCACCACTACCCGCTCATTCCCCATTTACCATTCACCATTTACCATTCACCATTCACCATTCACCATTTACCATTTACCATTTACCATTTTTTGTTCATTTGTCTTCATTGTATAACTCAAAAATATCCTCAAACTCACTTGGTTGTTTATCGTCGGGGCGATGATAAAACCGTTGGGTCGGATAGGCGTACTCAATGTCGGGGTGCTTGGCAAATTCGGTCAAAATTTGCTCCCAAAGGGATTGTCTACTAGAACGGCGACGGCGCGGTAGGCACAGATAACGAACACTCAAAACAATACCGTTTTGCTCTCCTTTTAGATAAACTATGGGTGTTAGATTGCGGTACACAATCAAATAACGACTGGTCGCTTGACGCACACTCTCGGCGGCGTTGGTGCTTAACGGGGCGGCATATTTATAGGCGATGTCGTGTAAAATACGCTTGGCTTTACGCCAATTACTCTCAAAAGTGATATGAATCTTGATTTCATCCCAAATATATTCAAACCCTTTGCTGGAGTTGGCTAATGGGTCTTTTAAGAGCAGTCCGTTGGGGATGTGTAACACTCTGCCCGTGCTTTGGTCGGCTTGCACCCAGTTACCAATCTCCAAAACAGTAAACTCAAAAATCCGAATATCTACCACATCCCCGGCGTAGTTCCCGATTTGAATCCGGTCTCCCACCTCAAACGGTTGTCGCCAAACGATAAATATCCAGCCAAACAGATTGGTCAACAGGTCGCGTAACGAGATAGCGATTCCGGCCGATAACAACCCCAAAAAAGTGGCCAGTGATTCCACATGGCGCATCCATAACAGGCTGATGAGAAAGACGGCTAAAACACCAACTAGGTAGGTAACTCCTTTACGCCAATGATACCGTCTCCGAGGTTCGTCCACATATTGATTAATCAACCGTCCGGCTAACAGTCGAAAAATCCACAAAGATATGAGGATTAGAAACGACTCCAATAGTTTAATTTGGACATCCAACTCTAACAGGTTGCGTATCGCTTCTTCATTAAACATGGATGATTACCTCGATGACTGGTGACGGATTAGGAACTCTCGTACCTCATCTAGTGAGACAAAAATCTGATAGGCCAATTTGGTCACTTCGGGGGAAGGTTGTTTCATATCCGGCACCATCAGGGGAAGCATGCCCGCCGCGTGGCCGGCCAGCACGCCAGCCTCAGAATCCTCTAATACGATACATTGCTCGGTAGGTACGTTAATCCGTCGAGCCGCTTCCAAAAAAATGTCCGGAGCTGGTTTACCCATCGGAATCTCATTACCGCCAACCACCTGCTCAAAACGGTGGTCTAAATGTGTGATTCGTAACTTTTCCCGCACCCAGCCTCGCTCGGTTGAACTGGCCACAATCCGTTTTAAGGGAGTCTCGTCCAACCAATCAAGCAGAGCTATCAAGCCCGTTTTGACCGGAATCCCCTTGTTGGTCAGATGGTCGTGGTAGTAGACTCGCTGTTGCGTCCGAATTTCCTTAATTGGATAATCATCGCCAAAAACACGCTTATAAATATCTATCGTGCCAGCCTCGGTAGTACCAATCGTCTGTAAATAAACCTCGTGCGGCAATTCGTACCCCCATTCGGCCATGGTGCGTGTCCATGAGGCTTGGGAGATGCGCTCCGTATCAAGCATGAGGCCATCCATGTCAAAAATAATTGCTTTTATCTCTTTTTGTTTGATAATCAAAATTCAATCCTCTTTTTTGTAAAAATAATTGGCTACCCGACACCTGAGTACCGGACAAAACAGTTAGGACACAGATAAACGCGGATAAACACGAATTTTTTAGGCTTATCTGTGTGTATCCGTGTTAATCCGTGTCCCTTTTTTCCTGATGCTAACTTTTTCTTTGGTTTAGCCGGAATCAACACTACAACGGATACTTAACTGCGGAACGGATGGTTTTTATCCGTATATAATTACTGTAAACGGTAAAAAATCCTGTTATTGGCGAAAAATATCCGTTGAGTTTTGAAGTATCCGTTGTAGTGTTCCCGCCAAAGATTCCGTTAGCGTCAGCAAAATCACAGTATCCACCAAGGAAAGCAAGATAAATATATAGCCGAGATGACCGAGTTATCAAAAGACAGCATATCTCGGAGTATAAAGGTAGTATCAGAAAGAGACAAGAAGCCGGAGTCACATTTTTGGGAAACGGCTGAAGCTCAGGAGTGGCTATTACTTGAACGAATGGCGGCCTTGCCACTACCTCGAAAACCTAGACAGCAAAAACTCGCCAATCACCTTGGCTTGACTGTCGCGGCTTAAGTTGGTAGCCCTCATTAGAACATCGCCCCAACTTGTGATACAATCAGGCTCAAATTCGTCACAATCCAAGGACTGCATTAAATCCGAAGTGATTCTGCTACGAATTACCCAAATTAAGATAAAAAATTCGTGTTAATTCGTGTAATTCGTGGTAAAAACCTTTATTATGACCAAACAAAACCAAACCACCATCGGCGAGCAACTCTGCACCGCCTTAACGCAAATCGAAATCGCTGATCTATTGACCGTCACCGTTAATGAATTGTCACCAACAACCATCAACCAAATGTTGAGCCGCCTGCCCTTGAACACCCGCCAAACGATTGAGCAAGTTTTGACCCCTGAACCAACTTCTGAGTTTGAAGAGGTTGAGTCACAACCTAAACCTGTTTCGATTGCCAAGCTAGAGGAAGAGTGGAAAAAACTATGGAAAGAATGGGATGAAATTGTATTTGAAGCCTCATTAGAGAATGGTAAGTACGTCCTTCAAGATGAGCATTGGGAGCCACCTTATTTCGATGAAGATGGCTTTGTAGAAGATTTGGATAAGGTGGCTTTTAAGCTACGCCCCTTGTTAGATATAGCCTTTGAACATAACTTCCAGTTTGCTGATGAGGGTTTTGCCGAGGCGGTAGAACATGCTGAGAATGAGGCTGGAAGTGAGCTACCGGAATGGATTGAGATTGTGAATGGCTTTTGTCTGGAGAATAATTTAAGCTACTGTATATTGCAGTGGGAATGGCTGACTGCAATGGCTGACGAGGAATCGGCCTTTGAGTTTGCGGAAACGATACGTCAGTTGGAGAATAAATATAGCCAGACCAGTCTATCTGATGATACCCTGACCAGCTTTTTTACCACCTTGCCGGAGAATCATCAACGGGTCATTTATGACGGTCTGACCGCCCATAAGACTGAATCTCCGTGGGACAAACGACTTCAAAACATTCATTCTGTGTGGCATAGTATGTATGTTTACTGGCTCGATCAATACAATCCAGCCCATTATCTGGAAACCATGCGAACTACAATCTCGCAGGAGTGGCGCAATGGTCTGCCAGTAATTGAAGATTATCTCAACAAAAAAGCCTATCAAGATGCGGCGCAGGTGTTGACGGAAACGGTTGACTCGATGTTGACGCGACGCGGGGACACGAAAACATGGCTTCCTGAGGAGGAGTTGTTATACCCCATAGTTAGCTACCGTGCTGATGCTGATGCTGAGAATTATAAAAAATTATTGAGATATTATCAACAAATCGCCAAGTCACAAGGAGATGTGGAGCGGGAACATGCGTTAACGATACAATTGATCGCCTTTGATAAATTTTACGATTGGCAAGCCATGTTCACTGCCTTTGCTGAGGTTCCCGTTTCGGAAAACAGTCGCTATCAGCTCTTCCAATCGTGGCAAGAGGCAATTCTTAAACAGAGCAATCCACAGGCATATCATGATCGACCTGATAAAACTTTTTGGGCAGAGTGGTTGCTGTATAGCATTTTTGATGAGGAAAAAGGGCCAGCTTGGTTTCAACAGAAACTCAATGACTGGTTGCAAGACAAACCGAGCTATACCCTGTTACGGATGTTAACCAATGATGTGTCTGCCTTTAAGCCAGAGATGATCGCACCTTATCCTAAATTTCGAGATGTAGTATTTTTGTATCACAGCAAACATGGTGATGATTATGCCACTCGTCAACTCTACTTAAAACAGTACATCTCGGCTGATACAGCTGACCAGTTGATGAGTTATTGGAAGGCCAATATCCATCGGTATGTGCCAAATCCGAAAAATGTTCATAAAGCGAACTATACCGACCATGCCGCTTGGATGGGAGTACTCAAGGAACTCTCTCCGGCAAGATATGATACATTACTGACTCAATGGCAAACTGAACACCATCGGCGACGCAATTTATGGAAAGCGATGAGAGAGCAAGGATTGATGTAGGAATTATGATGTCGTTAATCAAATTAAATTTCTCGGTAGTGGTGCAGAAGTAGTGATATAGTCCCAAGTACAGGACAAAAAGTTTGATACCCAAAAACGCCCCGAAATGAATTTCAGGGCTACAAAACAGCGCCCGATAAATCGGGCTGGAATGGCGTATTAAGCCCCATTTACATTGTGCCTGAATAGGTATGGGGCGCTGTTCTGTAGCACGGGGATTTATCCCCGTGTGAGGGTGGCTATTGAAGTTTTGTCCTGTACAGAGGATATAGTCAGTTACCTACCCGCAAGTTCCAAACTTGCGGGTAGGTGATCACTACTTGTGCAGGACTATCGAATCAATAAAGCGTCCCTCTATCCTACATCGAACTACGGAGTAGGACTTCAAAACATGGGAGTGCTTGACGGGTAGTATATCATTATCAATAACGATAGCTGACCGGCTATCGTTGTCACCAAAAATACTAAATTTAAGGTAATGTGGTACAATAAATTTATGATGACCCAAAACAAACTTCTATTCTGGAAACAATTTCGTGAAAATTTTTTTCATGTCGGCGCGGTGCTACCAAGTTCAGCCGCGTTAGGTAAAGCGGCGGCGTTCTATTTGGCCGAAAAAAGGGGCAACATCAAAGTGCTTGAAGCCGGAGCGGGGACAGGTTCATTTACCCGAGAGATTTTACCTCATTTAGATACAGGCGATTCACTCGACGCGGTAGAGATTAACCCCGACTTACTCCATCATCTGTACCTCCGATTTCAATCAGAGCCTGATTTTCAAGTCAGTAATGGGGTCGATATTAATCTGATTAATGCTAATTTACTACAGTTCCCATTTAAAGGGCAGTATGATTACATCATTTTTAGCCTGCCGATGACCAACTTTCCATCTCAAATGGTTGAGGAACTTCTCACCTTGATGATGAAACATCTCAAACCCGGTGGTGTATTTAGTTATGTAAAATATATTTTTATTGGTCAAATTAAATATCTGTATAGTCGGTCTGAGACAAAGACAACTATGAAAGAAACGCAAGCGATTATCAAGCGATTTGCCGATCAATATCAGTTTGATCGTAAAGCTGTGGGCGCAAACGTCCCGCCAACATGGGTACATTATTGGCGTAAGACGATTGAGGGGTAGTCCTGTATAAGTAGTGATGGGGAAATCCGGAGTAAATCATTCAACCTATCCAGATGAATTCTGTTCCATGTAGTCATCGGATGACTAACGGCCAAAACTTTTCTGGAGGGCTATAGCAAGGAAACTGAAAATGCCAAGACAAATTACCCTTATATTACCTAGTATTGCCACTCTGAGTTCGCTCATGTTTGGTACTGTCGCAATTATGGTATTAAGCGACAAAGAGTTTTTGTTAGCCGCGACCTTAATCCTACTTGGATCAATCTTAGATGTATTAGATGGACAGTTGGCCCAACGTTTGGAGGCGGTCAGCGACATCGGCAAGGAGCTAGACTCACTTGCAGACGTAGTCACTTTTGGGGTCGCCCCTACCATTTTATTGTATCATCTCATGCTACAAGTGGGCGTGATTCAGCCGATAGCCATCTTAAGTTCGTTGGCCTTCGTAGTGGCCGGAGCCTTTCGTTTAGCTAGGTTTAACACCACCCCCTCCAATCGGTCAGCCTATTTTCAGGGCATGCCGATTCCAATGGGCAGTATCCTTTTAATTACCGGTAGTTTCTGGCAAGGTTGGGCCATCAACGTATGGTGGACGATAGTTGTGGTCACGGTTAGCTACCTGATGATTAGTCCTTTTGCCTACCCGAAAATCAAACATATCTCCGATTATTCGCCTATCGTTTGGGCCGGAGTTTGTGCCATCGGCTTACTGGTTGGGCTTACTGGTGGTTGGCAAGCGGTTCCGTTTGGATTGATGGTCTTATATGCAATCAGTGGGCCAATATTGTCAATCTGGTTTGCTAAAACAAAAAACAGTGCGGTATAAATACTTTTCCTTGAGATTTTTTAGGATGCGAATAAACACGGATAAATTGGGTAATCAAAAATTATGGGTAGTGGTGCAAAGGTAGTGATCCGGAGTGCAAAGCTCGCTTTGCATGCAAGACTCCGGATTTTCCCATCACTACTTGTGCAGGACTACTAAATTATGATAATAAGTGGTGTTATTGCGGCTTGGCGTGAGGTCAAGCTGATTGTGATGGGGTTAGTTAGTCTCTCTTTTATAGGAATCGGGCTAAAACATAAATGGTTGACGGCAACATCAACCGTGCTTTTAGGCTGGGTATTCTACTTTTTTCGTGATCCAGAACGTTTTCCAGAGATGATTGCCCCTGATATTATCTTTTCACCAGCAGATGGCAGAATCATCAAAATCGAACAGGTCAACGAACCGGAGTTTATGCAGGGGGAATGTCAGCGGATCACGATTTTTCTCAGCCTGTTTAATGTGCATGTTCAGCATACCCCATACCCCGGTGTCGTTAAATTTATCAAATATCAATCAGGTGGATTTGCTCCGGCACTTTTTGAGCATGCCGATGATAACGAGTCAAACAGCATCGGCATGGTGACTCAACATGGCCCGCTGATTGTCAAACCGATGGCTGGCCTTTTAGCTCGACGAATCGTTTGCAAGGTCGATTTAGAGGATCAATTAGAGTTAGGGCAACGATTAAGCTTGATAAAGTTCGGCAGTCGAGTTGACCTGTTCCTGCCTACCGATAAGGTGGAGTTACTGGTACAAGCGGGTCAAACGGTTTTTGGTGGACAAACGGCCATTGCTCGATGGCGTTAATCGAGTTTGACAACTAACTTAAAATAGAATATAATCACGCTTTGTGCAACTGCTAATTAATGGGTTGCACAAATTTTTTATTTAGTCAAACTTACTAGTGGAGTGAACAGCGATGTACGCAGTTATAAAGACAGGAGGCAAGCAGTACCGTGTCTCCGAGGGTGATTTATTAGAGATTGAGAAACTTCCGACAGAGGTTGGTGAGACCTTAAGCTTCAACGAAGTATTGTTATTATCTGATGCAGATAACGTAACAGTTGGACAACCACTTATTGACGGTGCTCAAGTGACCGCCACTGTTCAAGCTCATGGACGTGGCAAGAAAATTATTGTTTATAAACACAAAAAAAATTATCATAAAAAACAAGGACATCGACAAGATTTTACCCGAGTCCAAATAGACCAAATTCTTCGATCCGGTGAAACAATAATTGAAAAAGATGAAGCCGTTGAAACAGCAATAGAGATAACTGAGGCAACAACTGAAAAAGCTGATGCCATCGAAACAGTAATTGAAAAGGCTGAAGTCGTTGAATTAGCAACTGAAGATGTTGAGACAACTGAAGAAGTCGAAGCCGTTGAAACAGTAATTGAAAAGGCTGAAGTCGTTGAATTAGCAACTGAAGATGTTGAGACAACAGAAGATGTCGAAGCCGTTGAAACAGTAAAAGAAGATGTTCCGGTTGACCCCTCATCAGCCACACCGGAAGATACTAAAACATCAGTAAAGGAGTAGAAAATGGCCCATAAAAAAGGTGGCGGTTCTAGTCGTAATGGACGCGATAGCAATAGCCAACGTTTAGGGATTAAAAAATTTGGGGGTGAGTATGTTATCCCCGGTAATATTATTGTCCGCCAACGCGGAACCCAATTCCGTCCCGGCAATAATGTTGGTATGGGTAAAGATCACACAATTTATGCCATGATTGAAGGTCAGGTTAAGTTTGAAAACGTGACCCGCAAAAAACAGCAGATTAGTGTTTATCCAGCCGATTTTGAAACAGTAACAACTGTAAAAGGTGGTGAATAGATTATGAAAAAAGGCATGCACCCCAAATGGTATCCAGAAGCCAAAGTTATCTGTAATGGTGAAGTGGTGATGACCGTGGGCGCGACTCAACCAGAACTCCGAGTCGATATATGGTCAGGAAATCACCCTTTTTATACGGGTGAACGGCGCATTGTTGATACCGCAGGTCAGGTGGATCGGTTCATGAAACGTCTAAAGCAGTATGACCAACATCAGACAGATGTTGATGAACGAGAGCAAATCGCCCTTGAAAAACAACAAACCCGTTTCTTAACACAACAATTGGTTGCCCTCGACTTAGGTGATGAGATTACCCAAACTCTACACGATGCAACCATCGTCTCTATTGGTGATCTCAGCCAAACCTTAGAACAAAACCCAGAAACTCTTTTGAATTTACAAGGATTTAGCCCCGAAGTTGTTAAAACTATCGAAGCTAAAGTTGCCGAGGTTAAAGCAGCTCATTTTCAAGAGTAATATTTAGTTAAAAGTTGATAATGGAGCGAGTTAGCGAATTGTGGGTTGAGCAAATAGAGTATCTTCTTGCTGAATCTCTAATTAGTTAGCTCGCTTTTTTTTATATAAACCAATAGTTTGTCGCTTCATCGAGCTATGACCTAAATATGTAACCGTTCACCCTTTCTGCACCACTACCGGGGGTAGTCCTGCATAGGTAGTGGTCAGCTACCCGCAAGTTTAGAACTTGCGGGTAGCTAACGGATCCTTATCACTACTTTCTGCACCACTACCGGGGACTGAATGATTACATGCTGAGAAACGATAAACTTCTGATAAACATTAATATGAATAGCCATCTTTATAAAACAGGTTGGATCGAATTAATTTGTGGTAGCATGTTTAGTGGCAAAACAGAAGAGTTGATTCGGCGTTTGGTGCGAGCAAAAATCGCCAAACAGAAAATTCAGGTTTTTAAACCCCTACTCGACGACCGTTATCAAGCCGACATGGTTAGTTCGCACAGTGGAGGCCGCTTCGAGGCTCAAGTCGTTAAAAAACCCCTAGATTTGCTACCTTTACTTGACGATAATACAAACGTTATCGCCATTGATGAAGTACAGTTTTTTGACAAACGTATTGTCGATATCGCCGAGACTCTCGCTAATAGTCAACGACGCGTGATATTGGCCGGATTAGACATGGATTTTCGAGGCGAAGCGTTTGGCCCAATTCCCTTATTAATGTCTAAAGCCGAAAAAGTCCACAAACTGAGAGCAATTTGTATGGTTTGCGGACGAGAAGCGAGCCGTACCCAACGGCTCATTAATGGACATCCGGCTCACTATAATGACCCTATAATTATGGTCGGAGCCAAAGAGGTATACGAAGCCCGTTGTCGTCAACATCACATTGTCCCCGGACGAATTCATCAGCCGATTACCAACGGTAAACAACCGTCATTTTTAGATAATTTAACCCATTGAGGTATTTTATGTCCAATCCCAACACCAATTTTATTTGTGATTTTCTATTGGAACTATTACAAACACCTAGCCCAACTGGCAATACCGATGTCGCCATTGAGTTGGTTGAAAAATATTGTACCCAACTAGGTCTTGAGACCTATCGCACTCCCAAACGAAGCCTTGTGGCGAAGTTACCAAGTCAAGGAAATGGCCCAGCCATAACCATAGCCAGTCATGTTGATACATTAGGGGCAATGGTTCAGGGAATTAAAGGGAATGGTCGGTTGAGACTGACTATGCTTGGTAGCTATTTACCGGCTTCTGTAGTGGGCGAATATTGCCAAATCGAGACAGCCTCCGGTAAAACTATTTCTGGCACGGTTCTGCTCACCCAGCAATCGGTTCATATTCATGGCAAGGCCGAAATAAACAAGTTGGGCGCGAACATGGGCAATCTCGAAGTTCGGCTTGATGAGCGCACAACCTCCGAAGATGAGACAAAGTGGCTTGGGATTGCTGTGGGGGATTTTGTTTCGTGGGATACACGGGCCCAATATACCAAGGCCGGATTCATTAAATCACGTCACCTAGATAATAAGGCTGGTGTCGCCGCCTCGCTTGGCGCGGCAGAGATGATGATTCGCAATCAAAAGAAAGCAACACAGCCTAGCTATCTCTACTTTAGCAACTACGAGGAGGTAGGACATGGGGCCGCGGCTGGAGTCCCTGCCGATACAGAGGAGTTACTGGTGATTGACATGGCTCCGGTGGGAAGCGGTCAATCCTCTGATGAGTTTGGGGTGAATATCTGTGTTAAAGATGGTGGAGGGCCTTATGATTTACACATAAAACAGAAACTGGTTAAACTGGCTAAGTCCAAAAAAATCCCCTATAACCTTGACGTTTATGTGAATTATGGTTCTGATGGTACCGCTGCGCTTTTTGCGGGGATTAACGCTCGAGTTGGCTTGATTGGGCCGGGCATTGATGCTTCCCATGCTTATGAACGAACTCATATCGATTCAATCTTGAACAATGTTAAACTGATGGTCGCATATTTGACCTAGCATACAGTCTTTCAGAGGCTATCAACTTAACGTGCGACAGATAATATCGTAACACAGTCTTTAGACTGTGCGGCACAGGCTGAAGCATGTGCTACATGTCTCGGCTTACGTTGATAGCCCTTTCAGATAATCTTTTTCAATTTATTGTCACGCTACAAGCGTGACCTCCAATTACCGTAGGTGACGCTTGTAGCGTCACGTAAAAATCTTTTTCTGAAGAACTGTAGAACAAATTTGGATTCAAGACATGGATAAACGCGGGTAGACACCATTAGTGTCTACCCGCTCTATTTTTATCATATTATGACGTTTTTCAAAAACTTCACTGGCTCAAAAATATTCACCAACTCAAACTATTAATCCGTTCCATTACGTTTTTCCAGTAAATCCCTCACTGTTTCACGCAAAACTGCCTCGGTAAAAACATCCTTAGGGATATAATCAATCGCCCCCAACTCTAGGCCCTGTAGCACATGGTCAGCTCCGTCGTGCGTGGTTAACATCACCATCGGAGTATTCAACAAATTTCCGTTACTTTTTAAGCGTTTTAAAACTTGAAAACCACTGATATCGGGCAGTTCTATATCAAGCAATATCAAATCGAACGACTCTCGATTCGCCGCTTTCACTCCAGATTCGCCTGTATCAACCCAAGTTACTTGACAACCAATCGATTCTAACATCGACTTGAACCGAAGGGCTTGTACATGGGTATCCTCTACAATTAAAACATTAAACATTGATGGTCGCATAAATTTTCCTTCCTGTTCTCTTGTGACACAAATAGGCTATTTGCGCCATTTAATCAAGGTGATTTGGGTTTGGTTACTCTCGTTTTCTATGTCTATAATATTCTCATCGACCAACCGACAAGCGCCAGAAATACTACGCTGAAAACCACTTTCGTCGAACCAAGTTGACATTAGTGTTCCAGTTTTATGGGCGGGCTTACCAATAAAACAATCTACTTGGAAGCCGCTATGTCCATTTAAAGCCGTTTCCGATAAGATAATTTCACCGTTATGATAATTATTAACACAAATGAGATGGGCCAATTCTGAGGTTGCTAACGAAATGCGGGCTTGATCGACGGTGTTAAAACCAATCTCCTTGGCCAATTGCCGAGCTTGCATCCGGGCAGTAAAAACGTCTGCCATATTGTTGATAGAGATTTTATTTTTCCACATGGCTCACTCCTTTAACCTCTAGTATTATATATTCAAGTAAAAACAGTGTATTCATTCCTCTGGAGCAAGCGTTATACTAACTGCTCAATTGTTTCTAGTAGATTTCCTTGATCAAAGTTGCTTTTAACAATATAAGCATCTGCGCCGACTTCAATCCCCCGCGCTTTATCAGTCGGAGAATCGAGCGAAGTAACGAGAATAACTGGCACGACAGAGTAACGGGAATCTGCTTTGATTTTTTCGGTCAAAGAGAAACCGTCCAGATAGGGCATATTTATATCAGATACCACCAAATTTGGCAAACCGTTAGACATCAATAAGGATAGAGCCTCTTGACCATTGGTCGCTAGGTCAACATTGTATCCCGCGGCCTCCAAAATATTTTTCTCTAAGGTACGGGTGGTGATTGAATCATCCACAACCAAAATTCGTTTTTCAGATGCGGCACCATTTTGTCCATTCGTATGGGAGTCGGACACTGTTCGACTTTGGGTATAACTGGCTAATTTTACCAAATCGGCAGTATGGAGTACCAAAACCACCTCACCAGAACCGAGTACTGTCGCTCCGGCAATGCCGCTGACTTTGACCAACTGTTTACCCATATTTTTCATGACAATCTCTTGTTCACCTTCCAAGCTATTTACGACTAGTCCTAACCGTTTTTCGGCTACTGCCACAATGACGACGGTTAATTTTTGTCGACTCCGATTAGTGATAGGCAGTTCTAACAAATCCTCTAACCAGACGATCCCCACGGCTTGCCCTTGATAGGTGATGACCTCTCGACCTTCAACATGACCAATTTTAGCTTGGTCAACCTCCAACATGCGCTCCACCGTGGAGAAAGGCAAGGCATAAATTTGGTCGCTAACTCGCACCAACAGACCTCGCGAACTCGCCAAAGTTAACGGCAGGGTGATGGTAAATGTCGTGCCTTGTTTCAATTCAGAACTAACGCTTAAGGTTCCATGTAACTCGGCCACATTTTGGCGGACGACATCTAATCCCACCCCACGCCCAGAAATATCGGTAATAATTTGACTGGTTGACAGACCAGAGTTAAAAATCAACATGGCCGCGTCATTGTCGGTCAATTTGTTAGCCTCAATGCTGGTTAGCTGTTTATTCTGCACTGCCGAGTGTCGAATAGCATCCAAATCTAACCCCGCCCCATCGTCATTCACGGTGATGACCACATTATGCCCTTGTTGCTTGGCTTCTAGCGTGATATGCCCCTCGACCTGTTTGCCTGCTTTTTGGCGTTGTTTGGGAGTATCGATTCCATGGTCAACCGCATTACGGAGCAGGTGTATCAGTGGGTCTTTAATCTCTTCTAGCACCCGTTTATCAAGTTCGGTCTCACCACCAACAATATCCAGCCGAATTATTTTCTTCTGTTGGCGGGCTAAATCACGTACCATGCGCTCAAAGGTCGTGGTGATGGTGGTTAGCGGCAACATGCGAATCCGCTTAATCTCCTCTTGCAACTCGTCAATCACCAAGGAGAGACGCATGGCATCGTTGGACAGTTGCCGATAAAGGATGTTTGAATGGACATTTAAGGTCCGAATTCGTTCTTGAGTTTGGGAAGTAAAATTGACCACCGCAGTCACATCTTTGTCGGTGTTGGCCTCATCGTGACGAGTTAAGCGGTGGTGATTCCCTCGCAAACCGAGCCACTCTTTATGCCATTGAGCGGCAAAATTTTGCATGTCCCGCACCTCAGCCAAACGTTGTTCGATACGAATTTTTGTTCCCAACAACTCACTAAACTGAGCCATCAAGGTATCTAATTTATTGACCGAAACGCGAATCGTCTCATCACCAAAAGTAGTTGAGGTTGACTGATGCAGATCATCAGCGGTGTCTGGATTTTGATTTGGTGGAGAATCTGCCTCTTGATTTGGCGAGTCAGAGTCAACAATAGGTACCGATTGTTGAGTTTTACCTGATTGTTGAGCCTCACCGTCAACAGTCGGTATCACCTCATGAGGAGGTGTGGAGGAAACATCTTTGAGAATAGGGTCAGGATTATTACAGGCCGTTTCGATGTTGCTGAGTAAGGCGACGACACTGGCGGGTGCAGTGGTTTGACCAGCATCGATTCGCTCAATCATCAACCCAATCGCGTCGAGGGCTTGATATAATAGGTCGAACAGTTTCGGTTTTAACTGGCGACGTTGTTCCTTAACCTGTAACAAAATGTCTTCCATTCCATGCCCAATACTCTCAATTGTGGTCATGCCGACCGACCGAGCAGCCCCTTTGAGGCTGTGGGCTTCTCGAAACAACTCTTGCAAGAGAAATTGCCGTTCTGAATCGGTTGGATTTTTCTCTAAAGCTAACAAGCCTTGATTGATTTTTTGTACATGCTCGACCTGCTCAGACTTAAAACTTTCAATAAGCTGTTGTCGAATATTTTCACTAATACCCATAAAATAACCTCCAACTTAGGACTTACTACCCGACAAAGTGGTTTAGGATAGGATAAAACAGAAACACAGAGTGAAACTCTGTTGCTAATTAGTTTTGGCTAACTTTTCTGTCGGGTACTTAGGATACCTTCAAGAAAGGTCTAGGGAGACTCCGCGCGCGATATAGCGACAGAAATCTATCTCTACTACTATACCAAACTTTTGCCTAAATCGTTTACCCAAGTTACGCCCAATTTAGACCCATTTTTGGGAAAATAGCCGTAACTGAACATTGTTTTGTACCAACCCCATTTTGACAGTATATCGAGACAATGTTATAATCAGGTCTAATTTATACACGTGACCTTGTCACACGGGTTTGCAAACTGATTATGCTAAGTTTTAACTGTCATCAAATATCCAACATCAACACCGTCACTACCAGCGTTGTGCTAACTGCTACACTTAGCACAACTATTTGCCGTTTTCTAGTGATCGGAGGTTGCCCCATACGGACAAGGTTGTAAGCGAACAACCCACAATCCAATACCTTAAGGGCTTTGATACCGAAGTCGGTCGCTTCCTAATGGAACATGGCTGGCTTTTTTGTTGCACTTACGCATTTCTAGTCATCGGATGACTAGAAATGCGTAAGTACTGTAACCATGTTAAAAAACAATAAACGTCAAAATCTACTAATATGTGTACTATGTTTGATCATGTTAGCCTTTGCTCCTTCTGCCGACAATCCGCCGGAGATATGTAAGGGCGGCGAGAATATTTTGCCCAACTGTAATTTTAGCGCAGGGTTACAGGGATGGGTTCCCTATTTTGAGGAGGGCGGGGCAGATGTCACGGTCTTGCAAGGTGGCGGCGAATGTCACGCGCCCGACTGTCCGGCGGCCTATCTGGTGACAAACGACTATTTTGTGGGTGGCATTTATCAACAGGTGTTGGTTGTACCGGGCAACACCTATCAGGCCAACGTGGTCTGGCTGGTGCTGGATTCGCTCAGTAATGACAGCGGAATTCAGGCGCAGGTTGGCCCAATCGGGCGCAAGTTGGGCATCGACCCCACCGGAGGCACTGACCCTCGCTCGCCAAATGTGGTATGGGGGCCGGAGAATGAGCGTCGCGACTGTAAAATTTGTGACGGGCAGGAGGTGACGGCCACGGCGCAGGCTGATATGATTACCCTTTTTGTGCGAATTGATGACCGTTGGAAAGTGCGGGCTAGAGAAAAGGGGTTTGATTTGCCGCCTAGCAAAGACCAGTTCTGGATTGACGATGTGGGCATGCGACAGGTGGCTGGCGACAGCGCTCCTTTGCCTCAGCCTGACACGCCTACCCCCGAACCGCCGACTAACACACCAGAGCCTGCGCCTACCGATACCCCTATCCCCGAAGTCGCCACAAACACACCGGAGCCGGAACCGACCGACACACCTGACATGCAAACTCAATCTGATGAGGCTGGCGAAAATGAGGCGACTGATGATGAGGCTGGCGAAAATGAAACGGATGTAACTGACACTGACATGCTCAGCGACACCGAGATTGCAGAGTTGTCTGCGGTCAATACCACACCCACCCCATCGACGGATGAAACCGGATCAGACGAGGCGACGAGTCAGGCTGATGATTCTACTTCCGATTCTGGAGACACTTCTGAGACCGGAGCAGACGAGGCGACGAGTCAGGCTGATGATTTTGCTTCCGATTCTGGAGACACTTCTGAGACCGGAGCAGACGAGGCGACGAATCAGGCTGATGATTTTGCTTCCGATTCTGGAGACATTTCTGAAACAGATTCTAATGAAGGGACGGGTGACGATTCGACAGAGGCGGTGACAGAATTACCGACCATCGCTTTCACCGAGGAGATGGATCGCCTGCCAACTCTGACCCCGTCGGCCACACCGTCACCCACCCACACCCCCGACGCTACGACAGCCGCGCGACGGGTGAAGCCAGTCATTGATGCGCCTCCAGAATCGGAAGCAAAATCATCAGATCGGCAGACAACACCCATTCAGACCGAGCCTAGTTGGTTAACCTCCACTGGCTCACTGCTCTGCATAAGCGGTTTCTTTCTGATGGCGACGGCCATGTTCATGATGGGATTGGCCTGGCTGTATCGACTCAGTCAGGATGGAAGCTAAAACAGGAAGCACAGACTGGAACTCTGCGCTCCCAGTAAACAACCTAAATAAGGAAACTAATATTATGTCTGATGATTTATCATTTCAACTAAAATGTATCGACTGTGCAAAAACCTATTCGGCTGATCAGGTGCGTTACCGCTGTGACTGCGGCAGTCAGCTTGATGTTTGGCACGATTTGGCGACGTTGAAGCCTCAAATCAGTCAAAATTTGTTCAATAATCGAGTCTCCGGCGCACCCGGCCCGACCGTCATCCCTACCGCAGAATCGGGAGTGTGGCGCTATCGAGAGATGATTCTGCCGACTCTGCCTGACCAAATTATCTCTCGCCCAGAGGGAAACACTCGGCTTTATCAGCATCATTCTATCGCAGAATGGGCCGGAGTGGATAAATTTTACCTTAAACATGAGGGGGAGAATCCGAGCGGATCCTTTAAAGATCGGGGCATGACCGTCGGGGTCACGCAAGCCAAACTACTCGGTTCGACTGCGGTGGCCTGTGCCTCAACGGGTAACACCTCAGCCTCGTTGGCCGCGTATGCCTCCCTAGCGGGCATGTCAGCCTTCGTTTTTATCCCAAGTGGCAAAATTGCCGCCGGAAAGCTGGCTCAGGCGCTGGCCTACGGAGCGAAAACCTTACAGATTGAAGGCGATTTTGACGATGCCATGCATCTGGTACAAGAGGTCTGTAACGAGATGGGCATTTATCTGCTCAACTCGCTCAATCCGTTCCGTTTGGAGGGACAGAAGTCAATTCCGCTGGAGATTATTCAAGGCTTCCAATGGAATCCGCCCGATTGGGTTGTGCTTCCGGCGGGCAACTTGGGTAATACCTCGGCCTTCGGTAAGGCACTCTATGAGGCGAAAGAGTTGGGCCTCATCAACAAAATACCTCGCTTGGCCTGTGTGCAAGCTACTGGAGCCAGCCCCTTCTATCAGAGTTACCAAACTCAGTTTAAGGAGCATATCACCATGAAGGCCGACACCATCGCCACCGCGATTAGAATTGGTAATCCAGTCAGCTATCCGCGGGCCATTCGGTCATTGGAGTGGACAAATGGGGTGGTGACGAGTGTGAATGATCAGCAGATCATGGATGCCAAGGCGATTGTTGATCAAGCTGGAATCGGCTGTGAACCGGCCTCCGCCGCGTCGTTGGCTGGTGCGCGTCGTCTTGTCGAGGAGGGGGTCATCAAGCCGGATGAGACCGTTGTTGGCATTTTGACCGGCAACCTCCTCAAAGACCCGACCGCTACCGTCGATTACCACACTGGCAACTGGGCTGAGGCTAAATTTGCCAACGCACCTGTCAAGGTCGGGGCTGATTTAGACTCCGTCCGACGAGTGATTGAGAAAGAGTTATAGGAATGTGAGACGTGAAACGTGAGGAGTGAGACGTGAGGAGTGAGACGTGAAACGTGAAACGTGAGGAGTGAGACGTGAAACGTGAGCGTCATCAATTTATAGAATTTTATCGTTTTTCAACAAAATTAGGATAAACACGGATTTTTTTGTGTTTATCCATGTCCGAAAATTTGTAGTTCGAATCTAAGTAAGGAGATTATCATGAATAAAATAAGAGTAGGTGTTTTAGGGGCTACGGGCGCGGTCGGACAACGATTCGCCCAACTGGTGGCCGACCATCCGTATTTTGATTTGCAAGTTTTAGCTGCCTCAGTGCGCTCGGCGGGCAAGAGCTATCGAGAGGCGACCAACTGGATATTGACCGATCCCATGCCAGAATCATTGGCCGATATGACGGTGCAACCCATGTCCACCGACCTCAACTGTCCGTACCTCTTTTCGGCCTTGCCCACGGAGCAGGCCAAAGAGTGGGAGAGCAAATTGGCCGGGGCGGGATATGGCATTTTTAGTAACGCCGGAGCGCATCGCATGGATGAAGATGTACCGTTGTTGATCCCCGAAGTGAACCCCGATCATTTGCAGTTGTTGGAGGTACAAAGGGCCAAGCGGGGCTGGTCAGAAGGATTTATCGTCACCAACCCGAACTGTACTTCGATTCCGGTGACGATGGCTTTGGCTCCGCTCCATGCTAAATACGGGGTTGAATCGGCTATCACCACCTCGATGCAAGCCGCATCGGGAGCGGGTTATCCGGGCGTGCCAAGTTTGGATCTGTTGGACAATTTGCTCCCCTTTGTGGCCGAAAGTGAAGAGGTGAAGATGGGTAGCGAGCCGAACAAAATGTTAGGCTCGCTGACTAATGGTAAGGTTGAGCAGGCAGGCATCACGATTAGCGCACACTGTAATCGTGTGCCGGTTACAGATGGACATACTGTTACTGTGTCAGCTAAATTTAGGCAAAAAATATCTTTGGATGAAATATTAGAAACATGGCAAACATGGCGACCTTTGCCCCAACAACTCGATTTGCCGTGGGCACCACAGCCTCCGCTAGTGGTGCGGAGCGAGCAAAATCGCCCTCAACCCCGACTTGACCGAGACGAGGGGCGAGGCATGGCCGCAGTGATTGGTCGCCTGCGTCCTTGCGAGGTGCTGGATGTTCGCTTTGTCTGTTTGGCTCATAACACCATTCGGGGCGCGGCGGGCGGCTCGGTGCTGAATGCCGAGTTGATGTATTCTCAAGGAATGTTAGGAAATGGGAGCAGGGAGTAGGGAGTACCCAAGAAACTATCATGGAAATAGTTTGTCTGGATTTAGAAGGAGTTCTGTTCCCTGAAATTTGGATTAACGTTGCAGAACGAACCAGCATCGAAAAACTAAAGCTGACTACGCGAGATATTCCCGACTATAATGTGCTGATGCAACAACGGTTGGCGATTCTAGCGGAACACAAGCTCGGCCTGCCTGATATTCAAGCTGTTATCGACACTTTAGAACTGTTGGAGGGAGCAGGGGCGTTTGTTCAGTGGTTGCGAGAGCGGTATCAGTTGGTGATTCTGTCCGATACTTTTTATGAGTTTGCCGCTCCCTTAATGCGAAAACTGGGTTATCCGATAATTTTATGCCATCATCTTGTGACCAACGATAAGGGCATGATTACCAATTACTGTTTGCGACAAGAGCAAGCGAAGCGGCAATCGGTACGAGCCTTTAAGCTACTTAACTATAAGGTAATTGCTGCGGGTGATTCTTACAACGACATCAACATGTTGAACGAAGCCGATGCCGGAATCTTATTCAGTCCGCCTGATAATGTGGTGGCTGAGTTCCCTCAATTTCCCGTCACTTGGACTTACGAGGTTCTCCAAATGGAGTTTTCTGCCGCTACGGAGCGACTTAGAGCGTGACATAATCCGGTAGAAGTAGTGATGCAAGTTCTAAATTTGCCAGAAAGAGCATCAGAAACCCGATTTCTTTGAGAAATCGGGTTTCTAGGGAAAATTACTTTCACGCCCCGCCTTCAAATTTATGCCGCAAAAACTGACCGGTGTAGCTCTTCGCTACCTGCGCCACCTTCTCCGGCGTGCCTTTAGCGATAATTTCGCCGCCCCCGTCACCCCCATCAGGGCCAAGGTCGATAATCCAATCGGCGCTGGTAATCACATCCAAATTATGCTCAATCACAATGACAGTATTACCAGCATCGGTCAAGCGATGAAGCACATCCAGCAATTTTTGAATATCGGCAAAATGTAGGCCGGTAGTCGGCTCATCCAAAATGTAGGCCGTGTCCCCTGTTGAAACACGAGATAGCTCCTTAGCCAGCTTGACCCGTTGCGCCTCCCCGCCGGATAGGGTGATGGCACTTTGTCCGAGTTTAATGTAGTCTAGCCCCACATCATGCAATGTTGTCAAAATTCGCTTAATACGGGGAATTTTATCAAAAAAAGTCAGTGCCTCGCCTACCTCCATGGTCAGCACCTCATAGATATTTTTGCCCTTGTACTGAATCTGCAACGTCTCCCGATTAAACCGAGTGGCATGGCACACATCACATGTCACCCACACATCGGGCAAAAAGTGCATCTCGACCAGTTTCTGCCCATACCCAGAACATGCCTCACAACGCCCGCCTTTCACATTAAAACTGAACCGACCCGGCTTATAACCCCGCAATTTAGCCTCTGTCGTTTCAGCAAACAGTTTCCGCACATCGTCCCACACCTTAACATAAGTGGCCGGATTACTGCGCGGGGTGCGACCAATCGGGTCTTGGGTGATGTGAATTACCTTATCAATCTCCTCAATCCCCTTTAATGAGTTAAATTCTCCGGGCCGAGCCTTGGAGTTGTGCAACTGTCGAGCCAAGGCCGGATAAAGCGTTTCTGTCACCAAACTACTTTTGCCACTGCCGCTCAC
>JAUCGB010000008.1 GCA_030377895.1 Anaerolineales bacterium HSG24
CAGGAGACAAAAAGTATAATGACACAGCAACAAGTAACAATTGATGGGAATGAAGCGGCTGCTTACGTAGCTCACAAAACTAACGAAGTCATCGCCATCTACCCTATCACTCCCTCATCCGCTATGGGTGAGTGGGCCGACCTATGGAGTACCAAAAAACAAAATAATATATGGGGAACTATACCTCTAGTTGCAGAAATGCAGGCAGAAGGGGGCGCGGCTGGAGCTATTCACGGTGCGCTCCAAACTGGGGCATTGACAACTACCTTCACTGCAAGTCAAGGGTTATTATTGATGATCCCCAATATGTACAAGATTGCTGGCGAGTTAACTAGCACGGTTTTCCATATTGCAGCACGTTCTGTTGCCGCTCAAGGCTTGTCGATTTTCGGTGATCATAGTGATGTAATGGGCGCGCGAGCAACTGGCTGGGGCATGTTGTTTGCCAACAACGTGCAAGAGGTGATGGACATGGCCTTGATTGCCCAAGCTAGTACTCTCAAGGCTCGAGTGCCACTCCTCCACATTTTTGACGGATTCCGCACCTCGCACGAAATTATGAAGGTCAACAAGTTAAGCGATGATACAATCCGAAGTATGATTGATGATGACGCGGTGCGCGCCCATCGACAACGGGGCCTATCCCCTGACCGTCCGATGATGCGCGGTACGGCTCAAAACCCAGACGTGTTCTTCCAAGCTCGCGAAACGGTCAACCCGTACTACCTTGCCACACCTAGCATCGTGCAAGAAATGATGAACCAATTCGCTGAACTGACCGGACGACAGTACAACCTGTTCGATTACGTCGGCGCGCCCGATGCAGAACGAGTCGTCATTTTGATGGGGTCGGGTAGTGAAACGGTTGAGGAAACGGTTAACTATTTGGTCGCTCAAGGTGAAAAAGTTGGTATGCTTAAAGTCCGACTTTATCGCCCCTTCTCGGCTAAAGATTTTGTCAGCTCGTTACCCACCACAGTCAAAGTAATTGCTACCCTAGACCGCACCAAAGAACCGGGCAGTAGTGGTGAGCCACTCTATTTGGACGTGATGACCACCCTCACTGAGCAGTTTACTAACGATGAACTCCCCATGGCGACCTTGCCGAAAGTGGTGGGCGGACGATATGGCCTCTCATCCAAAGAATTCACTCCGGCTATGGTCAAAGCTGTTTTTGACAACCTAAGCCAAGATAAACCCAAGAATCATTTCACCATCGGAATTATCGACGATGTGACCAACAGCCATCTTGACTATGACAGCGCATTTGACATTGAAGCTGATGATGTCGTCCGAGCCATGTTCTGGGGGCTGGGTGCTGATGGAACCGTCGGAGCGAATAAAAACTCCATTAAAATTATCGGTGAAGAAACGCCCAACTATGCCCAAGGTTACTTTGTCTTCGACTCCAAAAAATCAGGCGCACGTACTGTTTCTCACCTGCGGTTTGGGCCACGTCCAATTCAAAGTACCTATCTCATCAACCAAGCCAACTTTATCGCAGTACATCAGTTCGGCTTTTTGACCAAATATGATGTTCTCGGCAATACTGCCCAAGGTGCGACCTTCCTTCTAAACAGTCCGTATGCACATGACGAAGTTTGGGAACATCTACCCCGTACCATCCAACAAACCATCATCGACAAGCAACTGAATTTTTATGTGATTGATGCCTATGCTGTCGCTAAAAAGATTAAACTTGGCGTTCGTATTAACACGATTATGCAGACTTGTTTCTTTGCCATTAGCGGTGTCTTACCCCAAGATGAAGCAATTGTGAAGATTAAGGAAGCCATCGAGAAAACCTACGGCAAACGAGGCAAGACGATTGTTCAGCAAAACTATGACGCAGTTGATGCTAGTTTAGCCCACATGTTTCAGGTTGATGTTCCGACACAAATCAATAGCACCATCGAGCTAACCGCTCCGGTTCCTGAAAAAGCACCTGCCTTTGTCAAACAGATTACAGCAGAGATGATTGCCGGACGGGGTGATATGATACCTGTTAGCGCATTGCCGATTGATGGCACCTATCCAACCGGAACGACTCAATGGGAAAAACGAAATCTGGCCCTTGAAGTTCCTGTTTGGGATGAAGACCTTTGCATCCAATGTGGTAAATGTGTGATGGTTTGCCCGCACGCAGTTATTCGTAGCAAAGTTTATGACGAAGCCAAACTCGCTGATGCTCCAGAGACTTTCAAATCGACCGCAGCCCGCTGGAAAGGACTGAATGACCAAAAATATACCCTCCAAGTAGCGGTAGAAGATTGCACTGCCTGTCAATTGTGTATTGAAGTTTGTCCGGTTAAAGACAAACAAGACCCCAACCGCAGAGCTATTAACATGGAGGCACAACCACCGTTGCTAGAACAAGAACGAGCCAACTGGGACTTCTTCTTGGATCTGCCCGACACACCGACCGTTGACGACCCATTAAAGTTCAACAACGTCAAGAATGTTCAACTGCTACAGCCTCTGTTCGAGTTTTCTGGGGCGTGTGCCGGATGTGGTGAAACCCCGTACCTCAAACTGATGACCCAACTGTTTGGCGACCGCACCATCATCGCCAATGCCACAGGTTGCTCAAGCATCTATGGCGGGAACTTACCAACCACCCCTTGGACTAAAAACAAGGAAGGTCGCGGCCCGGTTTGGAGCAACTCTCTATTTGAGGATAACGCTGAATTTGGCATGGGCATGCGCTTGACGATTGATAAACAGCTCGAGTATGCTCGTGAACTGTTGACCCAAGTAGACGGTAAGATAGATGCTGAACTACGAGAAAGCATCCTCAATGCTGACCAGTCTAGTCAAGAAGCGATTGATGCCCAACGGGAACGGATCGAGCAGTTAAAAGCTCAAACCGCCGATTCGGATGATCCGGCTATGAAAGATCTGCATGATTTAGCCGACATACTGGCCAAGAAAACCGTTTGGATTGTTGGTGGAGATGGTTGGGCTTATGACATCGGCTATGGTGGACTTGACCATGTGTTAGCCAGTGGACGTAACGTTAATGTGCTGGTGTTGGATACAGAAGTCTACTCTAACACGGGCGGACAAGCCTCTAAATCTACACCATTGGGCGCGGTGGCTAAGTTTGCCATGGGTGGTAAACCTTTGCCGAAGAAAGATTTAGGTATGATTGCCATGAGCTACGAATATATCTACGTGGCCCAAGTAGCGATGGGTGCGAATGATGCCCAAACAATCAAAGCCTTCTTAGAAGCTGAAGCATACGATGGCCCATCGTTGATTATCGCCTACAGTCAATGTATCGCGCACGGAATTGACATGGCAAAAGGTATGGAACAACAAAAACTGGCTGTCCAATCGGGGCACTGGCCGTTGTACCGCTTTAACCCAACATTGTTTGAAACGGACAAGAGTCCGTTCAGCCTTGATTGTCGTAAACCCAATGTACCACTGTCTGAATATCACAACAACGAAAACCGCTTCCGCATGTTGAAGCGAACCGACTCTGCCTCCGCTGAAAAATTCCTAAAACAAGCGCAAAAGATTGCTCTCTCTCGATGGGATAGATACCTGCGTCTCTCGAAGCAATGGGGTTAGTATCAGATAGACAAACCAATAAATAGTAATCCTGCAATAAAAAAACAGGCGTGGTTATTAGACTACGCCTGTTTTTGATTTTTCGATAAGGAGTGCAAAGCTCGCTTTGCCTGCAAGGCAAGCCTGTAGAGTCACCCCACATTTGGGTATTATGGCTACGAGAAGATTAGCCCTCCCCCTAGCCCCCTCCCAAAGGGAGGAGGAACTGGCTTCCCCCCCTTTGGGGGGGACTGAGGGGGGGCGAGACTCCTCAAACAAGTAAGCCTGAACCCGCCACTCCGGATTCTGCCATTCCTACGTGTGCAGGACCACCGATTTTCCGATGGATGATTCAACCGTAGGAATGAGTCCTAAATAAGTTGCGCGTTTGGCAATCGTAGGGGCTAGGCAAGGCGGTGTAGCGTTAGTTTGAAATCAGAACTCCAATCCGCCTTGCCTCGCCCTGAATCCACGGAATGACGGGCGAGGCAGGGGCGGAGCGAAGATGGTCGCACATTCCAAGTCTAGACCGCCCTGCCTAGCCCCTACCATAATCTCCGACTCAAATGCACATGTTAGTAACGTCCCATCTGTTCTATTTGACAGATAAATTAAACTGTGATACCATAGCCAACGTTTGAGCAAAATATACTTAATCAAAGGTTTTTTGATGTTTTCTAAATTGGCAGTTCCAAACGTAGTCGTAGTCGTCAATGTAGTACTCCTTATTGCTAGTCATAGGGGGGCATTTGTGCTTGGGGATACGGCTTAAGAAAACAGTTAAAAAACTATCCACGTTGCAGATACCTCCCACTACGGGAGGTTTTTTTTTATCCATAGCTGTTCAGATAGAACATTCCATTTAGTCATCGGATGACTTGAACGCATCCAATGTGTAGTGGCAAAAACTCTTCTAACAGACTATATCAAAAATCGGTAGTCCTGCACAAGTAGTGATGGCAGAATCCGGAGTGCAAGGCTTGCCTTGCAGGCAAAGCGAGCTTTGCACTCCTTATCACTACCTTTGTACCACTACCATCAAAAATCATAAGGAGAACACGATGGGAAAAACATTAACAGGCGCAGACATTATATGGGAATGTCTTGTACAAGAAGGGGTTGAGGTTGTTTTTGGCTACCCCGGTGGTGCGATTTTACGGGCATACGATGCCTTAAACAACTATTACGACCAACTCCACCATGTTTTGGTACGTCACGAACAAGGAGCCACTCACATGGCCGATGGGTATGCTCGGGCCAGTGGGAAAGTAGGGGTGGCGATTGCGACATCTGGGCCGGGGGCGACTAATATGGTCACCGGATTGGCTACGGCCATGATGGATTCATCGCCAATTGTCTGTATCACGGGACAAGTAGCATCCACCGCCATTGGTGGGGACGCTTTTCAAGAATGTGATGTGACTGGGGTAACGATGCCTGTCACCAAGCACAACTATTTGGTGACAGATGTTAACGAGTTGGCCCAAATTATTCGCGAGGCGTTTTACATTGCTCGAACTGGGCGACCTGGCCCCGTGTTGATTGATGTTCCAAAAAATGTGCAGTTTGCCGAGATAGAAAATTTTGTCTATCCCACTGAGCCGATTAACCTACCGGGGTATCAACCACCAAAAAATTTACCTCAGGAACAGGTAGATAAAGCTCTAGAATTGATTAATAATGCCAAAAAACCAGTGATTCTGGCTGGACATGGGGTATTACTTGCTAATGCCATGCCGGAGTTGTTGGAATTGTCCCAAAAAGGGAACATTCCTGTTACGCCCACACTACTGGGGATAGGTGGTCTACCGGCCAGCAACCCCCTCAACATTGGCATGATGGGCATGCATGGCGAAGCCTGTGCCAACCATGCCATTCAAGAATCCGATTTGTTGATAGCCTGTGGCATGCGCTTTGATGACCGCGTGACAGGTAAGCTAAATACATATTCCCCTAACTCAAAAAAGATTCATATCGACATCGATGCCTCTGAGATTAACAAGAATATTCGGGTTGATCTGGGTCTTGTAACCGATTTAGGTATAGCCTTACGACAAATTAATCCTAAAATTGAACAAAAAGACCGGAGCGCGTGGCTTCATCAAATTCGAGATTGGCAAGAGGAATCGAATCAGCGTGATGTATTAAATATCGAAAGCCCTACCCTTTTGGCTGCCCAAGCAATTCGCAAAGTTTGGGAAGGCACAGCGGGTAACGCCGTAATTGTGTCCGATGTTGGGCAACACCAGATGCTCGAAAGCCAATATTATCCGCATGAAGAGCCAAACACGTTATTGACCTCTGGTGGGCTTGGCACGATGGGTTTTAGCGTCCCAGCAAGTATTGGAGCCAGTTTCCATGTTAAAGACCGCGAGGTATGGGTCATTGTGGGCGATGGTTGTATACAAATGACGATTATGGAGTTAGCCACCGCAGTCCAAGAAAATGCGAATATCAACATCTGTATTATCAACAACGGCCACTTGGGCATGGTGCGCCAATGGCAACAAATGTTTTATGATGCCCGTTACGCTGAAACTCCGATTTCTAGCCCCAACTACGTCAAATTGGCTGAGGCTTATGGCATGCCCGGTTATAGAGTTGATAAATTAGAAGATATTATCCCGATTATGCGTAAAGCGCAAGCTCATGACGGCCCAGTGTTAATCGAGATGGTCGTAGAACAGTACGACATGGTCTACCCCATGGTGCCTGCCGGAGCGGATTTAGATGCGATGATTCGCCGTCCGCACCCACAATTTGAAGATATGGAGATATAATTATCAATTAAGGAAGTTCCAAGAAAATAAATCTCCCACGATCAAAAGTTGGAACTGCCTAAGACACTGAACTTTTATTGGTCATACATCATTAGAAATAAGTAAAAATGAGTAGGATTGAGTAGGAATGAGTAGTGATGGCAGAATCCGGAGTGCCTTGCCTGCAAAGCGAGCTTTGCACTCCTTACTACCTTTGCACCACTACCCTACACAAGTAGTGATGGCAGAATCCGGAGTACAAGGCTTGCCTGCAAAGCGAGCTTTGCACTCCTTATCACCACTACCCATAAAATCTAATGATGCATGACTAATAATTAATAAATAATCATGAAACAGACATTAGTAGCCTTAGTGGAAGATAAACCCGGTGTCCTGAATCGGGTAGCAAATTTATTTCGGCGACGAAATTTTAACATTGAAAGTTTGGCCGTCGGGCATAGTGAAACTCCCGGCGTGAGTCGAATGACGATTGTGACGGATGAAGAGGAGTATCTACGTCGTAACATTGTCCGTACCAATCTACTCAAAATGGTCAACGTGATTACCGTTGAGGATGTGACCGACATTCCCTCAGTGATTCGGGAAACCGCCCTGATTAAGGTTCGCATCGACGCGACCAAACGGCGAGAGGTCATGGATTTAGCCGAGATGTATCGAGGCCGCATCGTTGATGTAGCCAACCACTCCTTAATTGTTGAAGTCACCGGCGAGAGTACCAAAATCGACTCCATGTTGGAAGTGTTGGAGCCGATTGGCATTGTCGAGGTCATGCGTACCGGAAAAATCGCTATGCGTCGAGGCTCAGTCACGGCCCGTGAGAAAAATGGAACATCGGGAACATAGGTAAGTTAGTCACCGTCCTTGGAGCTTAAAGCTTCAAGGACGGTTGGCGCAAAATCAGAATCTACCTCACCACTCACACTTAACCTTCTGATGCGCTAACGTATCGAATGGTTAAGTGACTAAAACAGCTTGAATTGGTAAATAACCAAAAATACACAAAATTAATCCTATTTGAGCCATATACCCTCAAGTAGGGGAGTTTATAGCCTGATTCCGTCGATTCCGTTAATGCAATTTTAACAGGTTGGGTATAATATTGTTTAGGTAGGTCTAATCTATTATCCAATGGCAAGGATATATTTATCATGACAAAGCAAAAGAGACACCAACCTCTCCACGAAAAAATCGAAGAAATTTTAGAGAAGTTAGGCCGAAGTTTAGGCCAGTGGCTCAATCCTCAAAAATTAAATCCTCAACCTATTCCGATTCCAACGAATAGACGAAATCGACGCAGAAAAAACTATTAGTTTGATTTGCATGCTCATAATATTGCACGATATTTGAATAATATCTCCATATTTAGGCTATATATTTGACCGCGTCTAGCGTTTTACAGGGCAAGTACCAACTTGCCCTTTTTTTTGTTTTGAAGGTTTTTTGGATAAGATTGGTAAAATTTACTGATAGTTAATCCTGTCAACGACTTAAGAATGTGTATTAATCATAAGTGTCAACGTTTGTAGTAGGCGATTTATCGCCCTCAAAGGCACTGAAGTGCCTACTAGGAATGAGCATTAATTAACATGTGCATTTGCGTCGGAAATTATGGTAGGGGCTAGGCAGGGCGGTCTAGACTTGGAATGTGCGACCTCTCCGCTCCGCCCCTGCCTCGCCCGTCATTCCATAGATTCAGGGCGAGGCAAGGCGGATTGGAGTTCTGATTTCAAACCAACGCTACACCGCCTTGCCTAGCCCCTACGATTGCCAAACGCGCAACTTATTTAGGACTCATTCCTACGAACTTTTTAAGTTGACAGTCATGGTGTTTTAATTAAGTACAGGACTACCGTTTTGTCCGGTACACAGGTCACCAACAGAGGTTGAATCAGTTATGACAATTGCGAAAAATTCTAATCAATCAAATAATTTCAGGAAAATAGCCTTCGTTGTTGCAGGCATCGGCTGTTTAACTTTGTTTTGTTTAATCCTCACTGTGGGGGGCATGGCTTATTGGTTTGTCGAACAAAACCAGCAACTGACTATCAGTTTTGAGGCCACGTCTACGCTTCAAGCGACTCCACTATCGACCACACCGTCAAGCACATCTACTGGAAGCGCACAAACAACGCCGACCGTAACTCCATCCCCGACTGTTATGGCGACTAGCACCACGATCACAACTCAGTTGAAAGAGAAAATCACAATTTTAGAGCCGTTTTTTGATGAGATTATCTTTGCCCTTGATGCCTCGGAGGATGATTTTACACCGATAAAACCGAACACCCAGTTTGATGAAGGCATCACCGAAATCCATGCTATTTTTGACTATGAGGGCATGTCAGCAGATAAAATATGGGAGCGCGTGTGGTATCGGAATGAAATCGAGATGCTCCGTAATACGGCCAACTGGTCGGGGCAAGAGGCTGGTCGGTTTGACTATTTTCTGGATGCTTCGGGTAACCCACTCCCCAACGGGCAATGGCTGTTGGAACTTTATATCGAAAACAAACTGATGGTTACGGGCAGTTTTACGATTGGGCAGGTGGTCGAGGTTATTGAGGTTATCGAGATGGAACCAACCGTCACCCCAACTCGCCCACGCCCCACCCGCCGCGTCACTCGCACCGCCACGCCCAAAAATGGCAAGCCCACTGCCACGCCCCAGAGTGTCAAACCTACCGCCACGCCAGCACCCTCAACCTCGCTCAGTAGCAACATTTATCAGCTTGTCTACCCGAAATGGGATGGGGTACAACACAGTCTGTATGTGGCCGATACGAATGGTCAAAACGAGACCCTGCTCATAACCCGTGCCGCAGGCCCATCATGGAGTTCGGACGGAAAACAGCTTTTCTTCTTTGGCGAGGAAGGGGTAGACCGCCAGTTTTTAGGGGATGGGCGCGAGTTTATTTTTGATGGCATCAGCAACGGTCTGGTGGTCCTGACCAACGCCTCACCCCAACCGGACATGGCCGACATGGTTTTGGTTCAAGAGATTAAATGGAAGCAAGGCACGGCCCGCACCACCAACGTCTCCCCCAACGGGAAAATAGTCGCTTTTGATGCTGAATTTGGTAGTAGTTATCGCATATTCTTTGTTGATTTGGGATACGTGGAGCAGTTTCTACCTTATGAGATTCAAGGCGAACAGGCTGACTGGGCTCCCAACAGTCAAGAGTTGGCCTATCGCTCTGGACGGGATGGCGTAACAGGTGTATGGATATCCAATGCGAATGATACTGGACATAAACTCCTAACCAATAATAGTTCCGATTCGTTTCCGAGTTGGTCACCCAATGGACAAACCGTGGCCTTTAGTCGCGAAATCGAGGGTAATATCGATATCTACACCGTCGATATTGACGGTGGCAATCTGCGCCGTTTGACCAATTCGCCTGGGCCGGATACATTACCAATTTATACGCCTAGCGGAGACATTATCTATCGTAGTACGGGCAGTGGCTACTGGGCTATCTGGAAAATGACCGCCAACGGTAACGAACAAACCGAAATTATCCCCAACGCCGCAGTCGGCCCCGACTGGTCTTACAGCCGCATGGATGTTCATTGACCAATTCTCCTGCGAGGTATGTTTTTTTTCCTCGCAGGTGTTGTACGTAAGGCGTGTTTATCCTAATCGAGAATATTTTTCATTCATAATTCATAATTTATAATTCATAATTAAACATGCGTATTCGAGTTGATTCAATAGGCTGTCGCCTAAATATTAGCGAAGTAGAAGAGATGGCGCGGAGTTTTGTCGCGAGCGGACATCGGCTGGTTGGACCGGGTGAGGTGGCCGATTTATGTGTCTTTAACACCTGCACCGTGACCAACATGGCCGCTCGAAAGTCGCGCAAAATCATTCGGCAGATGCGCCGAGCCAACCCTCATGCCACCCTCGTCGTCACCGGCTGTTATGCCGACCTCTCCCCGCAAGAAATGACAACGGTCGGGGCTGACTTTATTGTCGATAATCAGGACAAAGACCGCCTCCCCGAAATCTTAGCCGAACAGAATATTTTGCGAGATGCTGACCCCATCCCCGCGGTTGATACGGCCTCGTTTATTAATCCCGTCATCAACTCGATTGAAGGAGGACATACTCGCGCCTTCATTAAAGTGCAGGACGGCTGTGACAATCGTTGTACCTTCTGCATCGTCACCGTCGCTCGTGGAGCCGGGCGAAGTCGCAGTTTGGCCGATGTACTGGCCGAAGTCAATCGGCTGACCATGTTGGGCTATCAAGAAGCAGTCTTGAGCGGGGTGCATCTTGGCTCTTACGGACATGATCAGGGTCAGACTGACGGATTGTACCAGTTGATTAAGACGATTCTGGCCGAGACTGACTTGCCTCGCCTGCGTCTCTCCTCGCTAGAACCGTGGGATTTAACGCCCGATTTTTTTGAGTTGTGGGACAATCAACGCCTGCTCCCCCATCTGCACCTGCCGCTCCAAAGTGGCTGTGATGCCACTCTGCGCCGCATGGCCCGTCGCACTAGCCAAGTTGAATTTGCCGCGCTACTCAAAAAAGCCCGCACCGTCATTCCTGATGTGGGAATCAGCACCGATATAATTGTTGGTTTTCCGGGCGAGACCGAGGCTGAGTTTGCCGATTCAATTAGCTTTGTTGAGGCGATGGGTTTTAGTAAACTGCACATTTTTCGCTACTCTCGCCGAGAGGGAACCGCCGCCGCCAAGATGCGGGGTCAGGTGCATGGCAAAACCGTGCAGGAGCGCAGTCAGCAGATGCACATTTTGGGGGCTAGGCTTGAGGAACAGTTCCGGCAAAAGTTTGTGGGGCGTACCATGCCGGTTTTGTGGGAGGGGAACGAACCATTTGGATTTGGCCTCAATCTCACCTTACGATGGAGCGGCTTGACCGGCAACTATCTGCGCGTCGTCACCCAAACCGCCTCCGAGACCAACCTGCGAAATCAGGTTACACCCACGCAGTTGGTTGACGTGGCCCTAGGCGCGCTACAGGGTCAGATTGATAGCATTAAATAATTTCAAAAATCAGGTAAATCCAGTTTGGAAACAAGTGAGCTGAATGATTACATTTTTTGACTCCCCTTCCTTAAACAAGTAAGATACAAGAATCCTGCTAACGAATGGTGAGATTGAAACACTGAGTTGATTGAAAATTTCTGAAATCGCTGCCCAATATTTGGGTGTACAGAAAAAACAGCGATTATCATTGCTTTTTCAGTTGCTTCAGCGGTTCAAAATATCCTCAATGGCAAAACGTAAAAACCGCCGCATTACCCCCGAACAAAAAAGCCACAATTTCCAAACCAAGATTATCGAAGCCTTCCGCGCTATCGACCTGTCCCGCGCCTTTACCATGCTTGACCAGATGAACATGGAATTGGCTAACCGCCCGGCCATACGAGAGCAGGCGTTACAAAAGATTGCCCTTGGTTTTATTGATGAAGGGAGTGAGGAGCAACGTCTGGTCGCGTTTGCGGGGATGCAGAAAGAGTATGATGGGCGTTATCCTTTGTGGGCTAATCTGAATGATTGTGGGGGAACTTTATATAACGAAAAGCTATATGAAACAGCGTTAAAATATTATAAACAATCATTAAAAACCAACTCAGATAACCATGTGGCTTGGAAGAACTATGGCTCTGCTCTTGATAAGTTAGGCCGCTATGAGGAAGCGATTGAAAAATATCAACAGGCTATGAAGCTTGACCCTAAATCCACACAGGCATGGTATAACTATGGCAATGCTCTTAATGATTTAGGTCTCTATGAGGAAGCGATTGAAAAATATCAGCAGGCTATCAACCTTGACTCTAAATCCACGGATGCTTGGAATAACTATGGCAATGTACTTAGTGATTTAGGACGCTATGAGGAAGCGATTGAAAAATATCAACAGACTATCAACCTTGACCCTAAATCCACGGATGCTTGGAATGGCTACGGCAGTGCGCTTGGTGGGTTAGGCCGCTATGAGGAGGCGATTGAAAAATATCAGCAGGCTATCAAACTTGACCCTAAATCCACGGATGCTTGGAATGGTTACGGTAGTGCACTTAGTAATTTAGGTCATCCAGAAAAAGCGATTGAAAAATATCAGCAAACTATAAAATTTGAACCACAAAATATCGTGGCGTTAAGTAACTATGCCACAAATTTAATATATTGCGGTCAATATAACGCCGCCGCTGAAAAACTGAAACAGGTACGAGCCATTGCCCCAGATGATTATGCGACATTATGGATTCAAGCCATGCTGTTACAAAAAGAGGGAAAATACAAGGAAGCGATTGAAACCTTAGATGCTATTGAAATTGATAGATTAACGCCTGATAACAAAAATATTCTTTACCTCAGTTTAGGACGACTCCATTATCTAAACCAGTCGATTGAACGGGGGCGAGAATTTTTCAATTTAGCCATTCAGCAGGCCAGAGACGAAGACGCGGCTCGAATTCGGGTGGCCGACTATATCTTTGCCGATAACCCCTACAGCGAAGAAGGAGTGAAGATATTACAAGAAGTCGCGCCAGATTTGCCTCATCATGCTACTGTCTCTCGCCTGCGAGCCATTAATTTGATATTCAAGGCTCATTATGAGCTATTTAATCCTCCCCAAGAAGAGGCGGAGTTATGGAATACTGCCACGTTAAATCGGGCTTTTTACCACAAAATTGGCAATGAGGTGGGGGTCTTAAAAAGCATGGCTCAACGGATTGCCTATCAACAACGGGACACCAACGGCTCGTTGGCTGAGATTATCGACAGTATCGAAGATATTCCGGATGGAATTAGCACTAAACGCTCACAAAGGGATGCGGAAGCGCAAGATTTGTCAAAACAGGCATACAAGCAATTGACGCAGATTATCTCAGAAACGGCGCAGGATGTGTCTGATTTTGTAAACAATGAGTTAGCGGTGATTGAGTCGAAGGTGCGCCGAGCCATGTGGAACCTGTCCACAGAGGATGGGGTTTATCAACAGTTTACGCAATTGTTGACTCAACTCGAACATACCCAAACCGCCTTAAATGATTTGAAATCAATCAATGAGGGAATTGTAATTCGACACAATGATGTTGCTGTATCTGAATTGTTTACCAAATGGAGAGAGACCCATACTTTAGAAAATGCCACAATTACAGTAGAGATACGCAATCCAAATTCGGTGTTCTATGGGGATGCAGAAAAAATCAAGAGCGCTTTGAATGAGTTGGTAGAAAATTCCATCAAACATAATGTTACCCAAGCCGATTTACAGATTAAAATTCAGGCTGATGATACTATCAACCCGCAGGGGATTCGAGGCCAACGTTTATCAACTAGTCAGAAATTTTTATTGATTATTTTTAGTGATAACGGCAAAGGTATTCCTCATGATAAAAAGGATTGGGTATTTTTACCCTTAAAAACCACCTCACTTCAAGGAACAGGAAGTGGTTTAGGATTGTTTATTATTAAACGAACCATCAATAAAATGAATGGTTACATCTTAGAAACTGGAACGCAAGGAACCACATTCAAGATTTATATACCCTACTTACAAGGAGAATACAACAATGGAGAAGAACAAACAGATCCGCTTGCTAATCGTTGAAGATTCGCCTAATTATTTGCATGAGTTAAAAGAGTGGTTGACCATATTTGGCTACCAACATATTGACGAAGCAGGTAGCGCGGCAGAGGCTAAAACTAAACTTCAACAAAATTCTTACGATATCATCATTACAGACATGGTAATGGAAGAAAAAGACAGTGGTTTTTCTGTTATTCAGACTGTAAAACAACAAAGAGCGACAGGGTTAGTCATTGTTTTGACAGCAAACGAGGATATACAAGATTGTCGCGCCGCAATAAAAAACCCTTACACATGGGATTATATATCCAAAAATTTGAAAGGAAACGTATTTGAAAAAATTCATCAGTCAATACAAGAGGCAATTGTTTATTTGCAACATTGGGGAGATCCTTATGGCGAGACATGGATAAATCAGAATATATACGAATTAAAGAGAAATTATCCTAATAAATACGTTGCGGTATTGAATAAGACAGTTATAGCCTCTTCTGATACTCAAGAAAAATTAGATGCAATATTAACCGAGCGTCACTTGCCTATATTTTTTACTGTTACCAAAAAACTAGGTCTACCTGACTTAGAATCAACAAATTTAACTTTTCCTGTTGATGGGTCGATTATTGATTTACCAATTACAGGTCCATTATCTAGTAGACTTACTGTATTTGTTGAAGGCCCAACAGATGTTGAATATATACGAAAAGCAGGAACAATGTTAGATAAAAAAGATGTTTTAGAGCAAGTACATTTGGACACTATTGGTGATTCAACAGGCGGGGAAGGTGGAGGATATAAGAACTTAACACATGGATTCAATTTTTTAAGAGACAACCCTGGACTTAGGCCAAACAAAGTACTATTTTTATACGATCAAGATGTACAAGATAAGCATTTGCCAAAAAAAGGACATAATATAGAAAATTTATTTTTTCGCAGAATTGGTGAAACCTATTCACCTCAACAAAAAGGTATAGAATGGTTATTTGATGATCTAATTTTTGAAGAAGGTTTCGATCAAGGTTTTGTGGTAAAAGATTTGGGAAGAGTTTCAGTTAATGAACCCCCACCTATTCCCTCATATATCGTAAAAGATAAGATGGCATTTTGTAAGTGGGTATGTAATACGCGGCCTAATGTACCCAATGATTTTGAGAATTTTCGGAAAGTTTTTAATATTTTTTCGGAAATTTTATCACTTCATCTTTTATAAAACAACTTATTCGCCATCTGAACGCGTAAATAATATAGGAAAATAGTTATCCAATGGAGAAGAACAAAGAGATTTCCACCATACGTTTGTTATTAGTTGAGGATTTGCCTAGTTATTCGCATGAGTTAAAAGAATGGCTGACCATATTCGGATACCAACATATTGAGGAAGCGGTTAGCGCGGCAGAGGCCGAAGAAAAACTGGATACACCTTATGATGTGATCATCTCCGATATGCGGATGGAGGAGAACACCAGTGGCTTTACGGTGTTGGAAGAGATTAAACGGCGCAATATCTCCTCTATTGTCATCATCTTGACCGCCAATGATAATGTTCGACATTGTCGGGATGCGTTTAAATTGGGGGTTACTGATTATATCTCCAAAAATTGGCGCGACAATATATTCGCGATGGTAGATAAATCTTTTCAAACAAATACTTTGCACTTTTAGGGTAAACTATATTTATGCGTTGTCCCATGCTTCGACAACCATGCGAAAAATATCGGCTTCAGTGATGATGCCTATGATGCGACCTTGTTCAGTAACTACTGGCAAACCGCTGATTTTACGTTTCAACATCAGGTTTGCCGCTTCCCCAATTGTGGCGGTGGGGGATATGGTCACGGGGTCGGGAGTCATAATCTCCTCGGCATTGAGTTTGAGCGTTCCTACCTGCTCATCCGACAAACTCCACGACACTGCACTCCGCATGTCACCCTTGCTAACAATTCCAATCAGCTTATTATCCACCATTACTGGTAAATGGCGAATATGCTCATGTAACATGAGGGCATGAATTGTGGTTAACGGAGTTTGCGGAGGAATCACCGTAATATCTTGGCTCATCCAGTTTTTTGCCAATTCTTGTTTCATCGCTAAAGCTCCTAATTGTTTCGTAACTCGTGGAGCAATTGCGTTCCCAAACTCAGTTTGGGAACAAGGGGGTTGGAACTGCGATAAGGTTGATTTTATGGTAGTCCTGCACAAGTAGTGATGATCCGGAGTGCAAGGCTTGCCTTGCATGCAAAGCAAGCTTTGCACTCCGGATTTCAACTTAACGTGCGACAGATAATATCGTAGCACAGTCTTTAGACTGTGTGCGGCACAGGCTGAAGCATGTGCTACATGTCTCGGCTTACGCTGATAGCCTGCACTCCTATCACTACATCTGCATCACTACCGATTTTATTATTGAAGAAGTATCCGATTATTGATGCCAATCATTAACAATCATACGGAAAATATCTGATTCAGTGATTATGCCAACGATATCACCGGTTTCGTTTACAACGGGTAAACCGCTAATCTTGTGGTCGAGCATTACTTTCGCCGCGTTAGCGATAGTTGCATCTTCGGAAATGGTGATAGGGTTGGGAGACATGGTTTGGTTGATTTTCATCTTTGCCAGCAGGTAGTTCACTTCCCAAATACTCAATGATGTCGCTTCCGACGGTTCTGCCCCTCTTACATCACCCAAGGTTAACATACCAACCAGTTGATTGTTCTTGAGTACAGGTAATCGACGAATGTTATGGTCTGACATTAAACGATGGGCTTCAGGTAACGCCGTTTTCGGTGAAATGATAATTACTTTTTTACTCATCCAATCACGAACTAGTTTTTGTTTCATGCTAAATACCTCATTGTATTATAATATTATATTATTTTGCTTAGGAATGAGCATTAATTAACATGTGCATGCTGATAGTTCGCCTTCGATAAGACTTCGGCGCGACGTAGCCTGAGCTTGTCGAAGGCGATGTCGAAACGCGCAATTTATTTAATTCCGATTCCTTAGGCACACAGCTTTTCTCGGCAAAACATCCCGCCGATACCTTAAACTCTATGTAGTCCTGCACAAGTAGTGATGGGGAAATCCGGAGTGCAAGGCTTGCCTTGCATGCAAAGCAAGCTTTGCACTCCGGATCACTACATCTGCACCACTACCAAACTCTATTCAGATAATAGCACAAGATGGATGAATAGGCGAATAGTTCATCCCATGTCATGCTGAGCCGAAGGCAAAGTATCCACTCAAATTTCCAGCTTACCGCACTTTAGTAATCGTCAGCCACTCGCCGCCTTGGGTTTCGTTGACCGCCTGTATCGCATCAGCAGAGCCAAGTA
Organism: Anaerolineales bacterium HSG24; assembly: GCA_030377895.1. GTDB lineage: Bacteria > Chloroflexota > Anaerolineae > 4572-78 > J111 > JAUCGB01. The sequence continues at coordinate 17,248 of JAUCGB010000008.1, forward strand.
GAGCCACCAGACCAACTTTGTTGGCCTCGGCTAACACCTCGGCAAGGGCATGGAAATGGTCAGTGGTGGTGGCTAAAATCTCTTCTCGGTACTGTTGATGTTCGGCTTCACTGTAGTTGAGCAGATGCCGAATCATCGACATGTACCCTTTTGCATCGGGCAGGCGATAGGTATCGATATTGCCAATCACCCCGATGATGCTTTTGGTCAGTTGGTCTTCGTTGAGGTTCAGGTGACGCAAAAACTGGTCGGCTTGGTCGTAAGTGGTCAAGGTTTCGAGCAGATTCGGGTCTCGATATGAGAGATAGCTAAACACACCCGAATTTTTGTCGAAACTAGAGAACGCCCCATACGCGCCGCCCTGTATTCGCACTTTTTCCCACAAATAGGTCGTTTGCAGATAGTTGTTGATGACCGACATGGAGCCGTGGAACTGATAGCCAAGGTCATACAGATTGACCGCTTTGCCGACATAGTTAATCTGCGCTCCGGCGGCGGTTAAGCCCTCTGCCGCCACGATGGGGTACTCACTGCGATCCCACTTGGCAGGCTGATAGGGCTGGGCCGGTAGACTGTCCATAAAATCAGTCAGCTTCGGCTCAATCTGGTGCCAGTTGTCGGCATCAATGGTGATGTTACAGAGCGCAGCGTTACGGTTGATGACAATTTGACGAATCCTCTCCAATTTTGCCACCACGCCGGGCCAATCATTCTCCACCTCATCAACCAGACGACGCAAGAAAAAGAGGTAGCTGACCCCGCCAATATGCTCGTTGAGCCAACCTGCCTCGCTAAATCTAGCCCGAATTCGAGTGTTGACAAAACTGTGTCCACCCGGTACAACGATTGATTCTCGATGGGCTTTTTCCTCCAGCACCATCTGCCGGAAACGGTCTTGGTTGTCTAGCTTGACCGTTAGCAGGACATCCCGAATAATCGCCAGCAGATCATCAACCTGAGCCATCGTACATTTACCCCGCACAAACAGCCATGTCACACTTTCTGGCGAATCTTTTTGGTTAGAAATTAATTCTAAGTTTTGCACACCACCCGTCTTACGTCCAATCCGTTGCGACAGTTTCACGTAATCCTCAGTTTCAGTGCCAATATCAAACAAGGCATCGCTAAATAGAGGAAAATAGGGCAGGAGGTCTTGCGGGATACTGTGGAAATTAAAGCCCACCTCTAGGTAGACGATGCCACTGGTGAACAAGTCATGATGGAGTAGGTCATACCCCTTTTTCTCAAATAACTCAACCGGCAGAGGTTTGTTCTTTTTATCAATGTCGCTCAGTTTGAGGCTAGGAATCATGGCTAACGCCTCAGCAGAATCGGGCGTTTCTTGGGCTAATTGTAACTGTTTAGTACTCTCTATCACCGCCTCTAACTCAGCATCACTGAAGTTAGCCTTAACCTGAGCCAAGGTTGCCTCTTCGTCCGCTTCTATCTGCTGTTTAAGTTCCATGGACGGTTCCAGAATCGTGGTCACGCGGTGCGAGTTGTTCAGCAGATGCTCGCTGATGAGGCCCTCCAGATAACGTGGGTTATCCTGCAACGCCTGTTTGACTGCGGACAGTGGCGTTTCAAAGGTAATTTGCTTCAACGGATCATACCCATGCAACCATGTGGTCAGGGCATCTAACATAATCGCTAGGCCACGCGGAAAACCGCCAGTGTTATACTCCCGCATGCGGAACTCGATGGTGTTCATGGCCGCTTCCAACATATCCGGCTCAATCCCCTGCTCGGCGATTTGGGCTAAAGTGTCTATAATTAACTGTTCGACCTGCGGCACGTCGGCTCGTTTGACCCCTTTCATTCCGGTGGAGAAGGTCAACTGGCGATATGTGCTACTCGCCCCACCACCCATGACATCCTCGCCTAAGCCAGAATCGAGCAACGCTTTACGCAACGGAGAGGCGTTGGTGCGTAACACGACATGGGATAGAATCGACAGGGCCAAACTGAGTTGTGGGTTATTATTTTCGGGTAAAAGCCAGTTCAGCGTGACCATGCTTTTGGTCGCCTTGGTATCCTCTTCGCTGGCCGCGTAGGGATAGACAATCTCCTTTGGCTCGGTAAACGGTTGTTGGAGCGAAATGGCTGTGTCACTGACATCTTTGGCCTCAAAATCGTTCAGGTAGGCATCAAGAATCTCCAGTCGTTTGGTCGGATCATCATCACCATAAAAATAGATAAAGGCGTTGGACGGATGGTAGAAAATATCATAAAAGGCTTTGAATTGCTCGTAGGTCAGGTTGGGGATGACCTGCGGATCGCCGCCCGAATCGACTCCGTAGGGCGTATCCGGCATAAGTGCCTCTTTGCTGTAGTTGTACATCAACCGCTCTGGAGCAGAGTACGCACCCTTCATTTCATTAAAGACAACGCCTTTGTAAATCAATGGTTCATCTTTATCAGTCAACTCGTAATGCCAGCCCTCCTGTTGCAAGGTTTCGGCGGATATGTTGGAGTAAAGAACCGAGTCGAGATAGACATCAATCAAGTTGTAAAAATCTTGTAGATTTTGACTGGCTACAGGATAACATGTCTTATCTGGATAGGTGAGGGCGTTTAGAAAGGTGTTGAGCGACCCTTTAGCCAACTCGATAAACGGCTCTTTGAGCGGGTATTTGCGTGAACCACACAGGACAGAGTGTTCCATAATATGAGGTACACCCGTCGAATCTACGGGCGGGGTGCGGAAGGTGATACCGAACGATTTGTTTTCATCGTCGTTAATAACCGATAACAGTTGTGCGCCAGTTTTTTTATGGCGGTATAACATAGCTTGAATATTTAATTCGGGAATAGTTGTTTCTTTGATCAGCTCAAATGATTTTGTCATGTAAGAGATTTTATATTGGAGTGCAAAGCTTGCTTTGCTGGCAGGACTACCGCTGGTAAGGCAAGCCTGGCACTCCTTTCTTAAATGCTAACGTAATATTATGTATTTTGTAATTTTGCTTCTAACTCTTTTTGAAACGGGAATGAACCGGGCTTGTAGATACAGAACGGTTCAGCGGCCAAGGGGTTGCCAGTCATGGCGTAGGCTCGTGAGCGTGAGCCACCACATATCTGCGAAAATTCACATTGACCACAGATTCCCTCTAGCTTGGTTGCGTCGCGGAGGTCGTTGAACAAGGGGGCTTCTTGGTACAGCTCAACCAGCGATTTTTGTCGGACATTGCCCACGCTCAAGGGCATAAAACCACTAGGGAACACGTCGCCCCGCCGTGATATAAAGACAAAACCGTTTCCGGCGTTGATGTGCATGGGCGTGCGGAAGATATGCTCCCGTTGGGGCAATCCCATTTCGCCTACAATCGCCAACATCTTATCTCGCAGTTGGAAATAGATGGGATGCAGGTCGAAATAATCTTCCATGTTAAGACCTTTCTCGTCTAAAATAGCCCGTTGTAAGACCACTCGTTTATAATGATGCCCCTCAGTGGTCTTTGCGCTGATATATTTGGAGCAGTCATACAAAAAGTGCATCACCGCCTCATACTCCGCCGGAGAGACCTCGTCTTCGGCCTTGCCCCGTCCAACCGGCACGAGGAAGAACGCGCTCCAGGTCATGGCTCCGTATTTCAAAACGAGGCTGAAAATATTAGGTAAATCTTCTAAATTATACCGTGTGACGGTAGTGTTCAATTGCAGTTTTAGGCCGATTTCGCGGGCCATTTTCCATCCGTTGGTGGTTAGCTCAAACGAGCCGGGGACTTGCCGAAAATCGTCATGCCGCTCAGAGGTAGAGCCATCAATACTCAGCGAGATGGCTTTGCCGCCATGAGTTTTAATCCGGCGTAGATTCTCCTCAGTCAACAAGGGCGTGCCGGAGGGAGAGACAGCCATCATCAAACCGAGTTCTTTACCATAGCTTAACAGGTCAAACAGGTCATCCCGCTTAAACGGATCACCGCCGGTAAAGATAAAAATGGGGCGAGGTTTGCCAAAACTTTCGACTTGCTCTAAGAGCTGTTTGGCCTCCTCAAACTTAAGAATAAGCGGATCATGTTCCGCAATCGCCTCGGCCCGACAATGGCGGCAGGCGAGGTCACAAGCATGGGTCGTCTCCCAAATAATCATAAATGGCCTATCATTTAAGTCGTATTTGGGTTGACGAATAAGTTTTCGAGACATAAATTTCCTCATCGTTGAGTTGTGATTAGGGGGTGATTCAGGTTATCAGCCCTCTAATCGCAGAATTTTTTAGACAGGCTATATTTTACAGCAATTTGATGAAGAAACAAGTCAGGCTCATGTATGGTGGCTATATCGCGGCACTAGATTAAACTGAAATTGATGAGATATGTTTTCAAGAGGTTGTCTCTTTTAGAAAAAGGAGTATACTCTATAAGGTTTTTTTAAAACTATCAGAAGAGGGTAGATAGCAGAATCCGGAGTGCCTGCAAAGCGAGCTTTGCACTCCTTATCACTACCCTATATCTTACTTAACGTGCGTATGTCACACAGGAGTTTTTTATGAATCAAGATACGGTAATTGCCTTTCTTATCTTGGGAATTACGATTTTTGCCTTTGTTCTTGACAAAATCCGCATGGATATTGTCGCTTTGTTGGCTTTACTCTCCCTGTACTTAACGGGATTGTTGAAGGTTAGTCAAGTTTTGGCTGGGTTTTCAAACTCAACGGTAATTATGATTACTGGCCTGTTTGTTGTTGGCGCGGGGCTGTTTCGTACTGGCGTGGCTGATTGGATTAGCCAAAAACTACTTGGTTTGGCCGGAACGGATCAAGTCAGCTTGATTATTGTGTTAATGGTCGGAACTGGCCTGTTGTCTGGGTTTTTGAGCAATACCGGCACCGTGGCCGTCCTGCTTCCGGCGGTGGTGGCCGCGTCGGTGCGAATTAAGGTGGCTCCCTCCAAACTGCTCGTCCCGTTGGCGGTAGCGGCCAACGTGGGCGGCTTGTTGACCCTCATCGGAACTCCACCGAATATCGTCGTCTCCGATGCCCTCGAAGCGGCAGGGGAAGGGCCTATGGGCTTTTTTGAGTTTGGTTTGATTGGCCTGCCATTGTTAGCCGTCGCGGTGGTGTATACTGTTTTTATTGGTCGCAGATTTTTACCTGAAAACAAAACCGAAGAACGACATGCCAGAGTCGCGGTTTCGGCAGAGGAGTTGGCGAAATCTTATAAGCTTGAACAGAGTTTGTATCGAGTTCAAGTTCGTCCGCAGTCTAATTTGGTCGGAAAAACCTTGGCTGAGTCGGCGATTGGGCAGGATTTTGGGATCAGTGTCTTACTCATCGACCATCCTTCCGCAGAGGAGGAGGAAGAAGAAGATGCACACTCATCTAAGATTATCGGAGGAATTACTGACCGAATCCGTCAACAAACGAGCCGGATTTCGGCAGCCGAAACGGCTACGACTCCGACAGCCAAAACGGTGATTCAAGCCAATCAACGTCTACTACTGCGAGGCGAACTTGATGCCGTCAGCCGGTTAGCCTTGAAATATAATCTACGCATGGATCCGATGTCGGATGAGGAGCGATTGCAAACTGAACAGGATTTACTCTCCTTGGTTGAGGTGTTGATTACCCCTCGTTCTACATTGATTGGGCGCACCCTAGAGCGGACAAACTTTGCCCGTAAATATGGGGTTCAAGTATTGAGCGTGGTTCGACGAGGTCAGCCATTAACTGATTATGCCACCCAAAAATTGACCTTTGGGGACGCGCTTTTAGTGACGGGCGTACAAAAACAGGTTCAACTGTTACAAAACGAAGCTCGCAACTTTGTGGTCGTTGGTGAATCAATCTCCAGCAAAGATGGAGTTCAGTTAGATACAAAATCGTTCATCGCCATTGGAGCTATGTTCATGATGATGGGCCTCATGTTGACCAAACTGGTGCCAGCAGTGATTGCAGTGTTAATTACCGCATTGGTGATGGTGATTGCCAAATGTATCACTATGGAGCAAGCCTACCGTTCGATTAGTTGGGAGAGTGTGGTGATGATTGCGGCCATGTTGCCGATGAGCACCGCCCTACAAGAGACCGGCGGCGCGGCGTTGATTGCCAACACCATGGTCAGCATGGTGGGTGGAAATCTGATGTTACTGTTAGCGGCCATGTTTATCGTTACTGTAACCTTTACGCAGGTCATCAGCAACACCGCTACGAGCGTGCTACTTGCTCCCATCGCCATTAAAGCGGCCCAAGATATGGGTGTACCAGCTCGGGCTGTGATGATGATGGTCGCCGTTGGCGCGTCGACCGCCTTTATCACCCCGATTGCCTCGCCAGTGAACATGCTGGTCTTGAACCCCGGCGGTTACAAGTTTGCCGACTTCTCGAAAAGTGGTCTACCGTTGGCGGTTATCTTTATGATACTCGCTATTATTTTTGTGCCGTTAATTTGGGGTTAGCATCTAAGGGCACTGGTTTCGGCCATCACGTAGTTTGCGAAGAATCCCCCAAACCTGCATCATGAGGAGACTCTTCACTCCACTTCGTTCCTCTCAGAGTGACATGGCCCAATCTTCCCGCAAGTTCTAAACTTGCGGGAAGATGCAGTCCCCCTTCCTCGAAGCCCAAAAAACTTCAAGGAAGGGTCAAATCCGCGTTTATATGATTACCCCAATGTAGCACAATCCCATATTTTGCAAAAGCAATCAGCGCAATATTACCTTCCCCGTTTCTTAAGATGCAAACGGCAGTTAGTTAGCGGAACGCTTCCACCAAACAGCCACCACTTTGTAAATCATCAATAATTAGAACCAAGAGTTCGTAGTAGGCACTTTAGTGCCTCAGAAGGCGATGAATCGCCTACTACAAACGTTAAATTGATACTTGTTACCCGACAAAGTGGTTTAGGGAATGTTAATTAGTTCAGACTGTCGGACACTAAGTTGATGACCAGCACAATCAAGTTGATAGGTTAAAAATTTTATGACACAAACATCATCTTTTGGGGTTTCAAAACGAGAAAAACATGACTCCAGCCTATTTTATAACAGGAATTTATATTATAAATTTTTTCATAAATCAGCCACTAAAGAAGAGCTAAATATTGAAGTTCCTGAACCAAGTGAGTGGGTTGATCAGATTTACGATCACGCTTCTACCAAAATGGAGATAATTCCTGCTAATAGTGTTGCCTTAGCTCTGGCCTCTCCGTCCTATAATATTACGGATATTGATGAATATTTACACTTGATCCGGAAAGTTGGAAAGGAAGTATATCGAGTATTAAGGCCGGGGGGAAGATATGTTATTAATATTGCAAACTTAGGAAGTGAGCCTTATGTACCTCTTCACTCATTTTTTTATCAACTCCATGCCGAAAATTTAGGATTTTTGCCTATGGGGGAAATAATATGGCGAAAAAATGAGGCATCGCGAGACCGTCATGAGTATATTGTTGTGTTTGCCAAACAAGATTATTCTAGACCTGACAAAGGTAAATCATCCATCGAACGGGACGAGTTTATGGCCGCGACGCTGTCTATATGGAATCCAGCGCAAAAAAAGGAAACTGTTTCGGTCTTGTCTTCCCAACAAATCATAAGCAGAATTATCGAACTGTATTCTTATGTTAACGATGTTATTTTAGACCCATTTATGACCAATAAGTTCAAGGTATGTGATATGGCGCAGACGTTGAATAGATATTATGTGGGATTTACTAATTTTCCCTCGATTGAGCGTGAAGAGTCAGAACTGTCTAATGACTTTCTTTATAAACCGAGTATAAAAGAAGTAATAAATCCCACTAGTTTCAAATCTGACAGTTGGGCTGATAAAATCTATAACGATTCTTCAACTGATATGAAGCAACTGCCTGATAATAGTGTTGCCTTAGCGTTTACCTCTCCACCTTATAATGTGGGCAAAGATTATGATGATGACATGGGATTTGACGAGTATTTAGATTTAATTCGTGAGGTTGGTCAGGAGGTGTATCGGGTATTAAAACCCGGCGGGAAATATGTCATCAATATTGCTAATTTAGGGCGTAAACCATATATACCACTTCATTCATTTTTTTATCAACTCCATATAGAAAAATTAGGATTTTTGCCTAAGGAAGAAATAATATGGCAAAAAGGGGTAGGGGCTAATAGTAGCTGTGCCTGGGGCAGTTGGATGAGTGCAAAGTCACCTCGTTTACGTGACATTCACGAGTATTTGCTAGTATTTGAGAAACAAGAATATTCAAGACCAAGCAAAAATGGTTTATTTATTGGGAATGAGGAGATTTCGTCTATATGGAAAATTACACCGGAATCAGCACGAAAAATAGGACATCCAGCCCCGTTCCCTGTAAAATTGGCAGGTAAAGTTATTGAGCTTTATTCATACAAAAATGATGTTGTGTTAGACCCATTTATGGGATCAGGGACGACAAATGTAGCCGCAAAAGGGCTTAATCGACGACATGTGGGGTATGATATATCTTCTGAGTACTGTGAATTGGCCGAGCAACGTATCAAACAAATGGTAAAGGGGAGTTTGTTGTCTCAGGCGGAGACTTCCTAGCTCAAACAATGAGTATTCCAACAAAAAAAGATTGAACTTGTTACAGAAGAAAAAAGGGACACGGATTAACACGGATACACACAGATAAGCCTAAAAAATCCGTGTTTATCCGCGTTTATCCGTGTCCTAACTGTTTTGTCCGGTACTTAGAACGTTTTATTAAACGAGGCGTTAAATATGGCTAGTAAAAAAACTGAGTGTACCGAATTATCCGTCTGTTTTGGACTTTTACGGATAGACCCATGTGGGCTTACACCGGATAATATAACTCAATATTTTAACGATACAGTTAGTATGAGTGAATATGAAAACTTTAAAACTGAATTTTACAGTAACGAAAAATTATATATGAAATTTTACGATATAGGCATCAATTTGAGGACTTATCAACCATTTACTAGTCTGACTTCGGTAAGATGGGAGGGGAAAACTCAGCAAGCCTCTAGTATATCTATTGCCAGAGATATTGTGGCGGCTAACACCTCAATTAGTATTAAAGAAAGCAGTAATATTGTGTATAATAGATCGTTGTACGGTTTTTTTAAGAGTTTGCCAAAAGGCGAACATAAGCCACCTAAGTCCCCCAACTGGTATCAAGAATTATCTCCTAATCTTCATCAAAAATTATATACTTATGCACGACAAAGATATGACTGTAATTTACCTGAATTAGTAACTGAATATATCAAACCCAAAGTTGTTTCTAAATCTCAAAAGAAGCTATTTGCAAAAAAGGCAAAAGAGGTCTTGGAGAATGATGGTGAAGGTAATTGTTTATACCTTGCACTTTGCCACGATGTAGCTAAAAAATCCGCTAAAATATTTAACGATGCACTTCAAGAAAACAAACATAGACACAATACAATTGGCGAATATATAATTCGGGAACTGTTTCGTATAGGTGATACTGAATATATACTTTGTGGATTAGATAAAGGGAAAAGTTTTGCCGTTACTATTCCCGATATGACGACCTGGAAACGGGGCTGGCGATTTATTGGGATAACAGCTGAACCCGATTTGGAGAGTGGGCAAAGCAGAGTTAACATTGAACTTATGGTTGAAGATGTAAAAAAACGTATGTCTTATACCTTAAAATACCATGTTGAGATACGTTGGTCACATGGTAAATTTGTAAGTAATCCAGAGGCTAAAATATATAAAGATTTTCCTTGGAAGCAGGTACCCTTTTTCAAAATAGTCTATGAATCGTCTATTATTCAAAAAAATAGAATAATAGGGAAGGGCGGGTTTGGAATTGTCTACGAAGGTGTTTATCAATCGAAGCAAAAAGTTGCTATAAAGGAATTGGATTTATTTGATCGGGTAGCAGGAAGGGAAAAGCGACAAAGATTTGAACGAGAAATTTCAATTTTATCGGAGTTAAACCATACTAATATTTTGTCGGTGATAGATTATGACATGTCTGTCACCCCACCTTGGTTTGCTATGCCGCTCGCAGACAAAACTTTAGACGATATTATTGATGACTTACCTAATAATTATGAACGAATAGAGAAGATTTATTTGCAACTTCTAAAGGGAATTAACCATGCTCATAATCATAATGTCATTCATCGAGATATAAAACCAGCAAACGTTTTTTTGTTTGATAATGAACAGGTACAGATCGGTGATTTTGGTTTAGGTAAGCATGAAGATACAGGACTAACAACGAGTGATGGTTTTAAGGGAACGCAATATTATGCCGCCCCAGAACAGTTCGAGTCATTCCGAGAGGTGGATCATCGAGCAGATATCTATGCTTTGGGAAAAACGTTGTATCACATGACAACGGGTAAGAGACCGCCAGTTTTCTCTCCACCAAATTTAAGTGATATAGATATTCGTTATCGTGAATTTGTAGAAAATTGCACGTATAGAAATCGAGAAGATAGAATTCAATCCGTAGCTGAAATGATCGGACATTTCTTGCAATTTTCAAACATAGCTCACCAGAGAAGTTTTGGATTCCTCCTTTTATGTGGAGGATAAGAGGATTTGGTAGTTCGGCACAAGTAGTGATAAGATGATAAGATGCTCGTAGTATGGGTAGTCCTGCACAAGTAGTGATGGCAGAATCCGGAGTGCTTGCCTGCAAAGCGAGCTTTGCACTTCTTATCACTACCTTTGCATTACTACAGTCTTTCAGATAATGGTTTTCAATTCAAGACCAACCTTCCCGCAAGTTCTAAACTTGCGGGAAGGTAACGGCTGAAAATGTTTATCTGAACATCTATACCACACAATAGGAGATAAACTAATGACACAAACGTATGACGTAATTATTATCGGGGCAGGTATTATAGGCTGTAGCACAGCCTTCCATCTGTCCAAACAGGGCCTAAAAGTGGCCTTGTTAGAGAAAGAGGATATCGGGGCTGGCTCAACGGGTCGCTCCTCTGCCATTGTTCGTCAGCATTATTCAAACACGCTAACGGCTCAGATGGCTCTACATAGCATGCGAATTTTTCATAATTTTGAGGAGGCGGTTGGCGGTGATTCTGGTTTCACTCAGACTGGCTTTTTGGTTTTTTCTGCGGCCGAGGATCAGGCTGGTTTGGAAGCCAATATTGCGCTCCAGCGTGGCGTGGGCATCAATACGGAGTTAGTTTCAACTGAGGGGCTGGCTGATATTTTCCCTAACATTAAACGGGATGATCTGATGATGGCCGCTTATGAGTCGGAGGGCGGCTATGCTGACCCACATCTAACCACAACGGCTTATGCCAATGCGGCTCGGCGACATGGGACGCAGGTGTTCTTGGATACGCATGTAACAAATATCCGCTTTGAGAAGGACAAAGTGGTTGGTGTAGAGACAACAAAGGAGAATTTTGACGCACCTCAGGTGCTAAATTGTGCGGGGCCTTGGGGAGCGAGAGTGGCAAAAATGGCCGGTATCGAGGTGCCAATCAAATCCTGTCGAGTGCAGGTGACGCTCTTCCGTCGCCCGCCTACTCTGACTGCTCATCCGGTGGTGGTTGATTTTATCCACGCTTCCTACTTCCGCTCAGAAACGGGAAATCTGACCCTGTGCGGCTTGGTTGATCCCGAAGAGGCCAACGCGGTGGTTGACCCTGATAATTATGATGAAAATGTCGAGTTAGCCTTTGTGGCTGATGTAGGTGAGCGGGTGATTGAGCGGTATCCGATGATGGAACAGTGTGAGAATATCGGCGGATATGCCGGACTTTATGCCATTACGCCGGACTGGCATCCGATTGTAGATGAACTACCGGCGGGCAGTGGCTGTTTTATCTGCACCGGATTCAGTGGACATGGCTTTAAACTTGCCCCGGCGGTGGGGGTGATGGCCGCAGACATGTTGACCGGAGCCAGCGCGCCGGAGTTTGATGCCCACCTATTCCGCTTTAGCCGATACGCCGAGGATGATCTGGTTAGGGGACAGTACGCCTATAGCATCGCTGGGTAGTGAATGACGATATTCACCATATTCGCCCAGATAGTCCTGCACATGTAATGACCACTACCCGCAAGTTCTAAACTTGCGGGTAGGTAAGCCATTTTGTCGGGTAGCAATTTCCAATTTCCAATTCTTATAGTTCTCCCAAATATCGTTGACTGAGCGTTGTGAGATTTATTTTTCTCGAATTGCGAATTGCCTTACTATATACTTGACACTTTTTAGTCTATGGGTTAGACTTACCTAGCCTTTTGGTAATAACACTATACAACTATTGTCCTTTTGGCAGTTCCAAATTTTTAAATTCTCCCAAATATCGTTGGTTGAGCATTGGGAGATTTATTTTTCTGGAATTGCCTTATATTATAGAGTTCTAACGAATAAACGAGGAGTTAACCCCTGATGATTAGCCAAGCAATGGAAGATTATCTGAAAGCGATTTACAAATTACAACAAACAATGAAACCCGTTCCAACTTCTGCCTTAGCTGAACATATGAATTTTTCGCCAGCGTCAATCACCAACATGTGTAAAAAACTGGCCGAGTTGAATCTCCTCCATTATGAGCCGTATCAAGGTGTAGTATTTACTGAGGCTGGGTTACAAGTCGCCTTAGAAATCATTCGACACCATCGCTTGATTGAACTTTACCTAGCTAAGGCCCTCAATGTTCCTTGGGATCAGGTGCATGCAGAGGCTGAAAAAATGGAGCATGTCATTAGCGAAGATTTAGAAGATCGCATGGCAGAAGCATTAGGTGACCCTCAATTTGACCCACATGGCGCGCCCATCCCTTCCCGAAGCGGAAAAATTTTTCGGGTAGAAAGCGAAACTCTCACCGACATGGATGCCGGAAATACGTTTGTGGTGGTTGAAGTGAATGACGAAGACTCAGAATTATTGCGATATTTGGGTACGATTGGCCTTTACCCCGGCACCGAGTTGTTATTGGTCGAGTGCGCCCCCTTTGATGGCCCGCTTACCTTACAAATCGGCGAGGAACAGCATAATTTAGGTTATCAAGCCGCCAAATCAGTTCTGGTTGCCCCCAAAGATACATCCCAGGAACAATTATGACCATAACCAACTTACCAGTTGTTCACATGACCCTCTATAAGCATGGTGTGGGCTTTTTTCGCCGTCGTGGACTAGTCAATGGCGAAGGGCTAAAACTGAGCTTTCGTCGCGAAGAGATGGACGATATGCTCAAAAGCCTGACCGTTATCGACCATACGGAGGGGCAAGTACAAGGCATCGACTATGACACCCCACAATCCCAAGCCGAGCGTCTCGCAGGCTGTTCGGTGATTTTGGATGACCAACGTAGTTTGCGTGATTTGTTGATTGCCCTGCGCGGGCGACAGGTCAAACTCTTCATTAAGAATGACGAACCGATTGAGGGTCTGCTCCTTGGCTTGGATGAGGCGGATGAGAATCCGCTTGAAAACTCGTCGGTTTCTATTTTGCAACAACGCACCGCTTCCGTTTCGGTGTTGACGATTAAACGATTAACGGGAATTGAACTGCAAGATGAGACCGCCACCTCGGACTTGCGATTTTTCCTACAAACTGCGCTTGGGCAAGAGACCCATCGCTCCATCACTATTCGGCTCAGTTCTGGTGAGCATGACTTGGAGGTCAGCTACATCGCTCCGGCCCCAACATGGCGAGTCAGCTACCGACTGGTTACATATCAACAGACAGACGGCGAGCAACCCGAAGCATTGTTGCAGGGTTGGGGCATCTTCGACAATCGGCTCGAAGAGGATTTGAACGAGATTTCTTTATCCCTGACTGCGGGCATGCCCATCTCGTTTGTGTATGATTTATACACCCCCCACACTCCTGAACGTCCCGTGGTTGAAGATGAAGATCGCACCGCCGCGGCCCCGATTATGTTTGAAAGTGCGGCGGAACTGGACGATGCTGTTTCCTTTGGAATGATGGCTAGCGCGCCGCCTCCGTCACCCAAAGCCTACCGCGCCAGGCCTGTATCGCGATCACACATCGCCTCTGGCATGGAGAAATCCGTTCAAACCGCGGCCACTGGCAAAGCGATGGGCGAACTGTTCCAATATAACGTCAGCGCACCCGTCACCGTTGGGCGAGGTCAATCGGCTATGGTGCCGATTGTCGGCAATAAGTTGGGCTTTAAAAAGGATTTAATCTATAACGGTAACAAAATGCCGACTCATCCGGTGGCAACCATCCGCTTTAAAAATTTGACAGGCTTAACCTTAGAACGCGGCCCCGTAACTGTTATGGAGCAGGACGAATACGTCGGCGAGGCGGTGCTACCGTTTAGTACTAATGAGGCTGAAACGGTGATTTCTTATGCGGTTGAGTTGGGCGTACATATCAATGAAACGCTCAAAACCGAAAGCCACCTAAACTCGCTGGAGGTCAAAGGTCGCTTCCTGCATCAAAACTTTTACGATGTCCGGCGCATGATTTATCAGGTTGATAATCGAACCGCCACTGATAAAACGGTTCTGCTTGAGCATAATCGGGTGAACAATTACACGATTTTTGATACTCCAGAACCAACCGAAAAAACGCTGGAAACCGTGCGATATGAGGTCAAGGCCATGGCTGGTAAAATTACCGAATTCACGGTGCAAGAACGATATTTGCGAGCTAGTCGGCAAGAGATTCGTAAACTCTCTTACAAGGGACTACAGCATTACTTAAAAGATAAATTTTTAGACGAAACCACCTTCCAAGCTCTCAAATCTCTGCTGGATTTATGGGCCAAAATCTCCCAACTTGAGCAAGAGATTGCCAATCAAGAAGGGCGACGGAAAAAGATATACCAGATTCAGGAGCAGGCCCAGAAAAACATGGCGGTGTTGTCTCAGGATGGGGAAGAGGGCCGCTTACGCAGTCGCTACGTCAAGCAACTGACCGAGAGCGAAGAAGAGTTGACTCAAATCGACCAAACTGTAATGCAGATGCAACATGAAATCAAAACGATTGCTCACCGACTTGAACAAAAAATTATCGCTTTTGGTTAATTTTCTGTAGCTAGTTGCCGAATAATTGAAGTTTTACAATTAAACCCGAATCAGTTGATGAAATTGATTCGGGTTTAATTTTAGGTAGTCCTGCACAAGTAGTGATGGCAGAATCCGGAGTGGCTTGCAGGCAAAGCGAGCTTTGCACTCCTTATCACTACCTTTGCACCATTACCTAATTTTACGAGAGGTTCTATCTGTTTTTTTATCTACTACAAGGCATAGCCTTGGGATTTTCAGCCTCAGTTACGCCCGGCCCATTTTTAGCCTTTTTACTATCTCAAACATTACAAAATGGCTGGCGACGAACCCTACCGGCCACCTCTGCTCCCTTAATTAGCGATGGGCCGATTATCTTTCTGGTCATGGTGGTGCTGACCCAAACACCGGATATTTTTCTAGATATTATTCAGCTTTTGGGCGGATTTTTCCTGCTCTATTTAGCAAAAGGGGCTTGGCAAGCGGCTCAACAAGAGCTACAACTGACCAAGACCGTCACCGATTCGATTTTCCGCACGATGCTAAAAGGAGCGATGATGAACGCCCTAAGCCCCGGCCCCTACCTCTTCTGGAGCATCTTAGCCGGGCCAATCGTCTTAGAGGGTTGGCGACAAGCACCATCCTTGGGGCTGAGTTTTGTGGTCGGTTTTTATGTGACCATCATCTCTGGATTTATGGCATTTGTGTTTCTGATTGCCGTCACTAGTCAGGTCAACCCGAATCTCAACAAACGGCTCAGTCAAGTGGCCGCCATTGCGCTGTTGCTGTTTGGTATAATCCAAATCACTACTGGTTTGATGGCGTTGTGACAAAAACAACGATTATAACATCTATTCGCCCCCATATTTTGGCCCTGCTGATACTACTCGCCTTCATTGGATTGGGGATTATTTATAGTATCGCTACTCCGCCCTTTGAAGCCGGTGACGAATCTCGCCATTACGCGGTGGTCAAATACATGGCTGATACCGCTCGCCTGCCGGTACAAGATGGGAGCGAACCAGCCCACCATTGGGAACATGAGGGTAGTCAGCCTCCACTTTATTATGCCCTTGCCGCCCTCGCCACCGTATGGATTGAGACCAGCAGTTGGCATGAGGTATTCTGGTACAACCCCCACACCTCGATTGGCGACCCGCTTCGCCCCGACAACAAACATATCACCATCCACCCGCCAAATGAAACATGGTCGGGCCATGTGTTGGCCGTCCATCTAATTCGCTTCATGTCGCTCATGTTCGCCTCGGTGACGGTGACGGCCTGCTACCTGATTGCTCTGACGCTGTTTCAGGGAAATCGCTGGCTTGCCACAGGTGCTATGGCCGTGACTGCCTTTAACCCCATGTTTATCTTCATTTCTAGCGCAGTTAATAACGATAATGCGGTGATTATGTTTGTCACCTTGGCCTTGTGGGTGATGATTGACATGGGGCGGCAACACTTTCAAGGAGCTTCGCACCTTGAAGGAGGGGTTTCGATATCCTCCATCGTCGGCTTAGGCGTTTTGATAGGCTTGGGCGCGTTGAGCAAACTGTACGCGCTCGGTCTGCTTCCGTTAGCGGGATTGTGGTTTATCTGGCTGGCGTATCAAACTGAAATCGCTACCCAGAAAACGGGGCAAATCTTGTGGATTGCCATCCTCAAAAAAGCGATTGGGTGGGGGCTGATACTAGGCGGAACCGTGTTTGTGGTGGCTGGCTGGTTCTATCTGCGGAACGCGTGGGTATACAATGGAGACTTGCTCGGCCTCGAATCGATGCGAAAAACCGCGCCACCTCGCCCGACGGCCCTGTCACTGTCGGTTTTGTGGGCTGAGTTCGAGGGGTTACGCATCGCTTATTGGGCTTTATTTGGCGGAGTCAACATTCTGGTCTCAAATTGGATTTATCGCCTGCTCGATTTCATGTCGTTACTGGCCTTTGTGGGATTGGTCGGATTTACGATTTATGATTTTAGATTGGCGATAGGCCCACAGGTGGATAAAAATAAGACCGTCCACCGCCCAACCTTTTATTTGCTGTTGGGCTGGTGTTTGATTATGGTAGCAGGCTTCATCGTCTGGAACTTGACTCAACCAGCCACGCAGGGGAGATTGTTCTATCCAGCCATCTCGGCGATTTCGGCCTTGATGATTCTGGGGCTGACTTGGTTGGTCGGAAATTTCTCGCAAAGACGCGTTTCCGCGCCTCTTCTTTATATGCCTAAAACAATCGTCATCATTTGTGCCACCGCGTTATTCATCTTTGCTTTGAGCGTACCGTTTATTTACCTAGCTCCTGTCTATGCAAAATCAGATATTTTGACCAAAAACGATCTGCCCGCAGAGATACAGCTGCTTGATTATATCTACGATGACACAATGCGTCTGATTGGATACACACTGCTGATGAACACGATTCGTCCGGCGGAGAAGTTACATCTAACCCTCTATTGGCAACTGCTCAAACCGACGGCGCAGAACTACAGTCAATTTATCCATCTGCTAGGCCGGCAACGGGATAAGGTGGCTCAACGAGACACCTACCCGGGTAGTGGACATTGGCCGACCTCGTATCTCAAACCGGGTGATATTTTGGCCGATGAGTATGAGATTATCATCCCTCCCCACACCGAAACAACGCACGCCCCTACTCGGCTGACGATTATCGTCGGAATCTACGATTATCATGAAGCGGGACGGCCCGGCAAACCAGTGGTCAATAGTGACGGTCAGCCCATCGAGCCGATTATCGCCACGCTCAAGCTGATTCCGTGGCAATGGCCGACTGCCCCATCCACCCATGAGCCGATTAACTTTCTGAATCAAGTGACTCTGCAAGCGTATCAACTCGACATGGCGAATCAGACTCTGACTCTGGTGTGGCAGGTTCAGCAACCGATAGCCAATGATTACACAATCTTTATTCAGGCATGGCCGCAACAGCCAGATGGCTCGGTTGATCCGACCAACTCAACCATGCTGGCCGGATTTGACGGCCCGCCGGTCAACGGAGACTATCCCACTTCGCTTTGGAGTACCGACGAGGTGATTGTGGACCAGCATGGGCTTGATTTAGACAGTTTGGGAACCAAGCAGTTTACGTTATTGGTGGGGTTGTATAATCCGGTGACGGGGGAACGGCTACCGGCCTTCGATTCGCAGGGAATGCTGAATCATTACGCGGTGGGGATTGATTGATTGGTTGCCATGTTGACTGCTGACCATGTCATTCTGAGGGCATGGTTCATTCTCCGTTAAGTTTGCTTTACAAATAAAACCATTGTAGGTGACGCTTGTAGCGTCACTAAACACCGTAATACCCCCAAGCAATACAGGCGAACGGTCATTGTCACGCTACAAGCGTGACCTACATCGTCAAGAAATTTATAAAGATGATTTGGTCTATTTTGAACCATGCCCGATTATTCAATACTTTCCTCATTCGCTGTTATGTTGTATAATAAAGACCGATATTTTTACTAGTAGTATTATCTTTTTACTAATCAACAAGGAGCAATTCCATGACCGACCGAGCAACCGTAGACCAATCTATTCAAGCCATGCAGGATAACTTTCAACCGAACCGAGCCGACGGGTTAAATGTGACCTATCGGCTGCTACTGACCGGCGACGGGGGTGGTTCTTGGGGCATTTACATTAAGGACAAGCAATGTAAAGTTCGAGAGGGCGCACCCCGCCGAACCGATACGACCATCACCATGAGTGTTGAGCGATATTTCCAATTGAGCCGTGCCCAACTGAATGTCGGCAACGCCTATCAACGGGGCGAAATCAATGTGTCTGGGAATCTGCAACTGGCTCTCAAATTTGTAGAATTATTCTCCCCTTGGGGGAATGAAACACCACCACCACCTCCTCCACCACCACCTCCTACAACTTCTGGCCTTGTCAACGGTAGCTTTGAGGAGTATCAGCCTTTTGCCTACAAGGGTGATGTGAAAGTTTGGAAGGAGAACCAATATCCTGAGATGTATGGCAAATATTGGGACTTGGATATTCTCAAGGTCGGTAATAGTCGTCCGCATCTGATGGATAGTAAAACTTTTGGCCTGTTTACCCAAAAATATTTCTCAGGCAAAGGCTTAAATTACAAGGCGCATGGTGGCTATTCACAGGTAATCACCTCTCGTTACAAGTTTGATTTGGCGTTCCGGCAAACCATCTCCGCCCAAGCCGGACGAAGCTACACCTTCAAAGGACGCTGGGTTTCCTATTATAAAGGCTCTGAGCCACCCTACATCGACGACATCATCTTTCTGACCATTGGCATCGACCCCACCGGCGGCACTGACCCTCGCAGTGGGAGCGTGGTTTGGGGGACGCGGGACGGCAAAAACAATAAATGGCGCGATCCAAGCGTGAGCGCAACAGCGAAAGGGGATAGAATCACCGTGTTTATTCGGATTGAAAATACGGAGAAGGATGTGGGTAAAACGGAATTGAACACGATCCATCTTGATCAGTTTGAGTTGAGGTAAGGAATCGGGATTAAATTTGCTGATACTAACTTTTTTTGGTAGTGGTGCAAAAGTAGTGATACGGATCCGTTAGCTACCCGCAAGTTCTAAACTTGCGGGTAGCTGACCTTTTTCTTTGGTTTAGCCGGAATCAACACTAAACTTGCTACCCGACAAAGTGGTTTAGGGAAGGCTAAAACAGGAACACAGAGTTTCACAGAGACGCACAGAGGGGCACAGAGGAAAAATAAATCTCTTTTTTAAAAAACTCTGTGAAACTCTGTGTTCCTCTGTGAAACTCTGTGTTAATTAGTCTAGGCTAAGAATTTTTGTCGGGTAGTAAGTCCTTAATCGAAGTTATGAAATGTCACGCGCCATGAATAATGGCCTCGGCAAACCTGATTATGGTTGCGTGCCCATTCACATTTATCAATACGACCCTCGCAATAGCCAGCCGCGGCGAGGGCTTCAGCCGGAATCAACTCATCAAGGGTAGTGAAGTTAAAACTTTCCTCGCTGGTGTAGGGCGTGCCGTCCATGTTGCGCTTCACGTATAGGGTCATGCTGTTGCTCCACAGCGTAATCTCCGTCCGGCCCGGCCCATGACTACCGGAGCCAACCTCAACATTGTTGAAGGTATCCCCAATCACCACTCCGTCCATGGGAATGCCGGGCGGCGGGCCTTGCAACACCGTAATGTAGATGCTGTGGTTGCCGAGACAACCGCCATTCTCACCGATTGTCATGAGGGTCTGATAGGTTACACAAAAATCTTTGCCGCATCGGAGTTGGTCAGCCAACTCTTCGCTCGTGGAAGGCGTTTCATCGCTCCTAGATTCGGCCTCCGGCTCGGTGTTTGGTTCAGGCTCGGTTGAATCAATCGCCGGTTCGAGGAGAGAGACAAACTCAGGCGTTGGGGTGGGCGGTGGAAGCGGCGTTTCGACGACAGGAATATCGTCAAGATTGCCCGTGACCATGACTAGATCAGCAAAAACCCACTCCAACTGTCCATCTGAATTGAGGTCGATTTGTAGCCAATCTTTCGTCTCATTTTGACCAAGCAACTCGGTCATGTCGGCTCGGTTGAACTGCCCCAAAATAGAATAGTCGGTGCTAGGCCCACTCCGTATATTGATGTTTTCAAAGTCGGCCTCTTTCAGCCCAACCATTGGAACCGGAATTTCGGTAGCAGTGGGGCTAGGGGTGATGGTTGGTACGAGCGTATTCGTAGCGGTTGGTTCGGATGTAGCGGTTGGTTCTGGCTTATCGGTTGGTTCGGATGTAGCGGTTGGTTCTGGCTTATCGGTTGGCTCAGATGTAGCGGTTGGTTCTGGCTTATCTGTTGGCTCTGGCGTGGGTTCGGATGTAGCCGTGTCTGTGGAAACGGGGGTGTCGGTGGGTGCAACCTCTGGCATGTCAGTCGGAACCTCAGCCGCAACTTCGGTGGCCTCAACTGTCTCTCCAGCCGAATCAAGCGACGGATTCGAGTTACAGGCAGTCAATATCAACCCGATGAGCATGAGCAACAAGATTAGATTCTGGACTTGGATAAGGGAGTTCCAAGAAAATAAAAGTTGGAACTGCCTAAATGGATTTTTTTGCATTGTCTTTCGTATTCTTCTGTGTCCCATTATTTTACTTCACCCACCCCAAACTGATGCGACCTCGCTCCACCTCAATATTCAAAATCTCCACCTCTAACACATCGCCCACGCCAAGAACAGTGCCAAACGGGATTTTGCTCCGATGCAACAACCCATCCTGCTTAACCCCAATGTCGATAAAAGCCCCAAAATCGACCACATTCCGCACTGTGCCATTCAGGGTCATGCCGACCAGCAAATCTTCCATAGAGAGGACATCGCTCCGCAGAATCGGGGGCGGCAAATCTTCGCGCGGGTCTCGGCCGGGGCGCATCAGTTGGTTGATTATGTCGGTCAAGGTCGGCAGGCCAGTATTTAGCTCTTGAGCCAGTTTATCCAACGACTGCTCGGCCTGCCACTTTTTCAACACTTTAGCCTGTTTTTCTAACGGCGTTTTAACGGTCAAACCAGCCAGTTTTAGAACCGTTTTCGCCACACTGTAACTTTCCGGATGGATTGCGCTGGCATCCAATGGATTGCTCCCCTTCTGAATCCGCAAAAATCCGGCTGATTGCTCAAACGCCTTTGGCCCTAAACCAGACACTTTTTTGATGGCCGTCCGCGTCTTAAAAGGGCCATGTTTATCCCGATGGGTCACGATGCGCTCGGCCAACTTCGGCCCAATACCGGCCACATGGGTCAACAAAGCGGGTGAGGCGGTGTTCACATCGACCCCGACATGATTGACCACGCTCTCGACCACGCCATCAAGAGTACTGTTCAACGCCTTCTGATTTACATCATGCTGATACATGCCCACCCCAATCGACTTGGGATCGATTTTGACCAATTCGGCCAATGGGTCTTGTACTCTGCGAGCAATCGAAACCGCCCCACGCATGCTCACATCAAGATTGGGCAGTTCGGCTCGAGCCAACTTGCTGGCACTGTAAACACTCGCTCCGGCCTCGTTGACCATGAGATATTTGGTGTTCGGCCCTTTTCGCCGATCTTTAAGTTCGGTGGTCAACTCGGCCACCAACTGCTCCGCCTCACGAGAACCTGTTCCATTGCCCACCGCAACCAGAGTCACGCCATGTCGATTGACCATCTCGGCCAGCATAGCCAGAACCTTCGTTTTCTGGTGGAGGTAGAACGTACCTGTATCGACCAACTTGCCAGTCGGATCGAGGACGGTCACTTTACAGCCGGTGCGAAAACCTGGGTCGATTCCTAGCACAGTATGCCCGACTAATGGCGGCTGGGTTAATAAGTTGCGAAGATTATCAGCAAAAACCCGAATGGCATGGTTTTCTGCTTTTTCGGTCAAAGTACGGCGCACATCCCGCTCAATGGCCGGGAGCAGAAGCCGATTAGCCCCGTCCTCCATCGCTATCTCCAACTGCTCGGCGAGGGGAGAGCGTGGCTCAGGCCGAAACACGTCGGTCACGGCTCGTTGCCAATCCTGCTCAGAAACCGGCACTTTAACCCGCAAAACCTTTTCGGTTTCACCCCGATTCAAAGCCAAAATCTGGTGTGGGCGCAGGCGGTTGACTCGAAAATCAAACTCATAATAGGTCTCGTACACCCCTTTGGGGTCTTCGGCTTTTTTGATTTTCGCACACGCCAGATTGCTCCATTTCATGGCTCGTTCCCGAGTGGCGCGCCGCACTTGGGGATGGTCGCTAATCGTCTCGGCCACAATGTCTCGCGCTCCAGCAAAGGCTTCCTCAATCGTCGGCACCTCCTCGCTGATAAAGTTGGCGGCCAACTCCTCAAATGATTTGTCGGTGAGCGGCTGTTTGAGCAGGATGTCGGCCAAATCAGCCAACCCTTTTTCGCGAGCGACGCTGGCTCGGGTGCGCCGTTTCGGTTTGTAAGGCTGATACAGATCCTCCAACTCGGTCATGGTCTCAGCGGCTAAAAACTGTTGCTGTAGTTCCGGAGTCATCAACCCCTGACTATCGACACTGGTGATAATCGTCTCCCGCCGCGCGTCGAGTGTCGTCCATTTTTCAAGCAAAGTCTGAATCTGGCGTAACTGCTCTTCATCTAGTTGCTCGGTCACTTCCTTCCGATACCGAGCGATAAAGGGCATGGTGTTTCCTTCATTAAATAGATCAATCGCCGCCGCCACCTGACGAGGAGTCAGGTTCAGTTCGGTGGCAATTTTTTGAGCGTAATTTGTATTCATTAGTTATCATTATGAATGAGCCATCAAAAAACGTTTCACGTTTTCTGGTGGTTCATTGTTAGGGTCGTTAGAGTCTAATTTTTCTGTCCAAATTATAACCACATGCCGATTATCAGACAATATCGGCTGTGAGCAACGACAATCAGTCACACGTCTGTTTTGCAAATCGGATCCATTGACCTTATGATTTGACAGCAGAAAAAATCGTGCTAAGGTTATATTATCTTAAATGAGAACTTGTCTCAATTAGATATTACTGTTTATAATTGGACACGGATAAACACGAATTTTTTGTAGTGGTGCAAAAGTAGTGATGAGGAGTGCAAAGCTCGCTTTGCAGGCAAGGCAAGCCTTGCACTCCGGATTTTGCCATCACATGTCATCGGGATTAAATAAGTTGCGCGTTTTCCGTTTGGCAAAAAATCCGTGTTTATCCGTGTTCCAATGTTATCAACTATGGAACTAATTCAACCTTTGGCCACCATATCGGCTGGCCCAGCGACCAATAAATATGATGCCCGTCAGCCAATTTTGAGGCTGGACAACATCTCTGTTCGTTTTCAGGATACGCCGGCCCTGAACAACATCTCGTTTGAGCTACAACCGGGGGAGCGGGTGGCTGTTATCGGGCCAAACGGCGCGGGCAAAAGCACTCTGTTTAACGCTATTTCCGGCCTAAAACGTCCTACACAAGGACAAATTTATATACATGGCCGCGCCGGTGAGCAAGTTTGCATCGCCTACGTTCCCCAACGAAATCGGGTTGATTGGCAGTTTCCGGTCAATGTGAGCGATGTGGTGATGATGGGGCGAGTGGGGCGTTTAGGGTTATTCCGTCGCCCAAAACGGAAAGACCGTCAGATTGTTGAGGAGGCTCTGGCCTTGGTCGACATGGCAGACCTCTCTAAACGGCAGATTGGCGAACTTTCTGGGGGGCAACAACAGCGAGTTTTTATCGCTCGGGCCTTGGCTCAAGAGGCAGAGTTGATGTTGATGGATGAACCTTTGACTGGCCTCGATGTGAAATCACAAGAAAGTATTTTTGCTATTTTGGATAAACTGCGCCATCGACAGGTGACGACCATGATTGCCACGCACGACCTCAACGTTGCCGCCGAGCGATTTGACCGCATCCTGCTCTTGAACCAGCGAGTCGTTGGCTTTGGTCGGGCCAAGGAGGTCTTCACCTCTGACCTGCTCAGTCGCACTTATAATGGAAGCCTGCGGTAGTGGTGCAGAAGTAGTGATATATGTCAGTTACCTACCCGCAAGTTCCAAACTTGCGGGTAGGTGATCACTACATGTGCAGGACTACCAAGGCAAAAAGGGGGATTGATGGCTGATATATTGAATTGGCTGACCGAGCCGCTCGGCTACGCTTTTATGGTGCGCGGGCTGACGGCAGCGGTCATAGTGGGGGTGGTCTGCTCGGTATTGGGAACTTATATTGTTTTGCGAGGCATGGCTTTTTTGGGCGATGCGCTGGCCCATGCCATTCTGCCCGGTGTGGCGATGGGGTATCTGTGGGGCGGGGGCAGTCAGTTTTGGGTCTCGATGGGGGCGTTGGTGGCCGGAATATTCACCGCCTTTGCTGTGGGAACCATCAGCAAAAGCGGCCTAAAAGAGGATACCGCGATTGGGGTGATGTTTGCCGGAATGTTCGCTCTCGGCATTGCCATGATTTCGAGCGTGCGGAGCTACACCGTAGACCTGACCCATTTTTTGTTTGGCAATGTATTGGGCGTGTCCAACAGCGACTTGTGGCTGATTGGTATTTCTGGTGGATTGGTTTTGTTGACGGTGCTGGTATTTTACAAAGAGTTTATGGTGATGTCATTCGATCCACTATTGGCGACCACCATGCGCCTGCCGACCACTTTTCTGCACTATCTGCTGTTACTGCTGATTGCGGTGACGATTGTTCTGTCCCTGCAAACGGTCGGCATTGCCCTGATGAGTGCCATGCTGGTCACGCCCGCGGCTACGGCCTATCTGCTCACCCATCGTCTGCCGGTCATGATGGCTCTCGCGGCCACTATCGGCGCGCTGAGTGGTGTGCTAGGGCTGTACCTTTCCTTTTATATGAACATCGCCTCCGGGCCGGCCATTGTGCTGGTCTGCACCACTGCCTTTTTACTGGCTTTTATCTTCTCGCCGAGTCAAGGAGTGGTTAGGCGGCTTATCGTCAATAACAGGACAGACCCTACTTGCTAGCCAACAAAGTAGTTTAGGAATGATCACCTACCCGCAAGTTCCAAACTTGCGGGTAGGTAACTGACTATATCACTACTTCTGCACCACTACCTGATCTTTACAGACATCTATAGCCAGAAAAGCACTCGCCAATACCCGAAAGGTTTTTCGGGTATCTGATCAACATAAAAGTTCAGTAAAGCCACCCCAGAAACCCGATTTCTCTGAGAAATCGGGTTTCTGACGTTCTTTCTGGCGAGTTCACCTCAGCGGCTATGATCTTCGTTTCGGCCATCACCCAGCATGGTCAGCCATACAAGAACGAAAAATTGCTCCGATTCAATCGGAGCAATTTTTTCGTTCTTCGTTCTTCATTCTTCGTTCTTCATTCTTCGTTCTTCATTCTTCATTCTTCGTTCTTCGTTCTTCATTCTTCGTTCTTCGTTCTTCATTCTTCATTCCTCATTCCTCGTTCTTCGTTCTTCATTCCTCATTCCTCGTTCTTCGTTCTTCATTCTTCATTCCTCATTCTTCATTCTCAATTACACATCATCATCATCGTCAATCGTCATGGGAACAAAGGTACGATAGAGGCTAATCGCAATGTAGAGGGCGGCGTAACCGAGGGAGACTATGACAAAAATCGGGCTGACGACGGCAAACGCTGCCGGAGGAGTCCAGATTTCATTAGGATGGAAGAGGAGCAGGCCCATAGTGGAAAAGGCCCACATCACAGAGGCGATTAACATCAAAATGCGTAAGCCACGTCGTTTGGTCAAATAATCCATGCGAGAGGGATAGACATATTTTATCGGCACAAAAATCATGATCACCAAAAAAAGCATGATAATCAAATTGATTTGGGAAGATAGTTCCCAAAAATAGAGGTAAAACACGACGATATTCCAATAACTAGGAAATCCTTTGAAGTAATGGTCGTCGGTTTTTGCATCGTCTTGTGAAAATTGATAGGCCGAAGCGAGAACAATCAAACTAGATGCGCCCAAACGCCAGCCGTCGGGCAATAGATTGGGGCTAACCATGATAAAAAATGCCGGAACCATGACATAGTTTACATAGTCGAGAATATTATCCAGCAAGGCCCCATCAACCTTGGCCGCGGCCACTTTGGTATTGGCCTTGCGAGCCAACGTCCCGTCCACTCCATCGACAAAAATTGCCGCGCCCATAAACCAAAAGGCTAACCAGAAATGGCCTAAATGGATGGCATATAATGTGACCAGCCCTAACACCGCACCAGTAGCGGTAAATAGATGGACCATCCAAGCGGCCACTCGTTGTCGTTTACTAATTATTAAAGCAGAGTCGTTAACCATGATTTTGCCCTTTTTGAGTTAGATTAGGGAGTTCCAAGAAAATAAATCTCCCACGATCAATGGAGGGTCGGTTTCTAGCCGACATGTTGACTGGAAGCCAACTCTCCGTTTGGGCCAACACATACAACACCCACCTACAGTCTTTCAGATAATGGTTTTCAATTCAAGACCAACCTTCCCGCAAGTTTAGAACTTGCGGGAAGGTGACGGCTGAAAATGTTTATCTGAACATCTATACAAGGAATTTCGTACCTCGTAGGAGATTACTAGCGTCCTTCAAGGTACAAAGTTCTTACGTGCCCGAATGGGTATTGAAAGTCTTTGTGGCCGAAACGAAAACCATAACATCCTAACGTTTATTATAGACTATATTAAGCATTGTGTCTATCATCGGCTTAATCAGCCTATTTGACGATGTGAACTGATTGGCGCATAATGGTTCTATTCTTCTTCTTCAACTATAGCGCGAGGATTCACAATGCTCAATCTTACTGGTCGAATGCTCGGCCCATATCAACTTATGGAACTGACTGGACAAGGTCGTTTAGCCACAGTTTATCAAGCCTATCAACCCGGCCTCAATCGGCGTTATGTGGCCTTAAAATGGTTTTCGCCACAATTTGAAAAAACGTTAGGGTTTGGCACGAATCTACATCAAAAGCTAGGACTGCTGATGACGGTCAACCAGCCTCATGTTGTGCCTTTGCTCGATTTTGGACAGGATGCGGGCTATACCTATCTGGTCCAACCGTGGCAGACTGGGCCGACGTTGGCAACGTTGCTAACCGAGCAACCGTGGTCGGTTGAAGAACTCGACCTACTGTTGAGCCAACTTGGCCCAGCATTGAGCCATGTCCATTCCTTGGGACTGGTTCATGGCGACATCCAACCTCGTAATATTTTTGTGACCGAAGAGGCTGATACACCCCATTATCTGCTGGCCGATTTTGCCATCTCCACCTTGTTGACCGACGCGGGTCAGCAAGCCAGCGCAATCTCACCCGAACAACAGGCCGGACAATCGGCGGACATTCAGAGCGACATCTACGCTTTGGGGGTGTTGCTCTATCGACTGGCAACAGGTAAATCGTTGGAGGTAACGAGCCAGACTGTGGCACTCCCTAGTCAACACAACCCAGCCTTATCGCCCGATTTGGAACTGATTATTTTGACCGCACTGGCTTGGTCGCCAAAAAATCGGTATAGCACAATGGACGAGATGATTCAAGCATGGCAACAGGCAGTCAGTGCTTTGTCGTATCAAGTTCCGAATATATCCTTACAAAAGCCATTATCAGTCCCGTCAGTCCCCAATCAGGCCCCAAAGTTGCCTCAACAACGCCCTCTTTCTGCCTCTTTTCCCTCAGTCAAACAGAAGGCGAGCGGGGCGGGCAGTTCTATCGTCGTGCCTCGTGGCTCGTTTATCGGCCCGTTATTGATTGCAGGCGGATTAGCTTTGGTTGCTTGTTTGATGGTCTTTCTGATTACGGCTGGCCTATGGGGCGGGGCTACTGCTTCACCGACCGCGACATTAGTTGCGGTACAGGTTAATGAGGCTGTACAACCCAATTCGACGGACACACCGACTTCGATACCAATGGACACACCGACTTCGATACCGACGGACACACCCATCGTCAAACCAACCGAGAGAGAGAATCGATCTGATCAAAAAACTCTCTTAGAATCGGACAAAAAAATCGCACCGCAAAAAGAAAGTAACTTGCCAGATTCGGATACGCCGACTCCGACCCGAACATCCTCTCCAACGCCAAGTCCTATACCAACCGAAGCAGTTGCCTTGAACGCCCCAAATTTGCCAGCCACCAATAATGGCCTGGCCTGCATCGGCTCGTTTGGCTTTGGAGTCAGTTGTTTGAACGAGTACGGTTGGCAGAGCTATCGTGAAACCAACTCTCCCTTAGATGGCAATTTAATCAGCGATATTGCCATCTGTCCTGATGGTCGAATCTTGATGATGCACAGTTCTGGAATCAGTAGTTTTGACGGGCAGAACTGGCAAGAGCATGCTCCCGATATCATAGCTAGTTTTGATGCGGTGGCATGTGATGATCGGGGCGGCATTTGGCTCGCTTATTTTGGCGGAGTGAGTTATTTTAACGGTCAAGATTGGACAAATTATCCGATGGAGGTATTGACCAACGATCCTACGAAAAAACTGTTAGAGACTGTCGAAGTCGCGCCCAATGGTGAGGTGTGGGTCTTAACCTCTCGGACGGTGGCTCGTTTTGATGGGCAAACATGGACGGTTTATGATCAAAACAATGGTTTTCAAGAGGAATATTTCGTAAAAGGATTAGCTATTGGGCCAAACAGTCAACCGTGGATTGTAGCTAATAAAAAACTGTTAACCTATAAAAATGGCAAATGGTTGGTTTACGAGGGCCCGAGCTGGTTTGTCTCCGAATCTATGCTTGTTGATGACGAGGGAAATGTATGGATTGGCATGTTTAGTGATGGATTATATCGCTTTACCGACGGGCAATGGTTTTCCTACACCATTGAAAATAGCCCTCTCTCGACCAATCAAGTTAAATCATTAGCCAAGGATGACCGCGGTCGAATCTGGATTGGCACCGATTGGGGTTTGCAGGTGCTAGATGGTGAAATATGGCAGAACTACTTTATGTACAACGCAGATATGGTCGATAATGAGATTAACGCCTTAGCCGTTTCGGGGGCTGGGCCACAGATGCCTCCGCCACAAGAGAAACCGACTGGCTCGTTGACCGGACGCATCTTGCGCTTGGAGGAAAAAACCCCGATTGCCTCTGCCCCGGTTGAACTCTGTGTTCGTCGAATCTCCAGTAGTTTTGATGGCCCAACGCCTTGCGCCGAGCAACCGTTCGTGCATAAAACTCAAACCAACGCGGACGGCTATTTTACCATTTCTGATTTACCTCCCGGCCATTACCGAGTTGTGGTACAGGTTCCCGGTGAAAAATGGTATATGTTAACCAAAAAAGAGGATGGGTATTCCTTTTCCTCCGACGAACGATTGACGATACAGGCGGGAGAGGAAACTCGTTTGGAGCGGTTGTTTATTACCGATTTGGAGTGATAACGATATGATTGACGAATTTTATGATGATGATTACGATTATGAAGAAGATTTCTTTGATGAAAGGCAATTCTCATATCGTCCCTCGCCATTAGTGATATTAATCTTACTGTTGCTAATTCTAGCTATGTTACTTCCGTTTTTAAATCCGATGGTATCGACATGGATATATCACCAATCTCCCACGCCCACCCCAGAGCCATCATTTTGGGAGGAAAAGGAGGTTGCTAAGGCAATTAACTTAAGGAGCGACAACTCGCTCCGTCATGTCATGCTGAGTCAAAGGCGAAGCATCCACTCGAATATCCGTTTTGAAATTCCGAGTAAAAGACTCGGTAGTGCAAAGCTCGCTTTGCCTGCAAGGCAAGCCTTGCACTCCGGATTCTGCCATCACTACATGTCTCGGCTGACGTTGATAGTTGGTTGCGAAGATAGAAATTCCCCTGTATAATTCAGGGATTAATCTACCAAAGGAGTTTTTATCTTGATGCAACAGATATTATATGACACCTGCCCTAGTTGTCGGCAAGGGGCAGTGAGTTTGCATGACACCCTTTATCAATGTGCTGATTGTGGGCTGACTTTGAGAAAAAGCAAGCGATTTATCTTCCTAAATGCCGGCAAGTACGAAGTGGTCAAGCTAGGGACGGGTAGTTTTGGCATGGACGAACAGGCTATGCAGGGTAAAATCTTTACGCCAGAACTACTAAAAATCACCCTCAATAACGCCTACAGTGACGAACAGCTAGACCAACTGGCCTCCGGTGATCAATCCATCCTACGCCCAGTGACCACAGTGTTGGCCGTAATTATATTAGAACAATTACAGGAAAAATGCTTTGTTGAGGTACGGGGTGTCCGACGAGGACATGGCCCAGTCCTCGTCGGCGAACATGGTTATCAGCCCATCGTTGAAATACCGACCAAAGAACTTACATGGCAGGATAAGGGCAATTTGTTTTGTAGCTCCAACCGACTGGTCATGCCAAGCGATAAATTCACCTTTATCCGCTTGGGCCGAAAAGTATCTGTGGTGCGGGCCTTTCGTAATGGAATCGCGATTCAACTCAAAAAAGAAGATTTCGCCACCTACTTTGTCGGCGGTTTGCCGCATGAGTCCGCGGTCATGGCTGCCTATATCATCGGAAAGTTACCCAAATCCAAAAAATAAGGATTTGTAGCAGGTAGCGTTACCTCTTAAATACAAACCCGAAGGGGTGGATATGACCGCCGATCAAAAAACTCGCGAATTATCAGCTTTGAGCCAGAGATGATTCATTCGCGTTAACTGGATTAGCGGTCATATTTTGGTAGTGTTGCCATGTTGACTGATACCTATCAGTCAATAGGTCAGCACTACCCATATTTTACGCCACCTTGTTCGGTTTGATTATTATTCTTTACTTTAGCCCTGAAACCACCCGTTCAGTCAACACCTGCGCCATCTCCTTCCGATATTCAGTCGAACCCCGAAAATCGGCTGGTGGATTGAGAGTGGACAACGCCTCTTGGCTGACCAGAATCGGCGTGTCGGCCACGCCACACAAAGCGATATGTTGCGTCTCCGATTCTAGGCGAACCAACGCGGCCACAATCGGCGTGTCGGCGGGAGTGCGGGCCACTCGCTCTGAGGCGGTCTCGCCATGCGTGGGAAAGGTGACGCTTGTCAGCAGTCGCCCTTTCAACGCCGAGTCGGAATCGGCCAGAAAATCGGTCAAAGGTATGCTCTGCCCTCCATCCGCCCCCTCAAGGATGATTGTCGCCTCAAAGACCAGCAAAGCGGCCAACAGTTCGCTCTCCCAATCCCCACCGACGATGACTCCGCCGATAGTCGCCATGTTTCGCATGGTGTTCGGCCCCTCTCGATGTGCCATCTCCTGCACCAAGGGTGGCATGTCAGCCTGATCGACCAAACTCTGTAGCCGAGTCATAGCTCCAATCGTGACCTGCCCGTTGTTGCGATCAATCGAATCCAGCCCCACATCTTGTAAATCAACCAACTCCTCAACCTCAGGCGGCATATTGGGGGTTAAATATGTACCTCCGGCAATCAGGGCGGTGTTGATGCCAGAGCGGTTTAGCAGGCTCAATGCCTCAGCGATAGATTCTGGACGGTGACTATTTTTTATTTGTGACATAATATTACTCCTCATGTAAAGTAAACAGTATCAATTGATCTGTTTCTATATCTAAAGCCACACTTAATTGGACTACTTGAGCTTCATTTACCGTCACCATGCCGGTGGTGGCTCTACCCGGCATACTGATGGTGTTGCGACAAGTCGCTTGAAACATAGTTTGGTTTATCATTTTATACTGTTTTGTTCCATACAACCGTTTGACCACGTTGTAATAACTGACAGTCTTTAGGTCTTATTGATGCAGGCTCACCCTTCACTCGCCTAAAGGCCAATCTACCAGCAGTATAAATTGAGTTAATTTGTTTGACCCATTTGTCCTTAACTCTGACAATATCGCCCTTTCGGAAACCCTCTAGTTCTGTGTTGACCTGATAACGAACTCGTCCTTGCCCTTTGCGAGATAGGTCATAATATTGCCGTCTGGTTTGTCTCGGTCTAAATCGTATGGAGTAAAAATTGTCACGATGGTAAGGGACTGGTTGGTCAGCATCTAGTGTTGCGATGCACATCCCATCGACATCATGGGTTTTGGGCAAATCAAGGTGCTTTCGATAGGCCGATGTTTGATAACCAAAAACGGTTGTTACCTTGCCCAACGACTCGTACAAGTAGCTTTTCCCTTGCATTGTTCGTTGGGCTATTTTGTCTTGAAACCCGCTTACGCCACTAGTATTAAGCGTGATTTTGTTCTGATGTACCTTCTTGTGGCATTTATCGCAAAGGGTTATCAGGTTTTTGATGGTGTCTTTCCCACCGTTTCGCCGGTAGACAATGTGGTGAGCCTCTAATTGGCAATCACCCTTCCCGCAATGTTGGCAACTGAACCCGTCACGTATCAATGTTGCTAGTCTCAGGTTCTCGTCAAGCCGGTTAGATTGCTGATATTCTCTTCCCGTCAGTTCTGGATTGTTCAATCTGGCAATGTCAACCTGCACATCCTCAATGATTATCTGACTGATGGGCAAGGAGATTTTGTTTACCATCCGAATGACCTCATCAGCATTAGCCTTGACCGAGGGAGGTATACGCCCACTTCGCTTGCTTGATGAGCGATTTTTAAACCGCTTGGGTCTGTACCATTTTCGATTCCGCCTATTGCGACGATTCTCACGTCTACCATCCATCTTCTTCTTAATGTCAGTTCTGTGGTTAATCTCCCCTGACATTATGATTTGACCATTACCTACACAACTGAATCCGGTTGTATGACTACCTTTATCAATTCCAATGGTCACATCTTGTACATTTTCTTCACAGTCCCACGTTAGTTGGATTGTGAACGGGTCTCGATTGATTACTGTGGCCTTCCCGTCTCTGAGTAGCTTTCTTGCCTTTGCTGGCTTGCATGGCATTAACGGGTTGCCATTTTTGTTGATTACATAAACTAACATAATGTCTTTATGACCTCCTGTTAGGAGAGTGATATACTCCTCGCGATTGTTAAATGGGCTTTTTATGCCTAGTACACTTTCACGTTTCCGCTACCCTTAATACTAGACCACAGAGCTACCGACTGGAATAACATCTGTAGGTGTGATGACCTATCTAACTGCTACTATCTTTGATAGTCCGCTGTCAATCCCGTGTCTATCGAATAAAACGCTATAGATTTAGGAACTGTAGCTATATTCTCCTGATGATAGGGACAACGGTTGCTCACTGTTTGGGGCAATTGGAACGGCATTGTTGTTAATAGTCATAAAGCAATGTCTCAGCCGTAAAGTTGACCACCGTCAGCCCTTTGGCAATCGTTATTGTCTCATCCGTTGAGAACAATTCCCCCGTCACTGGCAGGAAACTAGGCGCGCCATCGAGTGCGGGTAGGATTTCGGCGGTCAGGTAGCTCTGGGCGGTCAAATCCTCCGTAATGACCTGAACGGTTGCTGGGGGTAAGGGTTCAAAATCATCACCCACATCATATTCAATCGGGTCACGCTGAATCGCAATATTTAGTCCGATAATTTGACCGTTTCCTAGCTCGATCTCGCCATTAGTCGCGCCTTTGGGTATGGATACCGAATATCGATATAACCCCGGCGACAGGTCGAGTTGCAACCGTCCGGGAATGGTATCGGTTTGGGGCGGAACATTATAAACCTGTCCATTGAGATCGAGGGTTAATTCATCATTGCCCCAATAGTTCACCCATACCAAACTTGCCTGTCCCATTGTTGGAAGATTCGGTTGCCATGTATCAACAATTGGTAAAGGCTCTGTTGGTGTAGCAAATGGATCAGCCTCAAACAGATAAACATAATCTTTCGGTTTCTCAATTAAAATACCATTTTCCGTTTTCGGAGCCGTCTTCTCGATACGCGCTCCCTTGATAAAACGGTTACTACCATCTAAGGTAAACTCTCCTCCATTGCCAATCGGCACACCGGGGATATGCACCGTGTAACGATATTCTCCGAGAGGCAAATCTAATGTTAAGATTCCGCCATCGGGCATGGCATCCGTGCCTTGAATGACGTACTCTTGGTCGTTCAAGGTGAGGTACATGGAATGACCGATATAGTTAATGAAATAGAAATTGTCGCCACTCCCCGCGTAACCAGAGGGCGGGAGTATTATCATCAAAATTGAGATAATAACAATATAACGACTGAAAATTAAGGTTTTTTTGAACATGATAAGTTCCTCCATTTTGGATTGTCTACGGTAAAATCACGCCTTCTGTAACTGAAACTAATGATAGTGGTGCAGAAGTAGTGATCCGGAGTGCAAGGCTTGCCTTGCATGCAAAGCAAGCTTTGCACTCCGGAATTTCCTTCACTACTTGTGCAGGACTACCAAACTAATTTGCTGAAAAACATTAAATGCCAAGTAACCAATTTGGGTCAACGGTAATCTGTTCAACCTGAACAATTTTTGTTTTTACCCCCAAACCTAACTCTTTCAATTTGTCTATCAACTGGTCGCCATCTATCAAATCTATTGCTGGCGCGCCGTCTCTGGTTGCCTCGCGTATTGCATCTTTGGTGAAATTGCCAGTTGTGATGAGCAATCCCTTATCCGCTCGCCCAACCATTGCTCCTCTAAAATCTCTCACTTGGCTGACATTTACAGAGCCTTTATACCGTTTGCATTGAAAAATGACATGAAAACTGAGTAATCCACCTAAACGCATAATACCTTTGCCATCAATGCCACCGTCTCCGCTTTGTCCCGTAACTTCAACTTGAATGAAACCCGACTCACGCAGTAATCGTTGGACAAGCCGTTCAAAGGCAGACGGGTGCATTTTTAGTAGAGTTGCTAATAGTTCATCACGCCAAGTGGCCTCTACATCTGGCTCATCCGTTACTTCGCTAACGTTCACCTCTTTCGCTTGTTTCAACTTATCCTGAACATGCCGCCTGACCGTTTTTCCATTGACTTTATCAGTTTTTCTGACTTTTAGTGTTAATGCCCATACCCCTCGGCTGGAGTTTTCAAGGATACCATACTTTTTGAGGTAAGTTCTTGCCCAAGCAAGTCTATACTCCACTTCAGTTTGTGAGCCTTTTTCGGAATCGTGGAGAATTTCAAGTTGTTCATTCGGCAAGTTTGCGATTTCAGAGGCTTTATTATCAATTTCTTCAATTGTACCGGACCCGCCAAGCATTTTGAGTGCCTGAATAACTGGGGTCATAAGCATTTCAAATGTGGGAAGAGTTACGTTTGTCAATTTTAATCTCACGAGGGGATTTTACCACTTAATGACGAGTAATATACGATATTTATGTAAAATACGCAAGTTTTCAAGGTTGAAACGTTTAATCTTACGGAAATGGCCTACCTATCCATATTCCTTATAATTTCAACTTGCCTTGTAGACAATCTACAAATTTTCATGATTAGCTTATCAAGCTCGGTTTCTACATGATGACCATTAAGAGCTTGATTAACAAGTTGAATTATAGCATGTTGGGCCGAATTAGACATCAAAGGTAACGGCAACATCTCTAAATCGCCACGTAAGACCTTGTGAGTGTTAAATTTTTTCCGAAAAACAAACTGGTACAGCCTCGAATTGAGCAACCCCAGTATCAGTTTAAGGGGGTAGTTCTCGATTTGGGGGATGAGAATATTTGCGCTATTCAAGGTCAACGATTGCTGATTATCATAAGCAAAAACAAGCCGATTGGAGATAAAGCGGTAAATCAATTTCTCTTTGGCTCGATATTTGGCTTCGGGTGCGACCTGTTGAAACCGTTCTGGCCTGTATCTAATGAAGGTACTCGGCTGTTTTAAGCGATAGGCATCCACATCCCGGCCCCGATAAATCGGCTCTAGGCCATCGTGCCATGTATCATCCAGATATTTCTGATTGTCGCCGGTCACAATCCCCAAAGCCCAATTAGACGTGCCTTGCAGAGTGACATGGGGTAAAGCGTACAACTGCTCAATGATTTGGTTTTCTTCGTCGGTTAGATAAACATCAAAAATACAATAAGGATTGCTAACAAATCGTGCCTGCGGAACATGGTACGTGCGCCCCTCAGTGGTTTTGATTTCAACTCGCCAATCATCAGTCACACATTTTAACAAATCCAGTCGAATGACCGGTGTGAACACCCCCTTGAATTTTCGGCCAAAACAGGTAATTTTTTCGATAGTAGCCAGATGCAGAATATGGCTTCGAATATCGACATGAGCGCGGATATTTAGGATTGATTCCGGCAAAACAAAGGAGATATACCCTCCTTCGCTGACTAGTTCCAAACTTTTGGCTAAGAAGTATGAAAACGACTCACCCGAATCGAGCATGGGATACAAACGCTTAAACCGCTTAATCTCATCCTTTTGATAGGACGCGCCCCACGGCGGATTGGTGGCAATCAGGTCAAAGCGGTGTTGAATTTGATGGGGCTTGTCCGGTGACGAGGCATGATAATCTACATCTCGCAAACTGTCGGCCTGATAAATGTTGGGGCTAAATTCATCATCTCGATAAAACAACAGTAAATTTAAGCGAGCAATTCTGACTGCAAGCGGGTCGAGGTCGAAGCCATATAAGGCTGATGGATCATGATAACCGACTTGGGCGGCACAAAGTAGGAACTGTCCGGTTCCACAACATGGGTCAAGAAAAAGGCCATGCTTGTTTTGATGATCATTCAATATCCCTTCAATTAACGTTTTAGGAGTGTAATACGACCCTTTTCGCGCCTTATTTCCGACCGACATTAAGGATTGATAGATAATGCCAATTGTGTCAGCATGGGAAACATCGGTCAACAGGTCAAACAGTCCCCAATAGACATGGTTATCTCGTCGTCCAGATTGATTATCGTTCGTAGTACCTAACTCGACACGCCATGCCTCAATCTCAGCCTTGACACAATCTCGTCGCCAATCCGAAAATATACGATAATCAAATGGGCTTGGTTTTAATTCGGCAAAGCAAGCTTTGCACTCCTGTACCGAACTACTCAACTGCACTTCACCACTCAGGACAAGTTGTTTGAGGCTCAAGACAAATATCGCTACCGCCAAATCAAGAGACTTGTCCGAGAAATAGGCCCGTATTCGTTCAATCTCATCAACAAAGGAGTTATCAATTAGGTACTCATCAGGAATAAAACTATTATTAGCCTTCTTCTTATTAGCTCGTTTTCTGAGCCGGTCTATCTCCCCACGCTCTATCCGATTCTGTAATTCGATGACTGCATCATGATAAAATTTGGCTTTACTGTTCGTAGCCACGGACAGATAACCATGTTTAACCCAGTTCCGCACCGTCGCATCCGACACGTCGAGCAAGGCTGCGGTTTGTTGGAGCGAGATGAGATGTCCGTTACTGTCCACGCAACAACCCTTGGCGTTCTAATTCATGGGCGATAAACGGTGCTCGTTTCCTTACATAAGAAAAAGACATCTCACCGATACGATATTCATAAACCCAAGCCTCTCGTTCAGCGACCAGATCATCATCCTCGTTGAGTTTTAGGCAGGCTATCGTGTCAGCAACAGCTTGTTTTTGCTCAGGTAATAGGTCGGGATTTGGCTTGATGTATAGGGAAGTAAAATCAAGAATAAACCAGTTTGGGGCCAGAGTAAACGGGTCTAAAATCGAGCGAGTACCTTTACGGCTGTTGAAGCGTGTTGCCACATATCGAAAATTAGACCACTCATAAGCCAACTGAGGAGCTTGTACCTTGGGGACAAAATGGTCTACCGAATGATTGCCCGTACTGTGCGGTATCCAATGGGCAGAATAGGCACAAATACCTTTGTAGCCTCGCCTCATCTCAGGCAATACCCGTCGCCAATAATCTTTTCCTTTCCATTGATTGGATGTTGGGGCAGGGGTTTCGGTCAAAAATCGGTTTCCCGGTGTTCTGACTCGTTTGTTAAATTCTTCGGGTTCTGGTTGAGGTTGCACCGAGATCATAATTCGACTCCATGTTGTTCCGCAAAATAGGTCCAGCGAGGCCAAAACCGATCGCCATGCGTGGGTAGGTATTTCATGAGACGTTCAGAAAGTTCCCGCACCTCTTCGGTGGTCACATCGTCACGGGCTTGAAGTTTTTTGGCATCTTCAATTGCCTGCTCCGCTTCTTCCGAACGAGGCTGATCAAGCTCAAACAATTCAGACCGAAGCCAAGAATCGGCGGTACCACGAATTGAAAACTCGATTTCATGTAACTCAACTCTGCTTCCAAAAAGATCATGTTTGACCAAATCTAAATGAAACACCTTATCTTTCTGATAATCAAATAGTGGTTCGATGGAAGCCATGACCAACGGTGAATGAGTCGCCACGAGAAGTTGAAGGCTCAGTTCTGAGGCCAAATCTTTCGACACCTCCAACAAAGTCGGCACAATGCGACGTTGCCATTTCGGGTGCAGATGCGCCTCAATCTCATCGACCAAAATCACCGTGCGTTTTTGGGGGGCTTTACGAATCTGTTTAGACTGCTCTTGATGCTCTGTCCAAGCCCAGACAATTAAATAGGCCAAAGCCACAATTCGCCGCACCCCCGCCGAGGCATAGACAAGCGGAATGTCGCCATAAGAATGTTTAATCGTGGGCATCCAACGACTATCACCGGGTACACGAGTCGGCTTGCCCGGCTCTAAGTGACCCAAATCACCATGCTCTAAACCGGGTGGAGAAAGGCGTTTGAGGACTCGCTTGAGTGTCTCAAAGGTCTCTTTTTCCGGGCTGTTTTGCCAGAAAATCCAGTCATTAATCAATCCATTCGAAATATAGGTTGTTTTGCCGTCAACCTGATTTTGAATCCCCTGCCAAAGCTCTTCTCTGGAGAAGGTCAAGGATTTAGTCTTACGATTTATCCCATTATCTCTGGCGGAATCCCAAACCGCAAACGCACCATCGACGCGGGCATAGATCAATAAACTCGGTATGTTTGGGCGTTCGTTTGGCAAAACCCATTGTTGGCGATCCCAATCATAGCTCGCCTGACCCTGCTTGATTTGGCCCGCCGCGTCAAGAATCTCAAAGCCGATGCTTGGCTCATCCCGTTTGGCATCCTCTCTCGGATATGCTTGAAATCCGGGCCATTCTCCGCTTAAAGCCCAATAGACACACTCCAATAAAAAACTCTTGCCCAGTCCATTATCGCCGGTGAAGAGATTGATTCGGGCGGCCAGATTCAGGTGTAGGTTTCGAGTTGGGCCTACTCCGGTTATGGTTAGGGCGGATAGGATAGTAGTTTTGCAAGGGGAAACAGTTAGATTAAAATTTTCAGTCATTAGAAAAATCCAACTTTACGATGAAATGTAATTCAAGAAAAAAGGTAGCCGCAATCATAATGTCTTTGAGTATCCTGCAATAGATGTTCAGATAAATATTTTCAGCCGTTACCTTCCCGCAAGTTTAGAACTTGCGGGAAGGTTGGTCTTGAATTGAAAACCATTATCTGAAAGACTGAATATACCTTGTTGTTGGGAACTATATTTCTCTTTTGTCGAATTCACGATCAATGGAGTGTCTTTTTGGGAATATTTCACTTATAAAATCACACAATATCCGCTCTCTGTGATTACCTGTTAATCCACTATGGTCACTTAATGCTTGTTCCGAAAGAGCAAGAAGTTCCTTCGCCTTAGATTGAAAATATTGACGTATTTTCTGTTGAATGTTCATTTGTTTTTCACTCACGATGACTTATTCACACTGGCTTCAGCTAACTATACCATAAACGATTCAAACTCACCAAAATCACCCCGTCTCCCTTTGCTTAGCCTGAACAAGTTGACTATAATGGTCAGCATCAACGTACCTCTCATAAAAACAATACTCTATATTTAAACAATCTAAACAATCTGTCAAAATTAACCAATATGCAAGGAGGCATATTATCTATGAAAACCATTTTAGAAAAACTTAACTTGACCGAAACCAACCCCGGAGCCTGTACTGGGCCGGATGGTTGGATAACTGACCCGAACGGTAGTCGCTTAGTCTCGTACAACCCGACCACCGGGCAGCCGATTGCCAGCGTGATTCAGGCTACCGGCGCAACCTACGAGCAGGTGATTACGGCATCTCAAAACTCGTTTGAGACTTGGCGCACGGTTCCTGCGCCTAAACGGGGCTTGCTGATTCGAGATTTGGGCAACGCCCTGCGAGAAGTGATTGAGCCGTTGGGTGAGTTGGTCACGCTGGAGATGGGCAAAATTCGAGCCGAGGGTATCGGCGAGGTGCAGGAGATGATTGATGTATGCGACTTTGCTGTGGGACTGTCCCGACAGTTGTACGGCCTGAGCATGCACTCCGAGCGGCCCGGCCATCGCATGTATGAGCAGTGGCATCCACTAGGGCCGATGGGCATCATCACCGCCTTTAATTTTCCGGTAGCGGTCTGGGCTTGGAATGTCGCCCTAGCCGCAGTCTGTGGTGATACGATGGTCTGGAAACCATCGTCTAGTACGCCGTTGACGGCTGTTGCAATACAACATATTACCAACAATATCATGGCTGATCATGGGCTGAGTGGCATCTTTAATCTGTTAATCGGTAGAGGCAGGGAGATTGGTGAACGACTCCTCAACGACCCGTTGTTGCCCCTGATTAGCTTTACCGGCTCGGTTAGCACCGGACGGCATGTGTCTCAAACCGTGGCCGGACGGTTGGCAAGAACAATTTTGGAGTTGGGTGGCAATAACGGCATTATCGTAACCGAAGACGCTAATCTTGAGTTGGCGATGCGCGGCATCGTCTTTGGCGCGGTTGGCACAGCCGGACAGCGCTGTACCAGTACCCGCCGCATCATCATGCAAAAACAGATTGCAGCTGAATTGACCGAGAAACTGGTCAAAGCCTATCAACAAGTGCCAGTTGGCGACCCGTTAGCCGAGGGTACACTGATGGGGCCGTTAATCAACGAAGCCGCGGTGGAGACGATGATGACGGCCCTCGAAACCGCCAAAGCCGAGGGGGGCGAGGTGCTGACTGGCGGCAACCGTCTGCCTGATAAAGGGGCAAACTTTGTCGAGCCGACCATTATCAAAATGCCGAGCCAGACTCCGTTAGTCTGTGAGGAGACCTTTGCTCCGATTCTTTATCTGATGGAATATGAGACATTGGATGAGGCGATTGCCATGCATAATGCCGTCCCACAAGGGTTGTCGAGTGCGATTTTCACCACCAACCTACTCCAAGCAGAGCAGTATTTGTCTGCCACAGGCTCCGATTGTGGGCTTGCCAACGTCAACATTGGCACGAGTGGAGCCGAGATTGGCGGGGCATTTGGGGGCGAAAAGGAAACCGGCGGCGGACGAGAATCCGGCTCGGATGCCTGGAGAGGCTACATGCGCCGTCAGACCAACACCATCAACTGGTCAACCGATTTGCCGTTGGCGCAGGGGATTGAGTTTGGGTAGGGTTACCTGTTTCCGATTGAGCGATTCAACGATTCAATTGCGCTGAACTCACTGTCTTGGCTACGGGTTGGCGGGGGTTGGTTAAATATCTGCTGGTAACTCTGGGTCAGTTCGGTCAACAGTTGTTCAACGTTTGTTCATAATTTTACTCCGTAAAATGTGATATGTGGTGCGTGGTGCGTGGTGCGTATGACCGCCAATCAAAAAGCCCGCGAATTGTCACTTGCAGAATGGATTTTGAGCTAAAAAGAGGTCTGGGTAGTGATATAGGTCAGTCACCTACCCGCAAGTTTGGAACTTGCGGGTAGGTAATCACTACATGTGCCGGACTACCGAGGCCGGTTGTCGGAGGTGACAAATTCGCGTCAACTGGATTAGGAATGAGTCCTAAATAAGTTGCGCGTTTGGTAATCGTAGGGGCTAGGCAAGGCGGTGTAGCGTTGGTTTGAAATCAGAACTCCAATCCGCCTTGCCTCGCCCTGAATCTACGGAATGACGGGCGAGGCAGGGGCGGAGAGAACATGGATATACGTTCCAAAATCAGACCGCCCTGCCTAGCCCCTACCATAATCTCCGACGCAAATGCACATGTTAATTAATGCCGATTCCTTTATTCGCGCCAACTAGATTAGCGGTCATAGGTCACACTCACAAACCCGGCACTATCGGGGAGTTTTATTCGTTGTATTCCAAATTCGTTGTTGTGTATTCGCTCATTCGCCCCCTGAGCCTGCCGAAGGAGACTGACCAAGTTCCTGCTGAATACGAGCCACAATCTGTACCGCTTGTTGATGACTCAGTTGGGCCGCCTGCTCAAAACAGGGCAAGGCCGTTTCCTTCTCCCCTCGATTATAATACAAAGCTCCCATATTAAAATAAGCGGACGCGTAATTCGGATTGAATTGAATAGCTTGTTTGTAGTCGGCTAATGCCTCCTCATACCGGCCCATCTTACGATAGGTTACGCCCCGATTGAGGAACGCTTTCGCGTCATTCGGATTGAGTTGAATAGCTTGTCTGTAGTCGGCTAATGCCTCCTCATACCGGCCCATGTTATCGTATGTTACGCCCCGATTGTTGAACGCGTCCGCTAAATTCGGATTGAGTTGAATAGCTTGGCTGTATTCGGCTAATGCCTCCTCATACCGGCCCATGTGATAGTATGTTAAGCCCCGATTGTTGAACGCGTTCGCGTCATTCGGATTGAGTTGAATCGCTTGGCTGTAGTCGGCTAATGCCTCCTCATACCGACCCATCTTCTCGTAGGTGTTGCCCCGATTGAGGAACGCGTCCGCGTCATTCGGATTGAGTTGAATAGCTTGTCTGTAGTCGACTAATGCCTCCTCATACCGGCCCATCTTATCGTAGGTGTTGCCCCGATTGTTGAACGCGTCCGCGTAATTCGGATTGCGTTGAATAGCTTGGCTGTAGTCGGCTAATGCCTCCTCATACCGGCCCATCTTATCATAAGTTACGCCCCGATTGAGGAACGCGGTCGCGTAATTCGGATTGAGTTGAATAGCTTGGCTGTAGTCGGCTAATGCCTCCTC
Source organism: Anaerolineales bacterium HSG24 (assembly GCA_030377895.1). GTDB lineage: Bacteria > Chloroflexota > Anaerolineae > 4572-78 > J111 > JAUCGB01. The sequence goes on from JAUCGB010000008.1 coordinate 60,573, forward strand.
ATACCGGCCCATGTTATCGTAGGTTACGCCCCGATTGTTGAACGCGGTCGCGTAATTCGGATTGAGTTGAATAGCTTGTCTGTAGTCGGCTAATGCCTCCTCATACCGGCCCATGTTCTGATAGGTGTTGCCCCGATTGTTGAACGCGGTCGCGTAATTCGGATTGAGTTGAATAGCTTGGCTGTAGTCGGCTAATGCCTCCTCATACCGACCCATGTGATAGTATGTTGCGCCCCGATTGTTGTAATCAATGGCACTGAACTCACTGTCCTGGCTACGGGTTGGCGGGGGTTGGTTAAATATCTGCTGGTAAATCTGGGTCAGTTCGGCCAGCAGTTGTTCAACGTTGGCAAACCGTTGGTCGAGCTGTTTCTGCATACATCGCTGAATCAGCCGGTTCAGGGATTCAGGAATTTCATCGGGCAGGGTAGGTGGGGGTTGGTTTTCATGGGCATGTTGCCAGTCCGATGCGCCCCCACCCCGGCCCTCCCCCTTTGGGGGAGGGGGAGTTATGGCTAACTGACCGGTCAGCAGTTCATACAGAATACAGCCGATGGCGTAGATGTCGGCTCGGCAGTCTAGTTGCCCCCCTTGCCACTGCTCCGGTGGCATGTAAGGCGGTGTGCCAACGATTTTGATTGCCGATTTTTGATTGCCGATTTTAGATTGGATGCTGATGGTGTGGTGGTAAGAGTCATCTCCTCCCATCGGTATCGCAGGTGTCTGACTCCCAACTCCTGACTCCTGTATCACTGTAGCCAGACCAAAATCGGTAATCTTGGCCGTGCCATCGGGAGTCATGAGGATATTCCCCGGCTTCAAGTCACGATGAACAAAGCCGGGCCGTTTCTGCTCGGCATGAATCAACCCTTGGCACACATCAATAATAATCTCCACGGCTTGGCGCAGTTCCAACCGCCCATGTGCCAGCCACTCATGCAAACTAGTGCCTTTGGCCTTGTCTCCGGCAATCCATTCCAAAAACATAAACGGTAGATTATCAACCGTCTCAAGAAAGTAACACTGGACGATGTTTGGGTGTTTTTCCAGCTTGACCCAATGGTTCACCTCCGCCTCAAACAGTTTCCGCGCCCTTGGATTGGTCAAATATTTTGCCTTGAAGGTTTTCAGGGCAATGGGTTCTTCCCACTCGGTGTCGTAACACAGGTAAACCTCCCCCATGCCACCGGACAAGGCTTGGTGAATCTCGTATCGCCCACCGATGGTCTCATCGGCTTTATAATGAGTCTCTTCCGCTTCTTCTGTTGCAACCTCTTCTATCGGCTCTGGTTCAGGTAGCTCGCTCTCCGGCGGCACGGTATCCATGTCGGCAAATTTATCTTGTTTGTTCATGATTGTATGCGAATAGGCGAATGTGCGAATGTGCGAATAGCTTATCCCTCTACAGGGAGGCTACGGTAAAAGTTCAGTAAAACCGCCCTAGAAACCCGATTTCTTTGAGAAATCGGGTTTCTGACGTTCCTTCTGGCGAGTTCACAGAATATTTACAGGCTACGCGCTGGGTAAATTCGCCCATTCGCCTATTTTGATTACTATTCAGTAAAATTTAGGCTCAGTTCTCGCAAATTGATAATTGCTCCGGTTCGCCTCAGAAAATCCATTCCCAAAATTCCATTGATTTTGAATCCGTAATCCATACCACCGACTTGTTACCCGACAGATTGGTTTAGGAGGCTACCAACTTAAGGTGCGACAAACACATCGGAATAAATCCCGATGCTGATAGCTAAAGCAGGCTAAAGCCAGCTATTTAGGCCGCTTCAGCGGTCTTCAGCTTTTAGCGTGGGGATTTATTCCCACGCTATCTGTTTCGCCTTATGTTTATAGCCGTTTAGGAAAGGCTAAAAACGGTAACACAGAGGCTCACGGAGACACACAGAGTTTCACAGAGAAAAAATAAATCTCTTTTTTAAAAAACTCCGTGAATCTCTGTGTTCCTCTGTGAACCTCTGTGTTAATTAGTTCAGGCTAAAAATTTTTGTCGGGTAGTAAGTTCTTGGATATTCAAATTGTCACGTTTGGTGTGAACAAAGTAAAATTCACGGTGAGGAAATTGTTGATGAAGCTGACGATAAACTTGCATCGCGGCCTGACCATCTGAACAGGTTTCAATCACTGCAATGCGGTCAAGCTGGCGTTGATTATCAATGGTTGTGTGCGCTTCTAATGCCTCTATAACCAACCATTGCACCGGATAACATTGACGTACTTTTTGCCAAATCATTCTTAGTCTCCTTGCGTAGAACGTATTGCCCATTCACCCATTCGCCCATTCGCATATTCACCCATTCGCCCATTCACCCATTCACCCATTCGCCCATTCGCCCATTCGCCCATTCGCCCATTCGCTACCCCGTAAACCACCAAGCCAGTCCGATGGAAACGACAAACATGGCTAGAGCGGTCAGCAGAAATTGGAGGCGATGTTGATCATCAACCTCACGGTAGCGTCTAATCGGTAGGCCGTATCCGACCAGCAAGATATACGCGCTCAATCCGGCCAGTCCAGCGATGGGCAGGCGTATCTCTGGTGGGGGCAGGGTTAAGGTCGGATGTCCATCGACGGCCAGACTCCAAACGTCGATAAAGCTATTAAAGACCGATACAATCGCCAACACAGCCAAGGCAATACCGAGCAAAAAGTTAGCATGGTCAAGCCGCATGTTAACCACTTCTCGCTGGAGTTCCAAAATCGCCTGCACATTTTGGCGAGTGGTGGCGGCATAATGCAAATCCTTCTCAATCGCCTCCAACTGTCGTTGCAACTGCCGACTACGCTTCGTATAAATATCGTTGTCTAACCCGACTCGGCTAACATGATCGTTAAAAGAGTGCAAGTTTCGCTCAAGGCTCTCCCGCAGATTATCGGCAGAATCGATGTCGGCCAGCAGAAGTTTCAGCCCTTTTGCCATGTTCTCCAGCTCGCGCCGTTCAAGAAAAATCTGGTCATCATCCGTTGTCCGCATGGCCTCACGAGTGGTTTGGCGCAGGGCAGGCCGACTCTCGTTTAAGTCTTTGCCAACCGCCTGATATTGGCGGCCATGATGTTCCGCCTTATGCAGATAAAGGGCAATCCGAGAGAACCCCTGCTCCAACGGTTGCAAAAACTGCTCATCCGCCCATGTCGCCCGCTCCTTGGGAGTCAACATCGCCAGCGTATTGTGTGGAACGGCCTGACCTGTGGGCAGGTTAATTTTGCCCTCCTCTTTCCACCACAACCAGCCAAATTGGGTCAAGTCGTCTTGACCGGCCTGCTGCTCGGTCAAATTCAACCCCTCCGGAGCCGTGACCCACTGTTGACGATTGCGCGGCTCGCTCCGGTTGGGGATGGTGGCCTGATAGAGAAAGGTGATTGCTCTGGGCGGATGAGCGGGTTGATTATCGGATATTTCGGATGCTCCTAACGCTCCTGATGCCCTTGATGCCCCGGATGCTCCGGATGTCACTGATGCCGACCAGACTTGATCGATAATCTGCTTGAGCAACCAGTACAGTTCCCCCCACACTTTAGGCGGCTGTTCTCCTGTCCGATAAAGCCGTAAGCGGATGATATGCATGTCGTGGGCCAACGTGCCTCTCAACTCAGCCGGAACAGCCCCCTCAGCCTGACCGGTGTAATGGCCCTGTTCACCTTGTTGACTACTCAAATTCAGCTTACTACAGGTTAGCCAGCGTTGGCACAGTTGGTCAGGCTCATCGGTTTCGACATCCCGCACCGCAAAAAAAAGGGACACACTCACTGTTGGATTTTGAAAAGTCACCGTAGACCGTCCTTGTCATGATCATAGATAAGATTGTCCTGACTCTTGAGGTCAGGATTGACCTGTTTTGGTGGCAACTCCTCCGCCTGCTCTGCCTGTTCAGCCTGTTCGGTATGAGTTTGCAAGTCACCTAGCCCCATCGTCGGCTGATTGGCCCGATTCGACTCAGGCAGGCCGACTATCTTCGCCGTAATCTTCCGCCCCAACCGGATGATGCTCCCCTCGGAGAGCGGCACCAGCGTATTATTGGGGATTCGACGGGCCGTACCCTCGCGGATGATGTAGGTTCCGCCTGAACTGCCCACATCCTCCAACAACAGTTTGTGCCGCTTCCATACTAGGCGAGCATGTTGCTTAGAGACGGTCAATGTCGTCTCGTCCCAAGCAATCTGAATGGTATTCCCATCAGCCCGCCCCAATGTGGTAATTTCTTCTGTCAAAAGATGAACATCGTCATCTCGATCTACAAAAATTAAACGTGTTTGAGTTTCAGTCATAATTAATTATCTCCTGTATTTATACTGTTTAGAGCAGAATTTCCAGAATAGGCGAATAAAAATTCTCCCATTCTGGAAATTCTGCTCTATAATAGCCATTGGATGGTAACATTTCAGTAAAGCCGCCTAAAAACCCGATTTCTCAAAGAAATCGGGTTTTTCACACTTTTTCTGACGAGATGTAGGTCACGCTTGTAGCGTGACAATGACTGTTCGCCTGTATTGCTTGGGTATTATGGCGTTTATTTAGCAACTAGTACAGCGGCAGAACTCCTACGGTAGTTATAGGAGTGCAAAGCTCGCTTTGCCTGCGTCCTACGGTAGTTATAGGAGTCAGATAAACATTTTCAGCCGTTACCTTCCCGCAAGTTTAGAACTTGCGGGAAGGTTGGTCTTGAATTGAAAACCATTATCTGAAAAACTCTAAACCACTGGAAGATTTACGCCACCTTGTACTAGTGACGCTACAAGCGTCACCTACATCTCGCCCCGAATCTACGGAATGACCGCCAATCAAAAAGCCCGCGAATTGTCACTCGCAGAATGAATTTTGAGCCAAAAAGAGGTCTGGGTAGTGTCACCTACCCGCAAGTTTGGAACTTGCGGGTAGGTACATTCGCGCCAACTGGATTAGCGGTCATTCCCCATAGTGTCACCTACCCGCAAGTTTGGAACTTGCGGGTAGGTACATTCGCGCCAACTAGATTAGCGATTCCCCATTCCCCATTCCTCATTCCTCATTCCCCCATTCCCTCCAACCACTCCAAGCGAGCTTGAATTATCGCCTGCTCTTCCGGCGAGACCTGCCCTAGCGCACCCTCCACAGTGGAGATAAACTCCGAGCCGACCATGAACGGATAATCCTGCACAGCCGCCACCATCTTTTCAACCGAATTAGCCTCCACAAACGCCCCAAATGCCTGTTGCATCGGATTTGACGACTCGCCCCCTGAGCCTGCCGACCCTGAGCCTGTCGAAGGGGACTGACCAAGCTCCTGCTGAATACGAGCCACAATCTGTACCGCTTGTTGATGACCCAGTTGGGCCGCCTGCTCAAAACAGGGCAAGGCCGTTTCCTTCTCCCCTCGATTATAATACAAAACTCCCATATTAAAATAAGCGTCCGCGTAATTCGGATTGAGTTGAATCGCTTGGTTGTAGTCGGCTAAGGCCTCCTCATACCGGCCCATGTTCTGATAGGTGTTGCCCCGATTGTAGAACGCCTCCGCGTCATTCGGATTGAGTTGAATAGCTTGGCTGTAGTCGGCTAATGCCTCCTCATACCGGCCCATGTTCTGATAGGTTCCGCCCCGATTGTAGAACGCGGACGCGTAATTCGGATTGAGTTGAATCGCTTGGTTGTAGTCGGCTAATGCCTCCTCATACCGGCCCATGTTCTGATAGGTGTTGCCCCGATTGAGGAACGCTTTCGCGTCATTCGGATTGAGTTGAATAGCTTGGTTGTAGTCGGCTAATGCCTCTTCATACCGGCCCATGTTATCGTAGGTTAAGCCCCGATTGAGGAACGCGGACGCGTAATTCGGATTGAGTTGAATAGCTTGGTTGTAGTCGGCTAATGCCTCCTCATACCGGCCCATCTTACGATAGGTTACGCCCCGATTGTTGAACGCGGACGCGTCATTCGGATTGAGTTGAATCGCTTGGTTGTAGTCGGCTAATGCCTCCTCATACCGGCCCATGTTCTGATAGGTGTTGCCCCGATTGTTGAACGCGGACGCGTCATTCGGATTGAGTTGAATAGCTTGTCTGAAGTCGGCTAATGCCTCCTCATACCGGCCCATGTTCTGATAGGTGTTGCCCCGATTGAGGAACGCGGTCGCGTCATTCGGATTGCGTTGAATAGCTTGGTTGTAGTCGGCTAA
>JAUCGB010000068.1 GCA_030377895.1 Anaerolineales bacterium HSG24
TTTACGTAACAGCAAGTTATGCGAAAAAAATCAGGACATCATATTTACTTTTTTCAATCATATTCAAAACATTACGATGGCATGTGTTGTCCTTTATCATGCGGTTACAGCCTACAGTAACGTAACACCGCAGTTTTCTTTCCATGATGCCATGATCCCGCCCCAGTTTCAGAATTTCAAATCAAAGTGATACTCAAATGTACGTATGGTTTGTTATATTACTGCTATTTTTCTTGTGTTATTCGTGTTTATCTGCATTAAGTAACAGGGAAATAAGATGACAATGGTAAAGTTGCATCCCCCCATCTGTCATCCGCTTCCCTGCTACCTATCTGGTTCAAATGCGAAGTTCGTAGCCTTGCCCACGACGAGTAAGGATAAATTCGGGGATGCGAGGATTGTCTTCGATTTTTTGGCGTAGCCAGCAGATATGAACGTCTAAGGTACGGGTATCACCAATATACTCGGTTTCCCAGACCTCTTGCATCAGTTGGTTTCGCGACACAACTTTACCGACATTCTCCATCAGTAACGCCATCAAGCGGGTTTCTTTGGGAGTTAGATGGATATCATACCCATTTTTTTTCAAATTTGCCTTGCTCACATCGAGTGACATGCCCTTAATATTAAGAACATCCTCTATTGTTTTTTGATGAATCATTATCTGTTCCTCCAATAATACGCTCAGATTGGATTGCTAAGCAACGTTAAGCAATATTGAAATCATTATAACACTCCTAAAATTATAAAGCTATAGGAAGTCTGTCCTGATGATTTAGGCAACCCTAATACCAATGGACTACTTTCGCCTATTTGCAAAAATCATTCATCTTCATCCCAAAATGAACCATGCCGGAATAAGCATGATAAAAGCCATCATGAGTACCCGCCGTAATCGAATGTTAGCTGTTGTGGTCATTGGTCAGGGGCTAATTATTTGTACTTTATTTGGCCTTGTAATCTGGTATTTTGTATCGGTCTTGCTCTATCCACCCGACCAAGCAGTTGAGAACGTGTTACCGTTTGAGTTGCCCAACATGGCAGAGTTAGAGGCCATGTCAGAGGAGGAACGGGCCAACCTAACAGCCAAGGTGATGGCTACGGCGGCAGTTATGCCCACCAAGAAGATGAACGATTCCATACCAGAAGCAGAATCCGAGCTAGTTGTGGTGAGCAAGGGAGCGTTTGTCGGGCAAAACGCCAGCCATTTAGATTCCGGCACAGTCATAATTTACCGCCTGCCGGGGGGAGAGCATCTACTTCGATTTGAACAGTTTGATGTGACCAACGGGCCTGACCTACACGTCATCCTGACTAGTCACCCAGCCCCAACGACCTCCGCCGAGTTGCATGAAACCTATATCGACTTAGGGCCGTTAAAAGGAAGTGTCGGCAACCAAAACTACACCATTCCGGGCGGGGTGCAACTCGAACCCTATCAGAGTGTGGTCATCTACTGCAAGCCGTTTCAAGTCATCTTCGCCACAGCGAGGATCGAGTAGCCTTCTATTTCTACTTCTACTTTTTGGCGAGTGTTATGGTGCTATGACCTTAAACTGGCAAAACTAAGTACTACTCAGAGAACGATGGACATAGTAATAAATTACCTCTTGATTTATCATGCACAGGGGCATATAATAAAGTCACGTTTAATCCTGCATCTAAACGCATGTTTTTTTGAAAACATTGCACTTTTAAGGAAGTTAAGGAATCGGAATTAAATAAGTTGCGCGTTTCGACATCGCCTTCGACAAGTTCAGGCAGCGCGACGTAGCCTGAGCTTGTCGAAGGCGAACTATCAGCATGTACATGTTAATTAATACCCATTCCTAAACGATACCGGTAGTGGTGCAGAAGTAGTGATACAGGCCGATTATCTACCCGCAAGTTTCAAACTTGCGGGTAGATGACCACTACCTATGCAGGACTACCCGATACCAACGTTGAGTTCAACATGTATGCTATTTTTTTAGACCGAGATGGTGTTATATGTGAAAATCGAGCCGACTATGTTAAATCATGGGCCGAGTTTGAGTTTTTACCGCAGGCCAAAGATGCTTTGGTACTGTTGGCGGAGTTGAATCTGCCGATTATCGTGATCACCAATCAGTCACCGATTGGGCGAGGAATTTTGACTCCTCAAGATGTCGAGGCGATTCATGACCGTATGATGTCCGAGATTACCGCGCATGGGGGGCGGATTGACCGCGTCATCTACTGCCCTAGTACTCCTGATGAGGATTTGCCATGCCGTAAGCCAAAACCGGGCATGTTGCTCGATGCGGCCAAGGAGATGGAGCTAAACTTGAATGAATCATACATGGTCGGTGACGCGGCTTCAGATTTGTTAGCTGGTCAGCGAGTTGGCTGTCGAAATTTTTTAGTGTTAACTGGACGAGGGCATGCTCAACTGAGTATCGCGGCGCAACAGGTTAAGGGCTGTTTCACCGTTGCCCCCGATTTGATGACGGTAACACAAGAGATTATTGCATTAGAATCTACTCGAAAAACCCTAGCTGACTAATTAACCAGTTATCGTACCCTGAGTGAATAAGTCAGCTAGAATCGAAAAATGGTAGGGTGATAGACTGAATGAGGTCAAGAACGCCGGGATATTTTCTTCGCATTAGAATCGTTATTGTCGGGCTGTTTATTCTGTTGGCGATTGCACTTTATGTTGCGAGAACTATTCCACCTCCTGCGGTGCCAGAGTTTACGCCGCCTCCGCCCCCCACCGAAACATCAACACCATTACCCGAAATCAGCCCCACACTCGCTAAGAACGAAACACCCACTCCCGCGCCCACCTCCACCCCCATCATCGATACGATTAGTTACAATATTGCTCCTGAGGTGAACTATGTCGGCTGGATGCAGTCAGACGAGATGGGTAATCATTTTGGCGAAAGCTATTTGTACACAGGTTTACGAAATGCTACACTCCATCATGGCGCGTTTCAATTCGACCTATCGGCCATCCCTCCAAACTCGGAGATTATGCGAGCTGAAATTGAATTGACGGGGCTAACAACAGAAACGGTTTCCACTCAATTTCAACTCAATATTTTAGCCAATATTGATAGCCGTTGGCCCTTATACAGTTTTGAAGATATTCATAATGCCGATATAGAATTGCTTCCAAAGCCACTTATCATCGACGGTGAGGAGCTAGGTTTGGAGCAGGTTAATCTTTTTGAGTTTAACGCGAGTGTGCGGAGCATCGTTGAGGAGCGATTAGGAATAGGCCGAATCTCCTTTCGGCTAGATAGTTTAACCCCCGACCAAGAAGGTCTATTTGGTTGGGATAGTGGTTATGGGGCAGATACTCTTGGCAACGCACCTATTCTAAAATTGGAAGTACGTTTACCCAACATGCTGGCAACTCGGCAGATACGGCAAACCTTAGAAGCCGGGGGAGATTTGAATACACCAACGCCACCGCCTATCGGTAAACTAGTCATTGTGACCAACACCCCCACCCCAGAAAATGTTATCACCGCCATTGCCATTCAAATGACAGCCACCTACGAATATGAGTTGCTTGGTGAGCCGACCCCAACCCCGAACAGTTGGGTTACGCCTTGGGTGTTGATCCCCACGTCAACGCCCGAAAATCAAGCTACGGCGAGGTTTGCTAGGGTTGAGGCCACAGTACTAGCCACCATGTACGGAACACCGACACTCTTACCGATTAATGCGATTACGATGACCCCAACCCCACCCTATTATATTATCACCAGTACCCCAACTCCAGAAACGATTTTAACTGCCGCGTTCCAAACCAAACTGATTACGGCTCAGGCGATACAGTTTGGCCCGGCCACCCCATTGCCCGATAATTGGGTGACACCGTTAGTGGTGACTAGCACGCCTACGCCCGTTAATGAAACGACGGCTCTATATTTAGAGGCTATTCTTGTCACCACCGGAACTCCCACCCCCATGCCGGACAATGCTCAAACGGCTACCTCGACTGCAATTTATCAGATTCTTGATGGAGAGTTACCGCCCTTGTCTCCGACTCCGACTCCGACCTTTACGCCCGGTCCAATTCCAGCATCACTCATCGGCATGATTGCCTTTAAGTCAGACCGAACCTATCAAGAAACGGTCATTAATCCTCAAACTGGCGCGGAGGAGATTGTTTTTGACCAAGACGATCCGGGAGAGATTTTTATCATCAACCCCGATGGGACAGGATTAGCACTACTGTCAGACCGTTGGCCTTACGACCTCGCTCAAGAGGCGGAGGAATATTCGATTGATGGACGTTTTCGAGTTTTCACGAAAGATGTGATTCGGTATCAAAAAATAGAAACAGACTCGGGAAAAACGGAAATGGTTTTTGATCCAGATACAGAACAGTATGTGGTCAAAAGTGTGCCTAGCATTAGCTATATTCGAGTTGATGCCCCAGGCTTATATTGGTACGATTATCATTATGAGGTTGAGGAACAGGTGACACGTTTTGGGGCCGGGATCGCGTACGGCGGCGTTTGGTCGCCCACTCGCGAGCAGATTGCCTTTATTTCGACTGAAAGCGCCAATGACGAGATTTGGGTCGTTAATCGAGATGGCTTAGAGTTAAGACAACTCACCCGTGATCGTTATCATTGGTGGGATAAACATCCCTCATGGTCACCGGATGGAAATCAGATAGTGTTCTGGTCCAATCGCACTGGGCATGGTCAAATCTGGATTATGGATCGCGATGGGAGTAACTTACGCAGTATCAGCCGCACCGGATTCAATGATTGGGATCCGATTTGGATTAAAACACTTGGTGTTCCTCAGTATGAAAAAAATTAGATATTGGTAGTGTTGTCATGTTGACTGATGGTCATGTCACTCTGAAGGTAAGGAACGGGCCCTCATATCAACCGAGCGATTCCTCGGTTCCGCTACACTCGAAATGACATGAGACTCTTATCAGTCAATGGGTCATCACTACCTAAAAATTACCATGATTATTACTCGCACGCCTTTAAGAATCAGTTTTGTTGGTGGTGGTAGTGACCTGCCAGCTTTTTATGAACAAGAGCGCGGTGCAGTCCTTAGCACGGCCATCAACAAATATATCTACATTACGGTCAACCGGAAGTTTGACCATGAAATTCGAGCTAGTTACTCAATTACAGAAATTGTTGACAATGTGGACGATTTGCAACATGAACTTATTCGTGAAGCCTTAAAACTACTCCATCTCAAACAAGGCATCGAGATCACCTCTATCTCTGATATTCCTTCGGGGGGAACAGGGTTAGGCTCCTCTAGCAGTTATACAGTTGGGCTACTGAACGCTTTATATGCTCATAGACATTACATGGCCGGAGCAGAACGTCTAGCCCGTGAAGCGTGTAACATCGAAATAGAACTGTGTGGTAAACCCATCGGCAAACAAGACCAATATATCGCCGCTTATGGGGGGATACAATACATTCGTTTTAATCCTGATGGGTCAGTCTTTACCGATCCAGTTCTTTGCCATCCTGAAACATACGAAACTCTACAGCAGAATCTGATTCTGTTATACACAGGTTTAACCCGTAGTGCCGACGATATTTTAGTCGAACAATCTCGTCAGGTATCATCCGATGATAGTAAACGGATTGGAACCCGTCGCTTGGTTGAACTAGCCGACCAACTACATGAAGCACTGGGCCGGAATGATGTTGATGCGTTTGGCGAGATTCTGCACACAGGTTGGATGGAAAAACGAAAATTAGCCCGTAATATCAGCAACCATTCCATTGATATATGGTACGAAAAAGCTCGAACTGCCGGAGCAATTGGCGGCAAATTGCTAGGCGCTGGTGGTGGTGGATTTTTGTTACTATACGCCCCTCCCGAAAAACATCACGCCATTGTCCGTGCCTTACCTGACTTACAATGGAAACCTTTCTACTTTAGTCCCCAAGGCAGTAAAGTTATTTACGTTGAAGAATCTGGCTACAAGCCATAGTTAAGACTCAGTGCAGATTTACCTTCGAGGAAACTTAAATCTTCCTCGGAGGTTAGTTCAGTTGAACATTAAAAAAACGATAATACCAAATAAAACTGACCACGAGAGCTTTTTTCGCTCTATTAACAACCGCGTGGTAAAATGTTTATGGATAGGTAACTTCTTGTTTCGTACTGGATGATTTTTTGGTAGTGCTGACTGATAAGCACCATGTCATTCCAAGATGTAGCGAAGCGGAATCGAGGAATCCCAGATATGCGTTTGAGGGACTCTTCACTCCACTTCGTTCCGCTCAGAGTGACAGCCATTAATACCGTGGCGAGACGTTATCTTTCTCTGATGCTTCTCCTAAATTTCGTCCTATATAAGCCTCATCTTATAATTTGTAATTTTGTGAAATAGACATGACACTAGGTAGATATTTCAAAATAGCGTTTCGTTGGTTGTGGCTGGTATTCATTGCGGTTGCTCTGTCTGCCACGACAAGTTACATATATAGTAAACGGTTGCCTAAAATCTATGTTGCTCGATCTGTGGTGCAAATCGGTAACTTTGCCGGAGAAATCAACCCCGATACGAGGACGCTACAATTGAACCTGACCTTAGCTGAGGTATATGCAGAGAGAGTAAAGCAGGCAAAGATTACCCAAGGTGTTATTGACCGTCATAACTTATCTGGTACGATCACCTCGGGGCAGTTAGGGGGCATGATTGTGGCGAGCATTAATCCTAAAGCCCAACTACTAGAGCTTCAACTAAGTGACATCGAACCAGAACGGGTGGCGTTTTTAGCCAACGCGGTGGCCGACGAGCTTGTCCTGCAAAGTCCTGCCCAAGCCAAACAAGAAGGGGAGACTTTTATTCAGGAAAAATTGGAAAAAATTGAGGCTAAAGTCAATGAGATTAATGAAGCGATTGACAAGAACAAAAAAATCGCTGACGAGGATGAATCTGCCGTTAACCGTGAAGAGGCCCGGGCTTTAATTGGTGAGTTAGAACGACAAGAACAGGAACAATTGACCATCTATTACGGCCTTCGTGCTAACTTAAACGACGCGTCGCCCAACCAGGTTGAAGTGTTTGAGTATGCAGTTGTTCCGAGTGGCCCTGTTGGACCAAAAATTCGTAATAATATCATTGCCGCGGCGATTGTAGGGTTTGTTTTGGCTGTTGCCGGAATTATTATCATTGAGTTTTTTGATGATACTTTGGTTTGGCAAGATGATGTTTCGACGATTAACGAGGTCTCGATACTGGGTGGGATTGGCAAATCCACCGCAGGCGATAGTAAAATCATTACGCATGATAAATTGTGGTCTCCAGAAGCAAGCGCGCTTAGGGATTTGCGCGAAAGTATATTCCTAACCGCAGGAGACCGTACTCTTTCGACTCTGCTTATCACCAGCCCTCTCGCTGGTTCAGGGAAGACCTATCTCACCGCCAATTTGGGTGTTACCGTTGCCACTTCAAAATCAACCATTCTTTCAGGCGATGATTCAGCCGATAAAAATATCATTTTGGTTGACGCAGATTTGCGTAAACCAACCCTCCACGAAATATTCGACATCCCCAATGTAGTTGGACTGTCTGATGTGCTTGTTACCCCCGCGGAGACGATAGAAACGGTCTTAAAGCAGGCCATCAGACCCACCTATCTTGATAATCTGTTCTTGCTCCCCGCAGGACGCAAACTGGCCGATCCCGGCTCATTACTCAACTCAATTCAATTTATCGACATTATAAATTACCTCAAAGAACGCTCTCAGTTCGTTATCATCGACAGCGCACCAATCCTTGAGGCTGTAGAAACAAAAGCGATTGATAATATTGTTGACGGTACAGTTTTGGTCATTAACAATGCACGTACCCGTCAACGGGTTGTCAATCTGGCAGTAGATTATTTTAGTAGTAAAAAGAAAGATACGTTTTTAGGCTTAGTATTTAATCGGGTCAAACTCCCCTACGGACAGGAGTATCACTCAATTCAAGCCGTGCAAAGTGAACAATTTGAACGTTCATTTATGGGCTGGAAGTTCTGGCCCTCCAAAAAACGCCAGAAGACTCAATCGACGTTAACCTTGGCTGAAGCCGCAATTCATCTAGGCGTAAAAGAAGAAACCGTGCGACGCTGGTGCGAAACAGGCAGAATTCAGGGTATAAAAACAGGCAGTCGTTGGAAGGTCAGGTTAGAAGACCTTGAGGAATATATCACTTTCTATAAACTCAATAATAGAGGGGTTGAAAAAGTATTGAAGAAACAACCTGTTACCAAAAATGGGGCCAGTACAACCAAAACTGAGCCAACAGGTCAATTTGAGGAGCTACCTGCAACCGTTGATGAACCAAAATCTTGAGATGACAACAAAATTCATCGTTTTGTTGCTTCGGAACTAACTACCGGATAACTTCTGCCGAACTGTACCATTTATCTGTATGCGGTACGATGATAGCTAACAGACTTCATTATCAGACAATTAAAACTTATGAGTGGTATTTTTGGCGTTATAGACCCAACACACAAAATTAATAGTCAGGCCCTAATTGATAAAATGGGGCAAACAATGTGCCATAGAGCTTGGTTTACAAGCCGTTACTTTAATTCAAAAGCTGATAATTTAGCCTTAGGTCATATCGGTATCGGCATATTTAACCAAACCCCTCAACCTGTATGGAATAATGACCGAACCATTGCCTTAGTTTTGGCGGGTGAGTTTTATAACTTTCCTCGCCACACAAAGGGTGATGATGACATAAATAGTGACGAACAGTTAGCCTTACGGTTGTATCAGCAACATGGAGAATGTTTTGTTGAGCATCTGAATGGAGTTTTTATTATCGGGATATGGGATAAAACCAAACAACGGGTGGTGATTGTTAATGACCACTTTGGGTTATATCCCCTCTATTACAGCCATGACGGTAGTTTAATTTTTGCTCCTGAAATGAAAGGTGTTCTCTTCCATCCGACGCTTCCTCGAAAATTAGACCTAGTCGCATTAGCTCAATATATGAGATTTCAGCATCTTCTAGGGCAACGTACCTTTTTCGAGGATGTAACTCTGCTTCCTCCAGCCTCTATTTTAACCTATGACCTGTCTGATAGGCAGTTACGAATCCGTCCATATTGGACAGTCGATCAAATTCCACATCGTCCGAACATTACCTTTGCCGAAGCAGTTGAGGAGGGTGGATACCTGTTACGACAAGTCGTCGAGCGGTTATCTGGTGATCAATATCGGGCTGGTGTTTACTTGAGTGGCGGACTTGATTCGCGGACTATTTTGAACTTCATCAAACAGCGTCCGGTGGCTTCAGTCACCTATGGCGTTCATAACTGCCGGGACGTATATTATGCCAAACAGGTCGCTGATGCAATTGGCAGTGAGCATTATTGGAGCGACCTGCCGAATGGCGAATGGGTCAAACAGTTTGTTGATTTTCATTTAACTCTGACGGAAGGCTTCCATAGTTGGATCCATGGGCATGGAATTAGTACGTTACCCTTGGCCCGCGAGGTAATGGATGTTAACTTAACGGGTTGGGACGGTGGCACCGTGATGGGGCATGCAGATAGTATTGAACTGCTCCAACTAAATGCCGTTGATGATTTGACCTTGACGACTCGACTTTTTTATCTGTTTAATCAAAAATATAGTTGGCCCTCCATGACGGAGGCGGAAGAGGAATTTATCTATCACCCCTCTCTACGCAACAAGCTTATTAGTTTGGCCTTCGACTCTTTTCGGCAAGAACTACAGCCGTTTTTACAGTTGCGTCCCGATGTACGGGGAGAATATTTCTACATCTACAACCACTGTCTACGCTCAACTCACAACTTAGTCACCTTTACCCGTTCTCATGTCGAAGTCCGCTTTCCTTTTTTTGATTATGTGCTATTTGAGTTTTTATATGGTATTCCATCTCATATTCGAGGGAATCAAACGTTATATCGAGCCATCATAGAGGCCTATATGCCCGAAGTAGCCTATATTCCTTATGATAAAAATGAATTTTTGCCAATTACACCATCAAAATACCGAAAAGTACATAAATATACGATTAAAATAAAGCGGCATATTTCCAAACGTATGCCAAATTTTATCCCTACTCGCCCGACGTTATATGCCGATTACGAAAACTATCTCCGAACTGATTTGCGTGATTGGGCCGAGAAGATTTTATTTGCATCCAAAGCTCAAAATCGAGAGCTATTTAATACCTTGTTTGTACAAACCCTTTTTCGGCACCATCTAGCTAATTTAGAAGAATGGACAATTGGCAAGATTGCCCCTATCATTACTTATGAAATGATGCTCAGGCGGTTTTATGATTAGGCAACTATCGAACACAAAAACAGAAACGAAACTTAAATCGACGGGTTTACTCAACATTGGTTTAGTCTTGTCTGTGGTTGGGGCAATCCTCTTTATTCGTCCTCAACGACTGGTCAAAGCCCTACTTAATCTCTTTCAGCGCACGATTGTGCATGGCTGGATCCATCCATGTGAACGGCTACTTCGTTTTATGAGCCTTGACTACGCCTCAACATGGTCGCCCCAACTCATCAGCCGATTAACCAAACTCAAAGATTTTGGCTGGCTACTTGTTACATTGGGGCGGGTACAAATAACTCGTTTAGAAGGTGACGAATGGTCAGTTACGCTGGTCAATGATAGTTTTAGCAAAACAGAAAAAGAGTTGAGGCATGTCCTGTTTCCTACGCCACCAAAAATACAACATCAAGGGCGCGCTTTCTTATGGAATATTCCTAAACGTATGCCACACCTACTCCAAGAATCTGATATGGTAATTTGTGAGTTGAATCGCCATCTCGACTGGAAATTGGAGGATGTAAACTATCAGTTTCTCTCGCCACCTTGGGTACGGATGGGCATGTATGTTAATCGACCCATTCAGGATATTATTGCTGAAATGGGCAAAGGACGACGGCAAAGTTTAGTCAAAATGCAGAAAGTCGGTTTTAGTTGTGAATTCAGCCAAGACATGGAAAATTTACACCTCTTTTATGATAAAATGTACCTTCCGTATATCAATAGTCGTCACCAAAATCGAGCAATTATCGAACCATACAAGGCTAAAAAAGCGATGTTTGATCGAGGAGGATTGTTAATCATCAAATATCAAGGTCAAACGGTGGCAGCTATGTTGGGCGAAACAATCGGTAACACCTATATTGTCGGCAGTTTGGCTGTTCATGAAGACCATTTTGACCTGTTTGAAAAGGGAGTTGTGTTAGCCATATATTGGTTTGCCATTGATTGGGCACAGCGGAATCAACTGTTATATGTCGATTATGGTCTGACCCGCGCTCAGATATTTGATAAGGTGTTTTGGGCAAAACTATTATGGGGTAACAAAGTGTATGCCAACTATTTAGATGACCATAGTGACTGGCTGTTTGTGAGCCAAACCATGCCTGAACCACTCAAAGTCCACCTAAATGAGATTGGATTCATCACTATCGCTAACGATGATAATGATGATAAAGCTCGTTGTATCATTTTTGCTCAAGACAATATCAAAAAAACTTTGAAGATTATTCGCAGAGTCAGTCCCCGTGTCGGTTTAGCTGAACCGATGGTTGTTGAGTAACGAAAAGGAGTGAATCTATGTCAATACAAAAACCGTTGAACATCTTAATCGCCGTTCACCATTTTCCACCAACCTTTAAGGGCGGAGCAGAGTGGCGCGCCCACCGAACCGCCAAATGGATGCAACAACAAGGGCATACCGTCCGAGTTATCTGCGTTGATGCCGTTGATGATCTGGACACCGAGCAGTTACGTTACGAAGACCAAATCTTTGATGGAATTCCGGTACGGCGGTTATACCTGAATTTACAAAATGCCCCTGAGCCAGCCACATGGGAATATGAAAACCCGTGGATTGGCGACCACCTGAACCAATATCTCAAGGCCAACAAACCTGATTTAGTGCATTTGATTAGCGGCTATTTGATGACCGCCGCGGCCATCCAACAGTTTAAGGCGCATAATTTGCCGATGGTTGCTACCCTGACCGACTTCTGGTTTTTGTGCCCTCGCCACACCTTGCAACGGACATCGGGCGATTTATGTCCCGAAAATAGCCCCTTAGATTGTGCTAGATGCCATTTTGAACAACAACGTCGCTTCCGCTTATCGGCTCAAAAAATGCCTCGACTTAGCAACGTACTGTGGCAGGGCGGACAATATGTCCCGCAAGTTAACACCTACACCGAGCATATTAAACAGCGTCAAAAAAGATTACAAGCCGCTCTCAGTCAAATCGACATCGCTATTTCTCCCTCTAAATTTTTACGAGACACCTATCTACGAAAAGGGTATCAAGCCAAGCAGATGCTATTTATGCGGCAAGGCTTAAAACATATTCCGACTACGCCCCCTGAAAAAACAGCCTCCGATACCTTACGGATAGGTTATATCGGTGGCATCGCCCCCCACAAAGGAGTTCAAGTTCTGGTCGAGGCGTTCTTAAAACTGCAAACCGATAAGGCCGAGCTTAAGTTGTATGGGGATACCTCAAAATTTGCTGAGTTTACCGAGGGGCTAAAGGAAAAATCTGCTGATACCCCTCAACTTAAATTTATGGGCACGTTTGATAATCAGCAGATTAGTGAAATTCATGCCAATCTGGACGTACTGGTTGTTCCCTCGGTTTGGTACGAGAACAGCCCCAATGTTATTCTGGAATCGTTTGCTCATCGCACTCCGGTCATCACCTCTAATTTGGGTGGCATGGCCGAGTTGGTGCAGGATGACTACACCGGGTTACTGTTTGAACCGAACAACGGCGCAGATTTAGCCCAAAAATTAGCACTTATCCTTGATACGCCGAGCAAGCTAATCACATGGCAACAAAACCTGAAGCCGTTAAAATCATTAGAAACCGAAATGAATGAGTTGGCTCAGATTTATAATATTGTTTTACATGCACCAAATTTTAGGAGATAACTATGAGTGGCATATTTGGCTTGGTTGATTTTAATCAGCAAACTGACATATTAACCGATTTAAACAAGATGGCTCAAACCTTAGCATATCGCGACTGGTTTACTCAAAATAGTTATGTTAATGAAGCTCAAATGGTTGGATTAGGCCAAGTCGGAATTGGGATACTGAATCAAACAGTTCAACCGATTTGGAATGAAAGTCGCACCCTAGCCGTTGTTATGACCGGTGAGTTTTATAGCCATCAGCCGTTATTACAAGCCTATCAAGCCTCGTCAGACGAAGTTTTAGCCCTTAAACTGTATGAAAAGTTTGGCTCTGATTTTGCCAAACGGGTTGAAGGTGCGTTTATTATGGCCTTTTGGAATGAGTCCACCCAGCAGTTACAACTCATTAATGACCATATTGGAGTCTATCCGACCTACCTCTATCAAAAAAATAACTGTTTGGTTTTTGCGCCGGAGGTCAAGTCCCTATTGGCTCATATCCCTCATAAACCAGTGTTACGTCATGATGCGGTGGCGGAGTTCATTCGCCTTCAACGGGTATTAGGCCAAAAAACTTTTTTTGAAGATATTAATCTTCTGCCGCCCGCCACCATTTTAACCTATAGTCGGCAACAACCAACCTGTCAGATTGAGCAGTACTGGTCGTTTTCCGATATTACAATTCAACCCGAAACTATTACTTTTGATGAGGCAGTTGAAGAATGTACTCGTCTATTTCGGGCCGCGGTGGTGAAACGAGTCAAGGCTGATGAACGAATTGGAATTTTTATGAGTGGTGGGCTTGACTCGCGAGCTGTTTTGGGATTTACTCCTTCACCACCCCACACCGTACATACTTTTACCTTTGGACATTCCAACTCTCGCGATGTTTACTCCGCTGCCCAAATCGCCAAAGCAGGCAATGCCATTCATCATCATGACGTATACAATGATGGAAACTGGATTAAAAAATTTTTTGATCTGCATCTAACCACCACCGAAGGGTTTCATCCATGGATTCACATGCATGGCATCAAGATGTTGAAGGAAGCCCGACAAACGATTGATGTAAATATATCTGGTATAGGTGATCTTATCTGGCTACCACCAGCAAGATATGTACCATATCTCATCAATGCGCCTGACAACATTGCTTTTAATGCCTTGTTTTTTGATATATATACAAAAAAAATGACTTGGCCTTGTTTAATATACTCCGAAGAACGGTTACTTTACCACCCCGATTATTATCCTCATGTGCGCGATTTAGCCTTTGATAGTTTTGTGAGGGAACTAGAACCTTTTAACCATCTGCCCTATACTCAACGGGCCGCGGCTTTTAATACCCTAAATCACTTTAACCGTCACCTGCTAAATTTAGCGGTTGTTGCCCGTTCCCATATCGAATTTCGGTTCCCATATTTCGATGTGCCATTCCTCTCCTTTTGTTATGGTTTACCATCAGAGTTAACTGGTGACCGTGATATTAAGAAAACCATTATTATTAAAGAGTTTCCCCATCTGGCTAAAGTCCCCGATGATAGAAAAGAACTGCCTGTTAGTAACGACTATCAACGGCGGCTAATTGCTCAGGTTAACAATCGGCTTAAAAGGCTGTTTAACCGACGGATTAAAAAAGTTTTTCCTGAACGGACGACTCTATATGCTGATTACGAAAACTGGCTTCGCACCGACTTGCGAGAATGGGCCGAGACGATTCTGTTTGATGAGCGCACATTATCACGAGGCATATTTAGCCCTGAAGCAATACGCTCGATTGTGGCTCGGCATGTGGCCGGTCATCAGGAGTGGACAATCGGCAAAGTGGCTCATTTAATTACCTTTGAGATGATGTTACGCAACTTCTATGACGAAACCCCAAGCTAAAACGTCTGCCCAATCCATGACCTGACAGGTTTCCAAAAAACGGTCAGGTCTAAGGAATCTACTCATGTCAGATAACGAATCCCCGACACCTTCAACAGATAAAACAATAGAAAGCAAAGAAGAATCGGCTCGTAACTTAATCAAAAATTCAGGTGCGTTTATAGCTGGTGATGCTGTCGCCAAACTATTAAGTTTTTTGTTCTCGGTCTACGTCATCCGCCAACTGGGAAGTAGTCAGTACGGTTTGTATACCACTGCCTTAGCCTACGCTGGACTATTTTCCATTATGGCAGATTTAGGCATGACTCAATTCGCCACCCGAGAAATCGCGCGGGGGCGAAAAACGGCTGACGGTTTGTTTTGGAACTTGATTGTCATCCGTTTTATTCTATCAACTTTTGCCATAATTATCATCACCGCTAGTGCCGCCTATTTGGCGAATTATAATAAAACTATGGTGATGGGTATCTTCATCGCCTGTATGGGGTTCTATTTTCATGCTTTATATGGACCAATCTCTATTATTTTACGAGCCAACGAACGGATTGAATATCTATCTTTATTAACCACAGTTGGACGAGTATTCACGCTTGGACTAGGGACATACATCCTATTAAATAACTACTCCCTCAACATTCTCATCATCTCCTCCTATGTATGGATTCCTGTCACCTTTTTTCTCGGCATTTACTTTATTCGCAAGCTCGATTTAGCCACATTTAAGCCAAACCTTGCCCCACAGACATGGTATTCCTTGTTAAAACACAGCCTCCCCTTCGCCATGATTACCTTTACCCTGTTGGCAGCCCGAGATTTGGACACCATCTTGTTATCACTGTGGAAAACCGAAGAAGAGGTTGGCTTATATAAGGCGGCCTATAACTTGATTTTTAAGTTGATGTTCATCCGTAGTGCCATTATAGTATCTTTAACTCCCCAAATGTCGCGTCATTATGGTGTATCCAAAGAGCGAGTCACTTCTACTTTTAACTTTTTCTTTAAGTTTTTGTGGGCATTCTCTGTTCCTATTGCGATTGGTGGTATGCTATTGGCCAAGCCAATTATTGACCTGTTATATACTGATGAATATGCCAAATCAGCGATTGCTTTCGCAATTCTAATTTGGTCAGTACCACTGTTAAACCTTAGTTCTCTGTGTGGAGCGGTGACGACAGCCACTGATAAAGAGAAAGAAGCGGTACGAGTATATGGGGCCGCGGCTTTGTTGAACCTCATCACTAACTTGATGACCATTCCATACTGGGGATATATTGGAGCGGCAGTCTCAACGATTTTTACTGAATTTGTTACCCTCTTTTTCTTTTACGGTATTTTGCACAAAGATTTTCCGTTGCGTAACCTGAATAACCTCATCTTTAAGCCGTTACTAGCCAGTATTTTAATGGGAATAGTCGTTTTTTTCTTACAGGATTGGTTTTTGATCGGTACTGTCATCGTTGGTATTGTCGTTTATGTGATTGCCCTTTTGCTGTTTAAGCCATTCACCCCTAACGAACTGAAGATTATAAATAGTTTATTGGTGGAACCGATTCGGCGCAAACTAGGTCGAGGAAAAACATAATGAAAACACCGCAAGTCGTCATTGTTCTGGTTAATTGGAACGGTTTAACCGATACATTAGCCTGTTTAGCTTCACTAGAGAAGGTTGATTATCCAAATTATCAAACCATCGTGATCGATAACGGCTCAAGTGATGATTCCGTGGAGCAGATTCGCATCCATTACCCCAAAGTGACCCTGTTTGAAACGGGTGAAAATCTAGGCTTTGTCGGCGGAAACAATATCGCCATGCAACATCCGTTGGTGGCAAAAACCGATTATGTTCTGCTCTTGAACAACGATACCGAGGTCGCTCCCGACTTTTTAAGCCTGTTGGTTGAAGTTGCTCAGAGCGACAAAAAAATCGGCATCGTTGGCCCAACAATCTACTATTTTGATGAGCCAAAAACAATATGGTCAGCAGGGGGAGGTATTGATTGGGATAAGGGCATGACTCACATGGTCAATCTGAATGAGTTGGATGAAGGTCAACTAGGCGATACGCCCCGCTCCATGTATTTTGTGACAGGTTGTGCCTTGTTAATTAAACGTTCGGTAATTAAAGAGGTCGGCTTGCTTGACCCCCGTTTTTTCGCCTATTATGAAGAGGCGGAATGGTGTGTTCGAACGACTCAAGCAGGGTTCAAGATTTTGCATGTACCGTCCGCCAGAATATGGCACAAAATTTCAATTGTAGCCCGTGAAGCATCACCGCAAGTTCATTACTACATGGTTCGTAATCGATTGTTATTTTTGAATCTCACTCAGGCTAAATTATCTGTCATGCTGTCGGTACTAGGCCGAAATTTGATGACCCTAATTAGCTGGAGTATCAAACCAAAATGGAGACACAAAGCCCCCCAACGTAAAGCGATGTGGCAAGCAATTCTTGATTATATGCGCGGGCGTTTTGGGAGGGTCGATATATCATGAAAATACTCTTTTTATCTCGTTGGTATCCTTATCCACCAGACAATGGTTCAAAAATTCGTGCATTTAATCTGATAAAACACTTGGCCTCACAGCATGAGATCGATTTAATCTCTTTTGTTGGAGAGAGTATCAAGGCAGCACGTTTGACCGCCATGCAGGCGTTTTGTCAGCAGGTTGATGTCGCCATCTATCGCCCATTTCGGCCTAGTGGTTTAAAGGCAACGCTAGGGTTCTTATCTATAAAACCACGGGCGGTCATTGATACCTACAATCGTGACATGGAACAGTTAGTGTTGCAAGCTAAATCTCAAAATCGTTATGATGCCATCATCGCCTTTGAACTTGATATGACCTCGTATGCTCTACTCTTTCCAAATACCACCAAAATTTTAGAGGAACTAGAAGTAACGACTCAGTATGAGTTGTATATGACCCAAACGCATCCTCTCAAAAAATTACGTTGGGGCTTGATGTGGTGGAAAAAGACCCGCTACCTTAAACATCTATTGCCGAAATTCAAGGGTTGTACCGTCGTCTCTGCTGAGGAGAAGGCGCGCATCTATGAGATTGTCCCCGCCTATCAGCATATCGGTGTGATTCCGAATGGCGTGGATACGGCCCATTATCAGGGTGATTTCGGTCCACTCAAACCGGATACGCTCGTTTATTCGGGAGCATTGTCCTACTACCCCAACTTTGAGGCTATGCAGTTTTTCATCGGCGAGGTTTTGCCTCTAATTCAGATCGAACGTCCGCAGGTGAAACTAGCGATCACTGGCAAACGAGACCCAGCCTTGAGCGCACGCCTGCCTCAAAACAAAGCCGTGACCTTTACTGGCTATCTGGACGACATCCGTCCGACCATCGCTCAGAGTTGGGTCAGCATTGTCCCGTTGCGTTTGGGGGGCGGGACACGACTAAAAATCTTGGAAGCAATGGCGGCTGGAACTCCTGTTGTCTCAACCCACAAAGGTGCAGAAGGATTAAACCTGACCCATGAGCAGGATGTTTTGTTAGCCGATGAACCTGTCCAATTTGCCCAAGCCATATTACGAATTCTAAATGACCAATCATTGCGCCAACAGTTAAGCCAACAAGGACGGCAAACTGTTAAAGCAACCTACGATTGGCAAATTATCGGTCAAAAACTTAGCGAATTTATCGAAAGAACACGCAACTAACTCCAATCCCCAATAAGGAATAACTTTTTATAACTTGATCAGATAGTCGCCCACAAACTGGATTTGTAACTGCACAAGTTAATTCCTCCGCGTTCCTAATGCTCGTGTCCTTCGTGGATTGTTAAAACCATTATGATTTATTCATCCATCGCAGCCCAAATAGAAGAATTGTTACCTATCCCAGTTCAGCGGAAAAAAAACCAATTTGAACACCGAGTTGCCACGACTTGGGGCTGGATGACGTTACATATTCGTTCTAAGAGACCCTTTTTATTACGGTGGGGTATCCCTTTGCTGATTATTTTAGTCGCGATTGGTATGGGAAGAATGGTTGTCATCATGGGACAACGAGGGCTTAATCCATACTTCCTTGTCGCTCCCCTGTTCATTCCTTTCGCTTTAATTGTCCTAAATTTTATTATCACCCGATTTGAATGGAGCGCGGTGATGATTTTGTTTGCAGCCATCTACGTTCCTATCAAAATTCCAACTGGCACCGCCAGTACCATTGTAGATAGCCTACTGATTGCCTTCATTTATACGGGCAATTGGATATTCAAAATGCTTCTGGTAGACAGACGAATCACCCTCAGACCATCCCCCATCAATGTACCCTTCTACGGTTTCACCTTTATCACCTTCTTTTCCATGTTTTGGAGTATCCTTTATATAGACCCACTTGTGCATGTTAAGGGTAATTTTATAGTTGTTCAAGCTGGCGCGGCGGTTGTAAATGTCATGTTACCAATCACCCTTTTCTTGGTTTCAAATCACATCAACGACATGAAACAACTGCATATTATGGTCATTTTGGTGTTGATTGGTGGGGTATTGGCTTGGGTAACCCGCTTTGGTGGCGTTAAACTGCCCGCACCACTTGCTATCAATGATGATGGCATGTTTACCATGTGGGTTGCCGTGTTAGGGTTTAGTATGGCCATGTACAATAAAGGATTAAATTGGAAATCGCGTATCGTCTGCTTAATTGTTGGAGCAATGTTAGAATTTTCTCGTTTTTTGCTTAATCTCGGTTGGTTAGCCGGTTGGCTACCAGGCATTATTGCGCTTGCCGTATTGGTTTTCAGACGCTCAAAACTCCTCGTTGTTCTTGGTGTTATTGGCGCAGTCCTTTTTATTTTTGTTAATCTCGATACAATGCAGTCCGCTCTTGAGGAAGAGAGTACCAAAAGTGGAGACACTCGTCAGTTTGCTTGGCAAGTCAACTGGCGAATTACAGGCAAACATCTGCTCTTTGGCACTGGCCAAGCGGCTTATCTTAACTACTATGAATCATATTTTGGTGATTTATGGGTTGAAGCAACCCATAATACAATTATGGATATTTTAGCTCAGAATGGTTTTTTTGGCCTATTCTTTGTTTTTTGGTATTGTATTGCCTTAATTTTATTCAATTATAAACTATGTCTTCGGTTAGAGGGACGAAATGATTTTGCGGAGGCATTGGCCAATGCTTGTTTTGCGGGTACGGTGAGTTCCGTCATCACTATGGCCTTCGGCGATTGGCTGTTCCCGTTTGCTTATACCCAGACCGTTGCTGGTTATGATTATATCGTTTACAGTTGGATATTTATGGGCGTTGGTCTGGCTTTAGAACGATTAGTTCGTGAAAAAGAAATATCCATGCGAAATTTACAAGAACTATCATTATAAACAGTTATATCGGGAGATTAAATAACCATGAATAGTTTAGATATTTTCCTACAAGATACCCAAAAGTATTTCGACTACTTTTTTGAAACCAAAGGTTTTACCTCTCAGATTACACCAAACCTTCTTAATGAAGAGGCGTTACAAGCGGCCAAATTGATTCGAGGTTTTGGCCCTGGCCCAACAATTGTGGAGCGCAAGCCAGCCTTGATTATCCAAGGCATTATGCCCCGTTCTGGCACGGTTTATGCTGGTGAATTGATGCGTTTACATCCAGACCTGTATGCTTATCCCTATCAACTATGGGAATTTCCAGCTTTGATGTTAACGGGCGATATACTCAATCTACAAAAACAATTTCTCTTAAATTACAAGAAAAACATAGGCAAATTAGGCGAAGAAGATTTTTTGCCAATTTTTGGCGCGGCGATGATAGGTTATCTGCATGCTTCAGCCCCCATTGAGAAACGGGTTTTAATAAAAATGCCTGCGGTACAATATCTAAGCCACTTTTTTTCAATGTTCCCTTATGAAAATCTGTTAATTCTAGCTCGAGATGGTCGTGATTTGGTTCACTCTACCTTACGCACTTGGCCGCGTTTGAATTTTCCCCAAGTTTGCCTACGCTGGAATCGCAGTGCGCGCGTTATTCTCAGCACGATTGACGCGTTTGAGGCCAAACAACAAACAGGGTACTGGTTAGGTCGATATGAGGAGGCTTTAGCTGACCCAGTTTCTTTCGTTCAAAAAGCCTGTGATCATCTTGATCTGGATAAAAAACGTTACCCATACCAAAAGATTGATGAAGTACGTGTGATTGGCTCATCAAAACTTGCCGCCACTAAAGGGACAGTCGATTGGCAAGTACATCAGAAAAAACCTAAAGATTTCAAGCCGACCCAATATTGGCAAAGTTGGCCACCCCTCAAAAAATTGACCTTTAAGGTCATTGCCGGACGTTCTCTGATTAAATTAGGGTATGAGGCCGATATGGGATGGTAAAAAATGGGGGACATATAATAGTATCCGGTCCTGGGTGTTGCGAGTGGGATAAATGGAGAGTAATTGATAATTTTTGGTAACCATTTTTACTTTAAGAACTGTTTAAGAAACATCTGAATACCTTTAGCATCAAATTTTTGAGCAAGTTGACCTAACTTATGAGTAAATGGGATATACTGTTTATCCATCTCTTCTAGGTGAGTAATTCGCTTTTTTATTTTGCCGATATTGCCCCGTTTGGCTAACATAAACAAATCCTTTAACTCTTCCTCTGATGGAGGATAAAAATCTGTTGTATTGACTTCTTTTATCTTAGATGAAGTCATTTGTTTATGCGTTGATAATTTTTCTGTAACAACAACCACAGGTAACTTTAACGAAAAGGTACTGCCATGACCTAATTCACTTTTTACTTGTAGTTCTCCCTTTATAATCTGGGCAAATCGTTGACTGATGGTTAGGCCTAACCCAATTCCCGGTGGTTGATGAGTAGCATCTCGTACCTGTTCAAATAATAAGAATATTTTCTCTATATATTCTGGAGTTATACCAACGCCTGTATCTATTACTTCAAACTGTAAGTGATACATAGCATAGAAATCCTCCCCTTGTTGATG
>JAUCGB010000069.1 GCA_030377895.1 Anaerolineales bacterium HSG24
ATTTTCTTGTACATTCCCAAAGGCATCGAACTAGAAGACCCGTTCCAAGTGGCTTTGGTATTAGAGGGAGAAGGCACTGTGATGATGCCTCGCACCCTCATTGTAACCGAGCAGTCAGCCAGTGTGAACTATATTGAAGAGAGCCTGTCTCATGGTTCGCATGGTCAAGCCCTGAATGTGGGCGTGGTCGAACTGTACCCCGCCGAAGATGCCCAGATTCGCTACGTGGATGTGCAACAGTGGGGGCATGATGTGTATAATTTTAATGTCAAGCGTTCTGTTGGGCCGAATGATAGCATCATAATTTGGGAGACAGGTCAACTTGGTGGACGATTAACTAAAAGCCACTATGACAGTGTAATGCCCGGTAATGGTGCTAATGTAGAGTTTAATGGCGTGTTTTTTGTGCAGGGTAAGCAACATTTAGATATTGATTGTTTACTGCGTCACATCGGCCTCGCCACCAATGCTGACTTATTGTTGCACGGCGCGCTCAAGGATAAAAGTCGCAGTGTTTTCACCGGTTTAATCAAGATTGATGAGACCGGACAGCAGACTAACTCCTACCTCAAAAACGAAAATTTAATGTTGGATGAGACCGCCCGCGCCGATTCGATCCCCAGTTTGGAGATTGACGCGAACGATGTCCGAGCCTCGCATGGGGCGACCATTGGCAAAATAGTGGAGGAGTATGTCTTCTATCTCATGAGCCGAGGTATCCCGCGTAAGACCGCCGTCAGAATGGTGGTTGAAGGATTTTTCTATAAAGTGTTTGACCGCATGCACTATAATCGAGTGCGGGATAAACTGTTTAACGCAGTATCTAAAAATATAGGTGATTAATCCCTAAGCCTGATCGATACGTTGTCAGTCAGACTTAAAAATCACAAATTATGCAATCCGTTAAACTAGCTGGACAGAATGGAGGAACTCGGTCCCTACCGATTGAACGATAAAACGATGTGAAGCGTGATACGTGAGTTCGTTACCCGACAAAAAACTTAGCTTAATGTCTGATAGGATTAAAGACAAAAATCATGACAATCTTGTTAAAAGCCATTTCTGGTTTGAGTAGTGAAATACGTGAGAAGATATGATATCACGTATCACGCTTCACGTTTTATAATATGACACTATGTTTAATACTGAAGAAATTCGTCGAAAATTCCCAATTTTAGATCAACAATCCAATGGTAATCCGCTTACCTATCTGGATAGTGGAGCCAGTTCCCAAAAACCGGAGACGGTCATCGAGGCGATGAACAGCTACTATCGGCAATATAATGCCAACGTGCATCGAGGCATTTATCAACTGAGTGAAAAAGCCTCTGCTGCTTACGAGAACGCTCGTAAAAAGATAGCTCGTTTTATCAACGCCTCAACTTGGCGGGAATTGATTTTTACTCGTAACACTACCGAAAGCATCAACTTGGTCGCATATTCATGGGGATTAACTAATCTCAAATCGGGCGATGTCATCATCACCACTGAGATGGAACACCATGCCAATCTTGTTCCATGGCAACAATTGGCCGCTCAAACCGGGGCAAAGGTCAAATATATTCCAATTACTGAGCAAGGATGCCTTGATTTGACCAAATATGATGCATGGCTCTCTCCGGCTGTCAAACTGGTAGCCATCACCCAGATGAGTAATGTTTTGGGCACGATTCCACCTATCAAAACCATGATTGAACAAGCGCATGCTGTCGGTGCGTTGGTACTGCTTGATGGGGCGCAATCTGTGCCGCACATGCCTGTTGATGTGCAGGCTCTGGGGTGCGACTTTTTGGCCTTTTCAGGACATAAAATGTTAGGGCCAACAGGTATCGGGGCCTTGTGGGGACGGAAAGATATACTCAGCCAAATGCCACCTTTTATGACCGGCGGTGACATGATTAAACGAGTCACGCTGGAAGGCTCAGAGTGGCATAGTTTGCCTTGGAAGTTTGAAGCAGGCACGCCGGCCATTGCCGAGGCGATTGGGTTTGGTGAGGCTGTCGAATATTTGAACACATTGGGCATGGCGAATATTCGTCAGCATGAAATTGAGTTGACGACGTATGCTTTGGAGTGTCTGAATCAGGTCGAGGGATTGCGAATTTATGGGCCACAGAATCCACAAGAGCGTGGGGGGGCCATCTCTTTTACGATGGGCGATATTCATCCGCACGACATCGCCGCGGTGCTTGATGGTGAGGGGATTGCTGTCCGAGCAGGGCATCATTGCGCCATGCCACTCCATGATAAACTCGGTCTCTCGGCAACCACACGGGCCAGTTTCTATGTCTACAATATCGCCGAAGATGTAGATCGCTTAGTTAATGGATTGGACAAAGCACGAGAATTACTAACAAAATAGGTGAATTATGGACGAACTATATCGACAAAATATTCTTGAACATTACCGTAATCCGCACAATATGGGAACACTTGAAAATCATACCCATTCTCACAAAGAGCATAACCCGTTGTGTGGCGACGTGGTTCAAATCGAACTGTTGGTCGATGATCAGCAAAGGATTGACCAAGTGGCTTTCAGTGGCAAAGGATGCGCCATTAGTCAGGCTAGTACCAGTATGTTGACCGATATGCTGATTGGCAAAACGGTTGAGGAAGCAAAACAGATAAATAAAGAGGTGATTTTAGATGAGCTAGGGATTGAAATTGGCCCAGTTCGCTTAAAATGTGCGTTATTGTCTCTGAAGGCTGTAAAAATGGCTTTGTATAACCTCAGCGAAGAGGAATGGGACAAAGAGGAGGATGATTGGTAAACATGGAATTTATCAAAGTTGCCAACCTGTCTGATCTCCCATCAGGGGAACGGATTTTAGTCGAGTATGACGATGATGATGTGGGTATCTTTAATCTTGAGGGCAATTTGTACGCTATTTCTGATATATGTACCCATGATGATGGGCCGTTGTTAGATGGAAAACTTGATGGCGATTGTATCGTTTGCCCTCGGCATGGGGCGCGGTTTAATCTGAGAACGGGTGAGCAAACCATGCCCGCGTTTTTACCGGTGCCCCGCTATCAAGTTAAAGTTGAAGGGAATGATATTCTCATCGCGCCTCTCAGCGAGAGGTAATTATTTCTGGTGCTAACGGATAAATTTTGTTATCAAAGGTGATTATATACGGGAAAAAACTATCCGTTTTTAGAATGTAAGTACACCAAGAAAAGGTCAACCTGTCAGTACCTCAGATACAACTATGACTGGTCTCTACGGCTGATTTCATTGACAAGGTGCTGACCTACATCGAAGGATGGTCGGATATCTACTTCTCCGATCATGCCGGAATCAACAGTATTTTCCGAGCTTATGGCGGAAACTATAATGTTTCATTGATGGTAATGATTTACCAAATAAATCTTAAATGAATATGTTTACAAGGATAAAACGATGGCTGAAGAAACAACAGTAGTCGAAGATGGACCCGTAACCGAGGAGAGTGTCCGAGAAGCACTTCGTGCCGTTATGGACCCTGAACGACATTTAGATGTGATTGCCTTGGGGTTGGTCGAATCGGTCAATATAAAGCCTGACCCGTTAGAAGTAAAGATGGTACTGACCACACCGTTTTGCCCATACGGACCTTGGCTGGTGCAACAGGTCAAAGAGACCGCTGAGAGCGCGGCGGGACGTGAGGCAAAAGTGGAAGTCCTGCCCAAACAGTGGACTCCAGAGAGGATGGAAGACCCGACGTTGTTGGGCTTTTTCTAAACCAGTGTACGATAGAGGACAAATTATACCATGTAAAGCCATCTACTCAATATGTTGAGTAGATGGGAATAACTCCGCCGTTGACCTAAACTCGACCATTGCCAGATCAACAGGGGCAAACTGGTTGAAACTATCGGTATCCCATCAAACGCCATATCCAGTTTACCTCCCAACCAATATATTAGAATAGGACAGGTAATCATAAGATGCACAAACCAGTGATATTCATGTTTTCCGGCCAGGGTTCCCAATATTATCAAATGGGCCGAGAGTTATATGAAAAACAACCGCATTTTCGGGAATGGTTGCAAAAGGGCGACCGTTTTGTGCAAGAGTATGCGGGTTTTTCGATAATTGAAAAAATATACGACTCGGATAAGAAATGTAGTGTTCCTTTTAATCGAACACTGTGTACCCATCCGGCGATATTTATGGTAGAATATAGCCTGGGCCAGTTGCTATTGGCGCAAGGAATTGAGCCGGATTATGTGTTAGGAGCCAGTATGGGTAGCTTTGCGGCGCTGACTCTCACTGGCGCGCTTAGCTTTGAACAGGGCCTGATAGCAGTAATTGAGCAAGCTAGATGTCTGGAAAAGCAATGTTGCCCGGGTGGCATGATCGCGATTCTGAATAATCCGATGGTGTTTTACCAAACGGGGTGGCTTCATCGGCAAAGTAATCTGGCCGGGGTTAATTTTTGTAAGCATTTTGTTGTTTCAGGCCCAAAGAAAAACATGTTTGAAATTCAACAGGCTTTCAAACATACCTCGACAGCTACTCAGGCCTTGCATGTTTCACATTCCTTTCATTCGTCATGGATTGACCCAGCCCAGACCTGCTACAATGAATTTTTACAAACTTTGTCCTACCAGACACCCTGTATTCCTTTTATATGCTGTATTAATTCAGAAATAATGGTCAATATTCCCCATACGTATCTGTGGACGACTATCAGAGAAACTATCCGGTTTCAAGAGACAATCACCCGGCTGGAAGCAACGCAACCCGTCATCTATGTTGACCTAGGGCCTTCAAGCACTTTGGTCACCTTGGTAAAGTATAATCTGATACCGCAATCTAGGTCGGAGTTGTTTCCGATTATGACTCAGGTCGGAAAGGATTTAGCTAATCTAGAAAAAATATTGAATAAAATTAAAAACAAGCGAGGTAATGGAAATTTTAATCATTTTTAACCGCCAAGTCCTAAATAAGTTGTGCATGCCGGAGCGTCGGCTTCCAGCCGACATGTGAGCTGAAAGCTCACCCTCCATTATCAAACGCACAAGTTAATTAATCCCGATTCGTTACCTAGAATGGTTTACGGCTCGCAGGAACATTACTGAGTGAAGGACAAGATGTAGAAATATTACTTTATTTGGTAGTCCTGCACATGTAGTGATCACCTACCCGCAAGTTCCAAACTTGCGGGTAGGTAACTGACATACGGCTCGCAGGAACATAAGAACAAGATGTAGAAATATTACTTTATTTTAATTTAATCTAATTTGGAGATAAAAACAACTTATGAAAAAAGTAGATGTTTTAATTGTTGGTGGTAGTGCATCTGGATTTGCGGCGGCCTTCACGGCTAGACGGCATTATCCCGATGCTTCAATAGCGGTTATCCGCCAGGAAGATAAAACTCCGATTCCCTGTGGTATCCCTTATATCTTTGGTACGCTGGGATCCCCAGAGAAAAATCTGATGCCCGATGGTGCATTGGATAAAAACGGAGTAGAGTTGATTAAAGATGAGGTTACAGCAATCAACCGAGAGAAAAAAACGATTATCACAGCCAGTGGGCAGGAAATTGGTTATGAGAAAATGATTTTGGGTACCGGCTCTTTGCCGTTGGTGCCACCGATTCCCGGTGCCGATTTGGACAATGTTTTTGTCATGAAAAAGGATGTTTCCTATCTATCACACCTATTGGAGATATTGAAGAGCACCCAAGATGTTGTGATTATTGGGGGTGGGTTTATTGGCCTGGAAATGGCTGATGAATGTCATAAATTAGGTTGTCAGAATATTACCGTTGTAGAGATGCTCTCCCACTGTCTCTTTACGGTGTTTGATGAGGACTTGTGCATCCGGCTTGAAAATGAACTAAAAAAGGTTAATATTCAAGTTCAAACATCTCAAAAGGTTAAATCGTTGGTGGGAAACGGGAAAGTTGAGTATGTTGAATTGGATGACGGTAGGCAGTTAAAGGCAGATGCCGTCATTCTTGGTATCGGGGTTTACCCCAATGTTGCGGTGGGCCAACAGGCAGGTTTAACCATTGGGCCTACTAGTGCTATCGTCGTAGACCGTCATATGCTAACCAACGACTCGAATATTTTTGCCGTCGGTGATTGTGCCGAGAAGGTCA
Organism: Anaerolineales bacterium HSG24; assembly: GCA_030377895.1. Lineage (GTDB taxonomy): Bacteria > Chloroflexota > Anaerolineae > 4572-78 > J111 > JAUCGB01. The sequence continues at coordinate 6,099 of JAUCGB010000069.1, forward strand.
GTTTTTTCACCGGCCAGCCTGTGAAAGCATGGTTAGCCTCGGTAGCCACGGCTGAGGCTCGCATCGCGGCAGCCAATCTATTTGAGATGAGACGGACAAATAAAGGAGCTGTCAGTGTATTTTCTACAAAAATAGGAAATATAGCCTCTGGATTAGCCGGTATACGGGAAACGGATGCTCGCGAAACTGGAATCGCTTACGTTATTGGCGAGGCCGAAGCACCGGACAGACATCCGGGGTCTTTGCCCGGTGCGACCAAATTACGGGTAAAACTCGTTTTTCACAAATATTCTGGCGTGCTCATTGGCGGTCAGGTTTGCGGTGGTGATTCGGTTGGAGAGTTGGTAAACCTGCTCGCCGCCATGATTCAGGCAGAGATGAACGCAGATCAAATCGCCACTTTCCAGATGGGAACTCATCCCTTGCTCACCGCGTCACCAGTGGCCTATCAGGTAGTTAATGCAGCAGAGGTGGCCCTGGGCAAGATGTGTTGAGACAGGCTTCGTAGTACGTTTGGTTTTGGCCTGGAAGATAGCTGAAACGTAATATACACCTATGAGATGCGAATTTTTTCGTAGATATTGGTATAAAACGCGAGATATGAAAACAAAAAAGGTCTCGTTTCCTGTTGGAAACGAGACCTTTTTTTCATTCAGCGCGAAGCCTCCTGTAGGGGGACAGTTCATAATATTAATAATTCGCCCATTCACCCATTCTCAGATATAATGCCAGATGTATGGAGGTGTAACAATGAGACGATTTTCATCTTACGGGCCGCTAGACTCGGAATCACATTATCATGCCCCGCGTGAGGGATTGATTCAACAAGGCTTAACTCAACTAATAGGCGAAAATCCAAAGAGGAGTGGACATTATATCACCGTTTGGGGGCCTCGGCAAACTGGCAAAACTTGGGTGATGCGACAGGTTTTATGGCAATTACAAGAAGATGAGCGATTTGATGTGGTCAAAGTCAATCTGCAAATAGTAGGCCAGAACTTTGAGCAGACAATTCAATATATTTCTGATATTATGACGGAAGATTTACAGCAAGAACTACCAAAACCGAAAAATCTAACTGAATTTGAGAAACTGTTTTTGTCTCAACTGTTGAAGAAACCGTTGATATTAATATTGGATGAATTTGATAATCTGTCTGAGGAAGTGATAGGTCAATTGGTACAAGCCTTACGGAATATCTATATTCGTCGTGGAGAGCAGTTAAACCGTCCCCCATTAGAACGAAGTTACCTACTGCACGGCGTGGCTTTGATAGGTGTGCGGGCCGTGTTGGGCGTAGAGAATCCACGAGATTCGCCCTTCAATGTACAACGGAGCATGCACATTCCGAATCTGACGGCAGATGAAGTGACAGGCATGTTCGATTGGTATCAAAAGGAAACTGGTCAACCGATTGATCCGGATGTGGTGAAACGACTTTTTTATGAGACTCAAGGCCAGCCTGGGCTAATTTGCTGGTTTGGGGAGTTGTTGACAGAGAAGAAAGAATACAATAAAAAACCGGATAAGCCAATTGTAATGTCTCAATTTGATCACATGTATGGAGCGGCGATGAATTTGTTGCCCAACAACAATATTCAAAACATCATCAGCAAGGCTAAACAAGAGCCATACAAAGGACTGGTTTTGGACATATTCAAAACGACTGAAAAAATGCCGTTTAAGTATGACAATCCGTTAACCAACTTCTTGTATCTGAATGGAGTGGTTAACCAAGAAGAAGATAAGGGGAAATATTATCTGAAATTTCCTTGTCCCTTTGTGCAAAAACGATTGTTCAACTACTTCTCTGATGAACTATTCCATTATGTCGGTCAACTATATGACCCGTTTGACGATTTCAGTGATACCATCACCGAAACTAGTCTACATATTGGCAATTTACTCCAGCGATATGGGGTTTATCTAGCCCAAAACCGTGATTGGTTATTGAAGGATGTACCGCGCCGGGCCGATCTACGGATATTTGAGGCGATATATCACTTCAATCTGTACATGTATCTGATAAAATTTCTACAAGGGTATGATGGGCATGTCTACCCGGAGTTCCCGACAGGTAACGGTAAGATAGATTTGATTATCAAGCATGCTGGTAAGATGTATGGTCTTGAGGTGAAAAGTTTCTCAACGAACCATGAATATAACAAGGCGTTGGATCAAGCGGCTCGGTATGGTAAGAGTTTGGGAGTGAACGAGATAACACTTGGCTTTTTTGTGGAGTCGATTGATGAGACCAATCGTAAGAAATATGAGGTGGATTATCAGGATGCCACGACTGGTGTCACCGTCAAACCTGTTTTTGTGGTGATTGGAAGTCGAAAGGCGTGAGGATGTGGGATGTATTGCGTCTCTCCTACGAGATGCGAAACTCCTTGTACGCCCGTTGGTAAAGCTGATTTGAGCCGCAACTTTAACCGCCTCTAACATCGGCAACATCCATATTGCAGAAATACTCTCGCTTATTCTTGGTAACTCTAGCTCCTCCGGTGTATAATTTGGCTCAACAAACATCACACCTCACCCTCGTTTTGTATCTCGTGATCTCGTGGCAATTGCTCCGAGCTACTTATTCCTAACAACATCAAAAAAACTAATACTACCAATCCGTTCTTCATGCTATACCTCCATACTTATATTTGAGGGATATAATAACAAACTTTCTCGATTTTGTCACCTTTTTCATGGTAGGTTACTCTTGCCATTGAGCCTACTAACAGCCTCCCTCAAGCGTACTTAGGCTAACCCTGGCTCTAATCGGCACATCATGGGTATGCCCAATTTCTTGGAGGAACATGACTCATAAAATTATTAAGCAGTAGATTTGGCACATTCAAGAATCTGAGTATAATAGCTATTTGTCTGCGGGCATAGCTTAGTGGTAAAGCCCTAGCCTTCCAAGCTAGTTACACGGGTTCGAGCCCCGTTGCCCGCTCTTGTATTATTCATTTTAATACGGGCCTGTAGCTCAGTGGTTAGAGCGACCGGCTCATAACCGGTTGGTCGTAGGTTCGAACCCTACCAGGCCCACTCAAGCCCCACATCAATATGATGTGGGGTTTTTTTGTTTGGTCACTCCTAATTACATGGAATAACACGTAAAGAATCGCTTTGAAAAATGGGCGGACGATTAGGGAGGATAAAATTGGTCTTGCCAACAAGCATCTCTGTAATATAAGAGTTGTATGGTTCATAAAAGAAATCTCCCTCCGCCAGATAGGATGGATTAAAGGTTTCAACATCCACAGCTAAATAGGTCACATTATATTTTTTGCAGAAATCGGTTATTTCATTTGGCGAGTTGGTGTATTTAGCGGTAAAAAAATCAAGAATAGCATAATCATTTTTGGGATGTAAACCTCGAAATAAAACACTGCGTTTAGAAAATAAGGGGATATTGGTCATAAATTTTGGTTCACCAGCCAACAACGCTCCTTTCGGCAGTAGGGCTACAAATTCATACAGGTCACGTTCTGGTTTGGTGGGGTTGATTGTTTGTGGGCCAACAATATGAATATGAATAACCATCATAAAGATAGTGATGAGAGCTATAAAAATAGCCAATACAATTTTATACCTCGATAACGGCTGGTTTGAGGTTACGAGCCAAAATACAATTGTACCCCCAAATGGTATTAGTACACCCATGACAATAACACCAATCAAGAAAAACATTGGTAAAACAGGTAAAGAAAACGGGGATAGCCATCCAACGAAAAAAATTACTAATACAAAGGTGATAACAGAAAAAAGGAAGAGGCGGATAATACGATGATTTTTAGATAACCATTGAGGCAAGGCCATAACAAATTCTACCCAATTTAACCCAACAAAAAAAAGAATTGCCACCAACAGAGTCGCTCTTGAGTAACGAGAGGGTAAATATATAACTAATGATGATAATCCAAATACAAAAATAATGGCTAAAACATACATGGTCAAACCGGCAACCAATAAGTACCACACGGATACCGGCAGATTTGTTAAAGATGCACGTCCTAAAACGATTAGCATAAACCCGCTAAGAATCATTAAAGTGAGAAAATTAAGGGCATCTCCACCAGTATCAAATAATCCAGCTTGCCCCAGAAACGGAAAGGCAAAGAATAATGGTACATAACCACCAGTTTGGAAATGAGGATTATCAACTAAAGAGCCATTACTAGATAGGTTAGGCAAGGGTTCGAGTGGCTTAGAAAAATCTATGACATCCCAATTCATAGCAAAAACAAGGGCTATTGGCACGACTGAAAAAGCGAGGCTGATTATAAAAGGTAATAGTTTATGACGGTCAAGTTGTAATGATATGGGAAACGAGGAACCTATAGAACAAAATCCTAAGCCATAAGTTAATACCATAATCGGAAACAGGGGGAAATAAAATAAGGTACTAACAAAAATAATCGTTGCGGTTAGTATATATTGCTGTTTAATAAATGAATAAAGAAAAATAATTACTAGTGGTGCTGTAAAAGCCCGTTGAAAACCGTGGGCTAGAGCTAGTGCATCTGGTGAGGCGGCAATAAAATAGGCAAAAAACAAACTGAGTGTTAGGCCGGTTTGGGTGTTATCTAAAAATTGTCCTAATTTGAATAAATAAATAACAGATATGGGCATTAGAACAAAAATGACAATTTTGCTGACCCAGAGATAATCAAGAAAATAACTGGTTACGAAAAACAAGAGGCTATGCCCCAAGCTAACGGGTAGAAAGAAAAGCCTTATTTCTCCCCAATTAACCATGATTATATCTTGCCCAATCATATAGATATAATCGGTACTAAATAAAGTGGGGTCATTGGCACGAGCTAACCAATAAAAGTTCTGCAAATCAGTAATTATTCGATACTTATCTGTAAGTGCTGGTAGTTGAACCAATAGGCTCACCAGTAAGGAGATGATAACCGCTAATAAAAGTAGAGGAGTCTGTTTTTTTTTAGCCTGTCTTACGTCCATTAGATAGCAGTTACTCCCAATAAATTACCGTTCACGTTGTTTTTCTAGCCATTCAGAAGAATAGATATGCTTTTTTTGTTGTAAGGGTACTTTGGGGATATTACGAATATCCAGCACTAAGGCTTGCAGTAGTAGCTGAAACCCCAAAATAAAAGGCAAAACGCCTAACATGACTGTTCCTGCACTTCGTGGGATCCCTTCGACTAACGCGACATACCAAACGTAGCCCCCCCACAACGTACCAAAACCACTTAATAAAATCCCCATAATGATAAAGAGTGAAACTGCGCTAAAGTCATATAGATAGTATTGCCACAATACACGTTTAACAAATCCCTTAAGCAGATTATAAGGAAATTCAAAGGCTGTCCGTACCATCGATAAGGAGCTTTTCTCATCACCATATCGGGCTGGCATGGGTATATCGAGTACGACAGCTCGTTGATGGTATAGTTCGATCAATAGGCTACTTTCAAAAAAGTAACGTTGATGAATATTGCTCTTATTTAGCGAATTAAGACAATGATGATGAATCGCTGTAAAGCCGTTGTTGGGGTCAAAAATATGCCAATATCCCGAAGCAAGTTTTGTTAAAAAGGTTAGACCCAAATTACCGAAAAAACGCATTTTAGGCATTTGTCTCAAATCAGTTAGCACTAAAAAACGATTTCCTTTGGTATAATCAGCGTTCTCTTTGATAATAGGGGTAATTAATGCCGGAATAAAATCAGGATCCATCTGCCCATCCCCATCCATTTTGATAATAATGGTTGCGCCAAGTTCTAAGGCTCGATTATAGCCAGTTAGCATGGCTCCCCCCACTCCTTGATTATGTGTGTGACGGATGTAATTTAATCGAGAATCGTCAATACCACTTACCACGCTGTAGATGTCATCTGGACTCGCATCATCCACAACAATGATATGGTTAATATAAGTAGGTATGGAATCTAATACCCCTCTAAGTTGATCGGCACATCTGTAGGCGGGAATGACAACAACCATTGTTAAATTGGGTTTATCGGACATAAATAAATCGTATGGAAAGTTATAAGGTGATTATTTATCTGAACATCTATAGTTTGACTTGTGGGTTGATAATTCTTGGGTTAGCAGATAGCTAAAAATTGGGCCAAGTGTAAGAACTGTCACTAACAGCGCGGCTCGAATAATGAGCGCAGCGAGCAAGCCTTCTGTGGCACCAACTCCTAATATTTCGGCTGAGAAAGCACTCACCGCTTCTTGAACACCTAAATTTCCGGGTGTAATATTTATCAAAATAGAAAAGGAAATTAATAGGCCAAATAATAGAGCCAAAACAAAAGGAACTTCCTGTCCTAGACCTGCATAAGCGACCCAAAATGATAGTCCATTGACAGATATATTGATTAAGGTATATCCAATTAGTTTCAAAACTAATGGGCGGTCATCTCTAACTTGGCACCAGGCCAGAATAGCCATGTTAACATTGTGGATGAACCAGTTTTTGCCAGGTAATCTCAAATGAGGTAGGAATGTCAGTATTGAAGTGCCTAAAATGACAGTAACGAACAAAATAAATATAGGTATGGAAAAATGGGCTGGATAAACAAGCATACTGATGGCCCCACAACAACCAACTACCCAAAAGGTTATAAGATAATTTGCTGAGAGCATAGTGACAAATTGGGCATAAGGAAAGGCATGGCGTTGTTTTAGATAGGCGGCCCGAGCTAACATGCCACCCGAAAAAGGGGTTAAGTAGTTTGCCATCACCGTTACAACCGATAACCCAAACCACTCTTTTGATTTTAAGCGAACATTAAATTTTAGGACAAAAAGATTTAATAACAGTCCACTTGTTACCAAACCAACCAGTTGAAGTGTAATTAGCAGACTAAATGTGAGCGGTGAAACATTGCTTAACATAGTCAATAAATTTTCTTGCTGACTATATAAATAGATAATGATGATTAAAATGACTAAAAAAGGTATAAATGTTTCTAACCATTTACGCTTCATTAATAACAACCTATATAGCTGTCCAGATAAATTCTGCTCCATTTAGTCATCCGATGACTTCAAGTCATCGGATGGCTAGCGGCCAAAACTCTTCTGGAGAACTTTATTGAGTGGTTTACGCACCTTAATCGTCAAGAATGCAGCATGACGGGGATCTAATTTGCTGAACGTATTGGGTAAAGGATAATACCCCGACCCTTCATAATGAATAACCTCTAGGCCATGTTCAATAAAGACCTCTTTCAAACCTCGATAAGCAAAAACTCGTAAATGTTGCCAACTTTTTGGATTAATCATTGGTTGACCACTTTGTAGTCCTAAGGGGTTGCCAATCTGCCACTTTGTTTCACACACATTTGCCAACGAAAAAGGTTGCCAGCCTAATGTTAGAGCAAAAATATTATGCCAACTTGCTAGATTTTCCGTGCAAATAATGGCATACCCGCCCGGTTTTAAGGTTCGTCTAATCTCCTTTATAAAGTTATCTGTATCGGCTAAATGTTCAATTACTTGATTGGCATGAATAATGTCTAAGCTATTATCAGGCAAGGCAAAAGGTTTATTCAAATCGCTACCTATCACCTCTATCTCTTTTTCACGAGCCAAACATCCTCTTTCAGCAACCATTTCAATACCCAATAAACGTGTCGGTCCAACCCGTCCAGCTAATGTAACCGTCCATTCGCCATCATCGCACCCACAATCAAGTAAAATGACTTCATGGTATGAAGCCTCCAGACACCTTAAAATCGCCTTTTTGTAATCTTCAACAGCCTGCCTAAACAGAGTCTCTAACCATGCTTTTAATTGCGCCATAAAATTAGACTTTTCCTTTTGTCAATTCGGCAATTTGCCACTTGAGAATACCAAATCCAAAAGCAACGATAATAAAGGGGAAATATAAAAACACAACGACAATATCTAGCCAACTTTGGCTTAGATATAGGGCTATAACAAATAAACCTGTTACCCCTATTGTGATCATAAATAACAAGACTATAATCGGCCATATAAATAAACCAATCATAAATAAAACTATACCTAACCAAATTATTAGGTACAATTTGAAATGATACCCTCCCGGACGTAAGTAATAGTCTCCAAAGAGAGGCCCTCGTTGTAAGGTATGAGCCATAACTGGCCCAAACTCTGTTCGTTGTTTGTAGGTGGCTGCCACCGATAGGGTGCGTAGAATATGGGCATGTTCTACAATTTGTCGCAGAATTTTTGTATCATCACTCACCATTTTATTCGTTGCGGAGGGTTGACAAGCCAACCATAACTGTTTATCACAACAGAACAGCCCTGTACCCTTTGGCATCTCATCAAAATTGTCAGGGGTAATAAAAAACTCTGGTTCAGCCTGACTTAAGGGATAATAAGGGTAATAAAGCTTACAAAGCAACAGATAAAAAAAACGGGCAAATCCCCATCGGCTACCATCATAATCCTCAATATTAGGAATTAGAGGTTGGTAGTTTCGTTCATTTAATGTTCTCAGCAAGTTCTTATTCGGTGTAACTCTAACGTCATTAAATACTAACCGCTCATATTGGGCCGCTTTAGCACCCGTATTTCGAGCCACAACACGGCCTTGGTTGGGTTTTAGGTCGATAAGATTAACCGGATAGTTTTGGGCAATTTCAGCACTATTATCGGTTGAACCATCGTTAACTACAATAATCTCGTATTTTTCAGGCGGATAATCTTGAGCGGTTAGTATTGTCAGTAACGCTTCTAGAGTTTCAGCCCCGTTATAAACCGGTACGATAATTGAAAATGGTGTAATTTCGGTCATACTGGGTTATTTGTTCCGTACTTGACAGCTAACTGCTAATAGTTCGGCGTATCCGGGCAAAACAGGTTGCAAAGTACGTTCTAATGGCATTAATGCTTTATGTAAGGGTATCATCAGGGACATCGGAAGGGTACGATGTCCTAATCCAATAGGTGGGAAAAACCAAATACCTCGCCACTCAACAATATTAAAATTAGGGTTGAGTAACGCGGTTAAACTTTCTTGAGTAGACCAGTTGTCAAGTGGCTGGTTGGCGGCATGAATTGGTCGCTTGAGAATAAATTCTCCCACTCGGCGAGCTAAACCAAAAAGACTAAGCCAATTGGGAGTGGTCAAAATCAAATTGCCATTTTTCTGTAAGACCCGATGAAATTCATTCAATAGTTTCTCAGGTGCCTCAACATGCTCTATTACTTCACTACAAATAATGGCTCCATAACTATTATCAGCAAAAGGCAATGTATGCCCATCTGAAACAAAATAATGATGGGTAGGATACAACTGTTTGGCTTGATACAACGCCTCCCCAGATATGTCTGTCCCCATCACAGAAGAACCAGTCCCGACGGTTTCTGTCTCCTCGCCACGCCCACAACCAACGATAAGAGTAGGCCCGTTAATTGCCGTTTCTGTTGGCAGTAGTTGAGAAATTACATCGCGTCGTTCAACTTGCATCATCTGAGTAATTTCGTGCGGGGCATGGGTTTGGTAATGCTGGTTATAAAAATCAATATGAGTTACTGGTTTTTCACCCGCCCAAGGAGCAATGGTATCAACGATAACTTTGGCTGGATTTAAACCCTCAGATATATCTTCTCTGCGTAAACTTTGGAAATTTTCTAAGAAATAATCAATTTGTTGGGGGTCAAACTGAGCTAATTGTACGTTCTTGCCCATCCCTTCAACCCGTTCAGTGTTATCACGCATCACCAGACAAGGGATATTGAGATGATAACTTTCCTCTTGCATTCCCCCACCATCGGTGATAATAAAATCAGCCCCAGTCATTAAATTCACAAATGATAGATAGGGTTGTAAGGGCAATAACTCAATATTTTCGTGTTTTTCTAAACGAGACTGAAGTTGAAAACGCATTAGCTGGTTTTTAGTTGGCTCATGTTGAACAAATAGAACCTTATGATTTTGGGCAATTCGCTCTAATAGTTCGATAATTTGCAACATTTTCTCTTGAAAATAAATTGTCTCTACCCGATGAATGGTCACTACGATATATGGTTCATTAGGTTTGAGACTACTCTCTACCTTTTCACGGGCATAGCGTACGGTATCTAAAACCGTATTAGCTCCAATTGGCATAATTTTATCTTCGCGACCAAGTTTTTTCAAGTTCTCGATCGCAAAATCGGTAGGTGCAAACAAAATATCACCAAAACGCATGGCGAATAAACGGACAATCTCCTCCGGAAAAGGATCGAACATGTTAAAACTGCGTAACCCAGATTCTACATGAGCGACGGTTAAGCCACATCGTTTGGCATAAAAGAGGGCAAACAATGTTGTTAATGTGTCACTATGAATGAGACATACCCCCGGTTGGTCGTGAAATATCTCACTATAGATTTTTTGAGGTCGAAAAACAATATCAAACAGGTTTTTGAGTGACCATTTAACCGCTTGGGCTAAGGTGTCGATATTGTCTTCTTGGGGACGCAATAAGACATCGGGCTGACGAACACCAAACTGTTGACATAGGTCGGGCATTAAAGCGGCGTGTTGACCGGAATCAATAAAATTGTAAGGGATATTACGCCGGTCTAACTCCTGCATTACGGGTGCAACTTTGATAATCTCGGCAATAGGGCCAATAAATATATGAATCATTCAATATTCTCCAACATAAGTTCATCATTTCTCAACATGGTTAAAGTTATTAAGGTGTTTTAACCACGAATTACACGGGTTTTTATCTTAATTTGTGCAATTTGTGATTGAATCGACAAACTTTTGAATTTAATGAGGAATGGAAGCTCAGATCTGACAGGTTTCCAAAAACCTGTCAGGGCTTAAGTTGACGACAAGTTTAGCATATTGTATTAGTTCAGGGAAATGATGTCTGAGGTTTTTCGATAAACAGCAAATTACCCTCATGCTCAAGCGGGTAAAGTTGATAATGCGTTTTCACCCATTCTAAATAACCGGGCAAATGGGTGGCAAAACGCTGATCCCATCCAAAAATAATCACTTGAGGCTGATATTGCTCGGTGAGAGTAATCATCTGTGTTTCGGTGAGGTGTCCAATTTTTAGACGAACATTGGAAGTATCGGAGAGAATGGGAAGTAGTTTTTTATCGGTTACAACGGCTAGTAGCGGTTCATCCGTGATGATGTATCGCTCATCGGAGACGTTCTCGTTAAGATAGGTAATCACCTCCATGTCGGTCTCCTCAGTGGGGGCGTAGAGCGATTCCTGATTAACCTGCAACTGAAAAGGTAATAGAACCAAAAACCAGATTGTGGCGATTAAAACTAGACCGTTTAGGGCATTAAAAGTCGGACGACCTTGGATGATTGTTTGCAGGTGATGGCTAATCGCTTTTAAGGCAATACTGACGAGAATTACTTGAGGAAAGGCCCACACGACGAGTAAATGCGGCCATAAGGGAGAATAGTTGGCTAAAGTGACAAACGTTATAATCAGCCAACAGCCCATCCAAAAACTATGCCATCTGTTTTTCTGCCCCAAAAAGGCCACTCCGGCCAACATGAGTAAGGTATAGCCAACGTACAGGGTAAAAGAATCGGCTAACACATAGAGCCAACTGGGCATCTCAGAAAAAGAGACATTCATGCCACTCATCCGAAATTGGAGGTTTTGCTGGATAAAGGCGTTAATGTCAAAGGGGATGAGAAGCAAAAAGAGGGTGAAGAGTAAGCCAAATCCAAAAATCAGGCCATCTCTGATGATACGTAGAGTATGAGGCAAAGCAAACTTTGAACTCATCTTTTTTGGGCTGATTTGACGATAATGGCGTTGGATGATTAATAAGGCGAATAACGGTAATAAAAATATGGGCAGGAGTTTGATTCCAAAGGCTAGTCCCATCGTTATACTTGATAAAAGAAGCCACAAAAATTCGGGTTTTAAGGTTGCCGAGTCTGAGGATTCGTTGTATCGCCACAAAAACCACAAGGCCACCATGGCCAGTGACATCGAGGGTACATCGCCAATGACCACTTTGGAGTAGAGGAAAAAACGGGGGTGCCATGATAATAACAAGACGGTCAAAAATCCGGCCCAGCGCCCGCCCATTTTCTGACCCAACAGGCCCGTGGCGAGGAGGCCCAGACTGGCAAAGCCGATAATTGTCGCCCGTCCGAGTTGCACCGCGAATTCAGGCTCAGAGAACCAAAAGCCCCATAAAAGGGTATAAAAAAACAACGGTGGCTGAACTCCAAAAACCTCACTATATAGGACATGTCCTTTGCTGATGAGGTGGGAGATGGCGAGGTACGCGCCTTCGTCATACTCCCACCGTAAACCGCCGGTGTGGCTGAGTTGCCAACCGACAAACAGCAGGATAAGTAGCCACATTAGACAGATATCAGTCGTTAATTTGGCGAAAATTTGTTTTATTAAGTTAATTGGAGGCGAAGCCTCTCTGTATGCGTTCATCATGGTCTACGGGATTACTCAATTTGTGGACGTTCAAAGACGTAGAACGGCTCTTTGTTCAAGATAATCGTGGCGGCAGGGAATAGGGCTTTAATCTCTTCGACGGTAGTGTCATCGGCCCATATATAACGTACTTCAAAATCGTCGGCTAATTTATGGAGAATTTGACCGGAATAATCTTGATGGATTTTGAGGCTATGAATTCGCCCTCGCACATAAGGAAAACGATGCCAGTAGACCGTTTCAACACCACCAACCAGATGGGTTGCACGTCCCATCACCACGCCTGGCTCTAACTGACCCAAAGCGGTTGATAGCTCAACCATGCTGGCATGTTTTTGAGAGAGTTCAAAGTCATCCAGATAATAGCGAGTCAGTGGTGTTTCCAAAAATTGGGGTACAAACCACATCAATGTCCCCACGAATCCAATAACTGCTAGTCGTCTATATCTTGGTAATAGTTGGGTAAACCCCCAGGCGGCAAACAGATATGTTAGTGGTAAAATCGGGATGATATAACGTATTCTCAAAATAGTCGTTGCGGCAGGCAAAATGCTATATATAAATGCCGGTAATATAGCCAACATTGCGACTTTTTTATCTGATTGAAAAAGATACCAGCCTCCGGCAATGGCTAATAACCAACAAAATGGGCCAACCTCTAAAAAGTGAACCAGCCAAAATCTGAGATATGTCTCAAAAACTGCCGGGATATATTTTTGGATAAACAACCCATCAACTTCAGCCACAGTTCGGACAGTGACAATATCATCAAATACTCCCTCAACAGCAAGTCCCCATGACATTCGCAAAGCAAGGGTGGAATAGGTGTAAAAAAGACGACCAAAATGGCTATATGTCCAAGCCATCCAAGGCGTGAGCAAAAGTAAACCTAAAATAGCCGTTATAAATACCCCCGCCCAACGTAAACGTCGGATATTTATTAGCCAAATAAGTGTAAATGCGGCTGGAAGTGAAACCAACGCACCATGCAGTTGTAGACCCAAACCGCATAATATGGCAACCAAAACATAGTTTGATAATTGGTCATAACGAAACTGAGCGGAAAGATATGTCGCCGCAGTGATAAGGAGGGCCGAGATGATGTAGGAACTACCATTCGCAGAATAGTCCGCTATAATCGGTGAGAGGCTAATCATCAACAGAGCAAGAGCGGTTTCCAGATGCCAGCCGTTTCGGACTCCTAATACGGCAATTGCTACCAATAAAAACGTTCCAGCACTCAAACAAACTAATTTTAGGAAGAAAAAGGTGTCATCACTATTAAACAGTTTGCCGAGTAATCCGGCAACGAAAGGGAAAAGGGGCGGATGTTGTACCGCAGGATGGCTCAGGGTTAAATAGTCAACTTGGTCACTGTACTCATACTTCATAGGGTAAAACAAGCGGCTATTGTTGGTAACTTCGCGAGCAGTGAGAGCAAATAAGTTTACGTCTCCCTGAATACGGGTATTCCATACAAACGAAGTCAGGCGATGGGTTATTCCCATGGCTAAAAGAAAGATAATTATCATAATAACTTGTTGAGATGTTTGTCGTTTCATTGTTATATAATCTCACTTTTTTCGTACAACGAGAATCAATTGGTAGCCTAACAAACCGCTAAAGAGGTTGGTCAAGCCATATAGTAGATGATTAGCGAGTTTTAAGATGATATTTGATTCTCGTTGTTTAATGATTTCATTAAGGGGGATAATGCTATAAAGTTCCTGCTCAATCTCAAAACCATGATTGGTAATCCAACGTTTCAAGGACGCTTTAGTAAAAAATCGGACATGGGTTTTGTCCAAAATGCCTCGATTAGCGTACTCAAATTGACCAAAAAGGAGACTAAGCCGGACATAAATATTGGCTACATTCGGTACGGAGATGATAATCTTGGTTTCAGGTGTAGCGAGGTTATGAACATCTCGTAATATTTGATCAGAGTTAATCAGATGTTCCAAAATATCCAACAGCAAAATATAATCAAATACCTTATTTTGACTGGGTCTGAGGGGTAGTGTTTTTTCCAAATCATGGACAATAAATTGCCGAAAACGGTCTTTATCAGGGGGAGCAACTTTATCAAGTCCGATAAAAATATTACGTTCCGCATCAGCTAACGCCTCAACAGCACCCGGGCCACAACCGATGTCGAGAATCTGTTTGTCCACTCCTCTAATAATATTATTAACGAGGGTATGACTAGAGTATTCATACGGTTTTAGGGGATAATCCTCGGTGTGGAACTCTTGGTAGGTGTGGTCAGTTCGATAGCCGCTAACGGTATCTTTGTATGATTTGACGGTCTGGTATACATCATAGGCATAAGTCAACCCGTTGACATGGCAAATCTCGTCGCCGTAGTAGGTCGGAATGGGAACTTCTAAGAAACGGAAGTTAAAATGGTTTAGTTTGATGATGATTTCAGTATCAAAATGGAAGTCATCAGTACAGTTGGCAAGATTAACCTGTTGCAGGGCCGAAATCGAGTAGGCTCGATAGCCACTATGGAACTCGGTTAGATTCATATTGAGAATTTTGTTCTCCCATACGCTTAATATGCGGTTGCCAATGTATTTGTAGAACGGCATGCCACCTCGTAGCGCGCC
Source organism: Anaerolineales bacterium HSG24 (assembly GCA_030377895.1). Lineage (GTDB taxonomy): Bacteria > Chloroflexota > Anaerolineae > 4572-78 > J111 > JAUCGB01. The sequence goes on from JAUCGB010000069.1 coordinate 21,121, forward strand.
GCCATACTCATCCATCATCCGCGAGCCAAGTACAATATCGGCTTGATTATCGATAATGGGTGTGTACATGTCGGCTAACATTTCGGGGGCATATTGCCCATCTCCATGCAAAAGCACCACCACATCGAACCCTTTTTCGGCAAAATAGGCGAACCCTTTTTTCTGATTACCCCCATATCCCAAGTTATGTTCATTGCGATAAATTTTAAGTTTCTCCAAATTATTGACGATTTTATACCCTTTAGCCAACTCGTAAGTAGCATCTTTACTGGCATCGTCAAACACGGCTACTTCGTCAATCCGCTCCCATGTTTGGGCCGGAATTCGGTCTAGGACACTGACGAGATGTGATAAAGCGTTGTAAGCAACAACTAAAACACCTATCTTTTTTTTATGTAACATGCGTTTAATCCTTTTTAACAAGGCTAATGTTAGGACTTTCTACCCGACAGAGAATCTAGTCTGAACTAATTAACACAGAGTTTCACAGAGAAAAAGCGAATTTATTCTTTCCTCTGTGTTCCTGTTTTA
>JAUCGB010000070.1 GCA_030377895.1 Anaerolineales bacterium HSG24
TTGGTCGAGGCTTATGCCGCTCGGATACGAGGAGCCTTGTCTCGCACCGGTCGCAAGCCCTTTTGCTTGGCCGGATTGCGCCTGTACAACGACCTCTCACTCATCCATGCCTCGTTGAATAACAGCCGGTTGAACTTGCCCGATGAACCTCGATTGACCTGTTTTGCCGAGGCCATTGCTGATATCTTGGCTGACTTTAAAGAGGAGAATGATACGCTCTCTGAGGCATACGGTTGGGTACTCAAGATTAGCGATATTCTGGACAAACCGTTGCCGCTACTACCAGATTCTGATGTTCCTGATAAACCGCTTTCGACCACTGTTGAGACTGAACTCGATCAGTTTCTGACCGAACTGGATAAACGCAACGACCTGAATGAGTTCTTGGTCTCTTTTCGTAAGAAATTACGCAACCTGACCAAGCGATACAAACCCGGTCTCTTTCACTGCTACGATATTCCCGGACTGCCCCGCACTAACAATGACACCGAAGCACTTTTTGGTCGAGTGCGGAGACAAACGAAGCGAACTTCAGGAGCCTACCATGCCAAACAGAGACTGCGAGAACAGGCTGCTTGGTTGCTCTTTGCTCTAGCTGATGATGAGGAGCAACAGCTGCAACGGCTCAAGCGGGTCCCTTTGCAGGAGTGGCGAAACGAAAGACAGCGCATGCAGGAACATTTGGCTTCTTTCCGAGACGACCGTGTTTTTCGCAAAAAACCTGACCAGTATTTGGCTCAGCTTGAAAACCAAGCTCAACAAATCGCCAACTCTGTCTCTTCCGGACTTGACTGAATTTGCTTGGTTACTCTTGCCGTTGGGCGTTTTACAGCGTCGTAAACCTCTCCCTCTTCCACGCTCCTATAAATCCTCAAAACCCCTGCAGCCCTTGATACTCAATACTGTTGCGCCTTAAATTGATAGCCTCAAAAGCAATCCAAATAACATGCTGGAAGCAATTTTATCGCAAGAATTTACTGCAAATTTAATGTAATTGGTAAAATTATTTTCACCAAAGACTATTTTTAGCACTCTCACCCATCGAATGCTAACAATTTTGAGCTAAATATGTGTAACCAAAGAAAAAGGTAGGGTCAGAAATATTTTGGCGGTTTTCATCATAGTTACACCTCCATATATGATATATATTGGTAGTATATACTTTTATGTCGAATATACAAGTTTGTTGGGGCAATACAGGCTCAAACGCAGTAACGAAAGGGCTTCCAGCGGGGGGCAAAACCACGCTCAATACAATTGACTCTTGGCTGGTTTCGTGCTAAGATAAGCAAACTTGAAAAAATTAAGCCGTGCGGTACAACTAAGACCGCACGGCTTCAATTACCCTCATTTGAGTATAGACCTGCGAGAGGGTTGTCAAGCACGTTAGTTAAGTTTAGATTATACGTCATAACTTAATTTTTGGCAATCTACAACAAACATAAATTTCTAAGTGATGTCACCAGCCAAATAATTTTGGCTATTTAACTCAGATAAACTCTGACCATCAAGGAAGAGCCAAAATTTATCTGAAGGGTTATTTGGGAATTTGTTTTAACTCCGACAAGGCTCTACTCAACTGAGTAGTGCCTTTTTTTGTTTGATCACCATGTTTATGCCCAGATAACCCATCCTCAAAACCAAAAGAGTATCCAAGGATGGGGGAATTCTGATAAACCACATCGCCCAGTATTATACAAAGGAGTTTACCATGATGAATTCAAGTTCATTTTACTCCAACTCATCCGATTCGACCGATGACTCCCTTGAGTTTGAAGTTAATCGCCTCTGGAAACAAACTTTGGAGCAGTTGTCGGAGAGCATGACCCAAGCCACTTTCAATAGCTTGTTGACAGGAAGTGTGCCGGTTCAGTTATATAATGACACCTTAACGATTGCCGTCCCCTCGAATTATGCCGCCGATTGGCTCAATCATCGCCTCATTGAGGGGATTAACCGAGCCGCCACCTCCAACGCGGGCATACCGTTACAGGTACAATTTGTGTCACGCAAAGAGGTCATCGAGCGACACTTTGAATCGCCCGGCTATCAGAAACAACTTGACCTGCCCCCAGAAGACAATGACGATACGTCCTCCACACATCGCGCTCCCAATGCAATTGCGTTTAAGGAAGCCCCAATTGAGACGGGCATCGTTCCCGAAGCCTACAACGCCATCGTCAACCCGCACCGAGTTGAAGTATTTACCCAATATTTTCGCAAAAAATGGCGACCGCTCTTAACTCCCCTGCTATCGGAGTTGGTTCGGGAGTTGCGGCAACGCTGTTATAGCAAATATCGCCGTAATGATGGTCCAGAGGTGGCAATTGAGGTCACGCAAGAGGAGTTGGCCCAAGCATTGGGAGTCAGTCGCTCAACCATCGCCCGCGCCTTGACTCGTGATAAAAAGGGTAACTTTAAAAATCCACACCTCTCTTACTTCATTAAAGAGATGACGATTATGCAAGACCGGCGCATGAATGGTCGGGTTAAAAAGACCAAAACTCGCTTTGTGGTGGTAGTTGAAGAACCGCTTATCCCCGAAGATGAGGCCAAATTGACGGAATGATGTAGGAAAGTAGGAAGTAGAGAGTGACGATGAACTGTCCTTCCGTTCTTCGTTCTCTTAGTCCAACTGCTTTAGCCTTAACGTTTGTAGTAGGCGATTCATCGTCCTCAAAGGCACTGAAGTGCCTACTACGAACTTATTATGTTTTATGTGGAAAAAATAGTTGTCTATCATTACCCTTGCGCGCTAAGGTTAGAAACTGAATAATTGAATGAAATCGGCTTCTCTCAAGAGTTTTTATCCTATATACGGTGTGCCATCAAGGAATATATTACCATATATAGGGTGTCTTGATTTGAAAATTTCAATTATCCTATTTAAACTGTTACTGGGCAAAGGTGATGCTATGAAGCCTCACGTTTTACGCATCACATTTATTTTTTCCACGTTCCTTGGCTCTACCTTTTTTATCCCCACCCAGACCACCTCGTAAATCGGTTCAGGATTGCGTTGTCCTTTAAGAAGAACTTCCCCCAAATAACGCGCCCCGATCTGCTCCTCAACTAACCGAAACGTCTCATGGGCAATCAAAATCTGGCCGCCTTGGGCGTTCTCTTGCAGACGCTTCACCTTATTAACCGCATCCCCAATCGCGGTAAAGTTCATCATCTGCGGCGTGCCGATATTACCGACGAGTGCCTGCCCGACTCCAACACCCACCCCAAAATGCAGATGATACCGTTTGGGCAACCGTTGATGCAACTCCTTAACCTGCTCACGTAGCACCCAAGCTGCCCGCAAAGCTCGCAAAAGATGGTCAGATTGGGGCATGGGAGCATTAAAAAAGGCCATCACCGCGTCGCCCATAAATTTATCTAACGTCCCCTCTTCGGCTAAAACCGCATCAGCGGCAACAGTCATGTAATGGTTCAAGAGTTTGACCAACCGCTCCGGCGGAGTGCGCTCGCTAAAGGTACTAAAGCCCCGCACATCGGCAAACAACACCGTAATCGCTTGATGTATGCCACCTAACTTCACCTTATCCGGCTCATTTAACAACTGTTGCACCACCGACGGAGCGACATATTTTTCAAATAAGCCTCGCAAATGTTTCCGCTCCTTCTCTTGGGTCTCTTTAAGCTGTTTCATCAATTGCACATTGTGGATGGCAATGGCCGCGTAATCGGCTAACATCCGCAACGACTGTGCATCATGCGAGGTGAATCGCCCTGAAATCAGCTTAGTCAAACTCATAATCCCCACCACCGTCGTGCCGACCTGCAACGGAACCGATAAAACCGACTCAACCAAGCTCGTGTTAGCCATTTTGGCCCGTGCCGCGACTTCTTTATGATCAAGTTCACGCCGCTTGACCACATAATCTTGGCTCTGACCAGTTTGCGGGTCGAGCAACATAATCGAACACTCCTCCCCATCTAAAATAAATATGACCGCATCAACAATCCGATCCAATATTTTGTTTGGCTCTTGGAGCGAAGTAATCGACTTGCTGATGTTATAGAGCGCGTTTAAGTTTTGAATCCGCTGTTGTAGGCGCTGATTGGTCTGCATGACGTTACGCGAGAACAGCTCTCGTTTTTGTACCTGTAAAGTCGGAACACACAAGGCGTTTTCAATCGCGTTCAGCAGTTCTTCGGGATCAATCGGCTTTTTTACGTAATCGTGGATGCCCAGCCGTAGCAGTTCTAATGGCATACCACTTTGTTTATGGGGAACCAGCAATATTACGGGTAAACTGCCATTAAAATGACGTAGCTCTTCTAATAAATCAACACTGGTTACCTTGGTTATATCTACAGATAGAATAATAATATCCAAAATATCAGTTAATGCTTGACGGAGACCATCAATACCGCTTGGCGCGGCGTGGACATGAAATCCTTGGGGAAGCAAGACTTTGTTAACCACAAAATCAAGTGTCTCTTGTTCTTCATCAATAACGAGTACACGTAGGCTCATAATAGGGGTTTCTTTTAGTGACCTTTCTGTTTATGAAGTAGTACCATGGTATCATACTTTTTCAGCCTCTCAAAACCAATTTTTAATTATGCTCAGAATGATTGGCGTAACCAATTGTGAAATTGATCAATTCTCGATTTGTAATCTATACGCTACAAACGCATACATGAGATTACATGTGATTACGCGCGATTACATACGATTATTAAGTATACAATAGCTTACAGCTAACATGTCATGTTTTCACTAAATGACGTAGCATGTTAGCTGTATACAACCATAATTAAATCATTATAAACAGCGCATGAGCCGTCATGATTCCCGAAATTATCACAAAACCAAAGGATATTAGAAAATTGGTCACAGTTACCTATTTGGGTTATACTATATCCCCAACCTAAATAGTTTACAGACTGTAGATTCAAATTTGGTTGACTCTACATCACTACACAAATACCCATGAGTAATCAACAACAACCTTTAACCAATGGCGCATTAGTATTATATAAAGACAGAGCTGGTCTTATCGAGCAAGTCAGTGATAAGATTACCGTATCCTTAAAAACAGGCAAAACCATAAAAGTTCGGCCTAAAGATATTACCCTACTCCATCCCGGCCCCTTAAAACGGCTGGCCGATCTCAGCCTGCAACCGGGCGATGTGGAAACGGCTTGGGAACTGCTGGCTGGTACTCAAACAGAGTTGGAAGAGTTAGCGGAACTGATTTATAACGATTTTACTCCGGCAACAGCCTGGGCCACATGGCTACTTGTAGTGGAAGGAGTTTATTTTCGCGGCACGCCGACCGACATCACCGTTCGTTCTGCCGAGCAGATTGAACGAGATCGAACAAATCGAGAAACAAAATTGGCGCAGGCTCAGGCATGGAATGATTTTGTTGAGCGGGCCAAAAGTAATCAGCTACTACCTGACGATTCTCATCATTTAACCGAGGTCGAATCGCTCGCTTACGAACAACGGGAATCTTCTCGTTTGTTAGAAGCCCTCAAAATCGAAGAAACACCCAACAAAGCGCATCAGTTCCTGCTACGTTTGGAGCATTGGGACAACAACGTCAACCCATACCCCCAGCGGCATCAGGTCAACCTCGACCTACCTGACCTAGAACTCCCCCCCCTACCGGAAGAGGAACGGCTCGATTTGACCCATCTACCTGCGTTTGCCATTGATGATGAGGAGAGCAACGACCCGGATGATGCCTTGAGTCTGGTTGCTCCAACAGAGCCGGGCAATGGTTGGGCTGGTTATCGTTTATGGGTGCATGTGGCCGACGTGGCCGCGCTGGTTACGCCGGACAGTCCAATCGACTTGGAGGCGCGCGCCCGTGGCGCAACGCTCTATATTCCCGAAACCACTTTGACCATGCTTCCTCGTGCGGTCCGTCCGCTATTGGCTCTGGGATTGAGTGAAATTTCGCCTGCGTTATCATTTGGAATTGAGTTAGACGAGACTGGTAATATCAGCCAGGTCGATATTACGCCCAGTTGGATCAAAGTAACCCGTTTGACATATACTAATGCCAACAAGCTGCTACACGAAGAGCCATTGCGTTCAATGGCCCAACTCGCTCTGTCAAACCACAACCGACGACTACGCAATGGCGCGATTCAACTCGATCTACCGGAATGTAAAATCCGTGTGGTGGATGGTCAGGTTACAATTAAGCAACTTCCACCTCTGCAAAGTCGTGAGTTGGTGACCGAAGCAATGTTGATGGCCGGTGAGGGCGTGGCTAAGTTTGCTATCGAGCATGAAATCCCGTTCCCCTTTAGTAGCCAAGAATCGCCCCAAAATGAACCTGATTACGACATCGGCTTGGCCGGAATGTTTGCTCTGCGACGCACCCTCAAGCGAAGCCAAATGTCAACCATCCCTAATTCCCATGCAGGCTTGGGCCTCTCGGCATACAGTCAGGCCACAAGTCCGTTACGTCGCTATCTCGATTTGGTAGTGCATCAACAGTTGCGGGCATTTTTACAAGATGCGCCGCTTCTCTCCTCAAGCGAACTGTTAGAACGTGTTGGCTCGGTGAGCGCGGTGATGGGCAACATGCGGCAAGCCGAGCGATTATCACATCGCCATTGGACTTATGTTTATTTGTTACAACACCCCGATTGGCAAGGTGAAGGCATTTTGGTTGATAGACGTAAGTTACGCGGTCTAGTTCTGATTCCAGAGCTTAATTTGGAAACCAGTATCAACCTACCTGACGAATTCCCCTTAAACAGTCAACTTTTTCTGAAACTAAAACGAGTTCGTTTGGCTGATTTAGACGCATCATTTAAAATTATTGCAACCGATGAGGAATGACCCAAACTTACTTGAGCTAGGAATTTACCAACTTACAGACCTACCCGCAAGTTTGGAACTTGCGAGTAGGTGATCAGGAGTACTTTTAATTATGGCAATACCAAAAAATTTAGACTTGTCCGGCATCTCCCCCAATGATAATTTTACCGGATATGATCAACAACAAAACGAGCTACAACAACTTAATGAGACCGACGGAAGTTGGAGAGCCGCGATTATACATGGCTCAGATGAACAAATCAATACCGATTTTGTTGTGATGGTGGCGCAACAGTTGGCAGAGTCGTTTGATGTGGTCAAACTCATTCCCCTATCGGAAGCCTCGACAGCCCAAGCGGTGCTAGATTGGTCGAGCGGATTTCTGTCTGCCCACAAAAAACAACTTAAGAGCAAACAGGTTATCAATTTTGAGAAGAGTAAAGATGGTTCTGCTCCTCTCGCTGAGAAAATCGAACCGCTCATTAAACTGCTATCCTTGCGAAAAGTGTTGTTCATCTATAATGGCTACCGACCAGAGCAACATGGCGATACCGAACTGCATCAACTATTGGCATTATTGGTTGAAAATATAGCAAATCCTAGTCGATTCATCATCACCAGTCAGGCTGATTTTGAGTTAGGTGATGACAGTATCAGCGACTCGGTTGGACATGTTGCCTTAGAATCACCTACAGAAGAACCACCCGAAGAAGTGATCTCAGAGGAAACCGACGAAGAAAACGAGGTTGAAACTGAGCCGGAAACAACCGACGAAGAAAGCGAAGTTGAAACTGAACCGGAAACAACCGACGAAGAAAGTGAGGTTGAACCGGAAACAACCGACGAAGAAAGCGAGGTTGAGCCGGAAACGACCGAAGAAGAAATCAAATCTGACGAGGCCGACACAACGCCAGCAGAAGAAACGGTCAGTGACGATGCTCCAACTGAAGTTGCCGAAGAAATTGTTGATAAGACTAACGAAAATTTATCGGCTAACCAGCAAATTCAGGTGGGTCAACAACATCTATTAAGCAATAATCATCAAGCCGCTCAAGCCGCTTACGAACAGGCGTTGACCATGTTTAAGGCCGCGAGCGACCAAGTTGGAGTAGCCCTCAGTACAGAAGGGTTGGGAACGGCAAAAGTTGTTTCTGCCGACTACGCGCAAGCACAAGATTATTATGAACAGGCTCTACGCATCAAACAGTCCTTGAATGACCGTGCAGGTACGATTGAGTTGCTCCAGCAGTTAATTTTGGTTTGCCAACTACAGGGCGATTCGCAACTAGTACGTGACTACACGCAACAAGTACGAGCTATACGAGCAGTAAAAGTTCAGTAAAGCCGCCCTAGAAACCCGATTTCTTTGAGAAATCGGGTTTCTAGGGCTCTTTCTGACGAGTTCACAGAATATTTAGGAATGAGCAAGCAATCAAGAAACATACGAACAACCATTACTATAATAAAATGAGGTGTATTTATGAAACGAACAATACCATTTGCGATTTTAGCGGTCATTATTTTAGTGGAGCATTTCACATTAGGACGATGCCTAAAAAATTGGGAACTGACTCGCTGGGCGATTGGTATTTTGACCGTGCTTGGCTGGTCATATCCGATTGCCTTAGAGGAATATGGCGCGTACGGTGAAGATATTTGGCAAATTATTGCCACAGGCTTCGCAGTAGCCGGAACTATTCGCGTCGGTATGTCGTTGGTCGAAAAGAAGTAGCAACGCGTAACCGTTCACTCCCTCGTTCCCAATCTCTCGATTGGGAACGTATTTGCCGGAGAAACTCTGTTTCTGGCATGTTACAAGTCACAAACAGAGTTTGCTTAAGCAATTGTGTTCCCAAACCCAGTTTGGGAACAAGGGGGCTGAATGATTGCTATCTGTGCGAATCTGTGTCCCTACATTTACCCCTTGAACACTCCTAACCCATCCCAAACCGAAAACCGAGAATTTCCCCGCATCAACCCTCGCCTATCGTGCTGGACGTTGATTGCAGTGGCTTTATTTACCCTGTCGATGAGTGCGACGGTCTATTTTGGCTGGCAGATTCGGCGTAGTGAGCATGTACCCTTGGCTGGTCTATTGGCCGCTGATAAAGGGTATGGCGTGACCACCGACCTGACTCAATATCAAGGAATCGAGTTGACCCGTAATTTGGCCTTGATGTATGAATCCGGCTTTACCTGGATTCGGCAACCAATTCCATGGAATGAGATCGAAACTACGCCTAACGAGATTGATTGGTCAGCCTACGACCGCATCATCGAAGCTGTTAGCCAGTTTAATGCCGAACTGCCCTCTGATACTCCTGCCGAGTTACAGATCAAGCTGATAACCGTCCTCCACACCACCCCCACATGGGCTAGAGCGCAAGACAGTTCACCCACTACTCCCCCAAAAAAACTACATGATTTTGGTCGTTTCGCCCGTTTATTTGCCACGCGATACGGCGATCAAGTCAATCATTACCAGATTTGGCATGAGCCGAATCTGAGCGCGAATTGGGGCAATCGCTTTGTTGATCCGGCTGAATATACGCGCCTACTTCGGGAGGCAACGGTCAACATCAAGGCCACTGACCCGCAAGCAATCATCATCAGCGCCGGACTCGCCCCCACGCTGGAGGATGGCCCGCTCAACCTGAACGAGATGGCCTATTTAGACCAACTCTACGCCGCCCATGCCGAGCGATGGTTTGATGTTGTGGCGACTCAAATCTACGGCTTTGCCACGGAGCCGGAGCAGTCTGCCGACCCGACAACGTTGGGATTTAGTCGCACCGAACTTCTGCGACAGGTCATGCTTAATCATGGCGACGCAGAGACTCCGATTTGGGCTACTGCTTTTGGTTGGGCCGTATTTGACGACGACTGGACAGGACGCAAATCGCTCTGGAAACAGGCTATCCCCGCTGTGCAGACCCAACGCACCGCCAACGCCATATTGCATGTCCGTCACCACTGGCCTTGGCTCGGCCCGATCCTCGCCATTCGGTGGGACACGGCTGATCTGGTCGAAAACGATCCCGCCTTTGCCTTCGCCCTGACCGAACATCCAGATGTGTTGGGGGCGTTTCAAACTATGAGCAATAGTGTCCATGTGGCGACCATCGGGCAATATCCGGCTAACCATGTCAGCGGGCGATACAGAGGCGACTGGCGATTTTCGGAGCCACTCAGTCTGGCTGATGTGCCAGTCTCAGAGCCGCGTCGCCTCAAAATTGCTTTTGAGGGTACTCGGTTCGATTTGAGTATCAATCGTGGCCCGTATCGGGGCTATCTGTGGGTGACGGTTGATAAGGATGAGGCGGCCATGTTCAATGAAGGGGAGCGTTTTCCAGCCAATGGACTGCCGACCAATAACGAGGGGCAAAGTTATGTCGTATTATACGACCCGCTATACGGACAGGAGACGGTCACGCTGGCGCGACATCTTACCGCCGGTTATCACGAGGTGGAAATCGTAGCCGATGGGGGTTGGTGGCAATGGCCTATCGAGGGCTGGACGGTATACAATGAAGTGGACAGTCGGCCTTATTGGGTCGGGTTGATGCTGACTGGACTGCTGGCAGTCATCACCAGCCTGCCGACATTTTGGCTACTGTTCCGCACCCTGCCCGGTTTGGCTGAGGGCATGTGGGCCTTAGCCGAAATCGTCATTACCATATATGCCACCTTGGGCGAGCGAATCCACATCGGCTTGACCTTTGGCTTGGGTATAGCCCTATATCTGGCTCCCGAGTGGCTGGCCTTGGCGATTCTACCCCTACTCGGCCTGACAATTTGGCTCCGGCCTGATTTGGGATTGGCCTTGATTCTGTTCAGTCTCTCCTTCTTTCAAGCTCCCGTCGATTTACCGTTTAAGGATTTCTCTCCCGTCGAATTCAGTCTCATGCTGACCGTCTTGGGTCTGCTCGGACGAGGGCTGGTCTATCTGGGACGACGACGGTACATCAGCAAGAGTTGGACAGATGGTATGTCGGTCTCTCTACCCATGCCAAAACTGCTCATCTTCCGGCCCATCGCAGTCGATTACGCAGTGTTAGCCTTATTGATTTTGACATTCATCGCCACCTTGTTTGCCAAAAACTTTGGGGTCAGCATGCACGAATGGCGTACTATCGTGGTCGGTTCGGTGCTGTTTTACGGCCTAATCCGGTTACGGCTTGACTTTACACCTCGCCAAATCATCGTTTCTTCTGGGAGTCCAAACTCTGATTTGACCGAAATGGAGCAAGTTTTTAGTTCCACGCCAAAGCAACTTTTGCACTCCATTTCAATGGATCAAGACGAAGTCTCCCCCACCGACCCGACCCGCTGGTATTTGCGCTTGATCGACGCGTGGGTGGCCGGTGCGGTTTGCCAAACCTTGATTGCCCTGTACCTCTACTTTTTCACCGATCAATCCATCACCGCCGAGGGAGTGCGTCGAGTTTTAGGTTTGGCCTACGGCTCACCCAACAATCTGGCCCTGTTTTTGGAGCGCGTTTGGCCGATTCTGTTGGTCGTCGGATTGATACAGTTTTGGGAGCCAAACTTAAAAAATAACCGAACTCGCGAAGACACAGAGGTGCAGAGGGAGCATCGGTTATCAGTTATTCTTTCTCGTCCCCTGCTCTACTTAATCAGCTTCGGTCTCGTTAGCGTGGCGATTCTGCTAACCTTTTCCAAAGGGACATTGCTGATTGCTCTACCGCTGAGTCTCATCGCCATGACCGTTTTTTACCTTTTTGGACATGGCGGGCGAAATTTGCGTCCGATTCTCATCAGCATGGCGGTGGTACTGCTGATGGGTGGTTTACTTCTGATTCCACTCAGCCAAACCGCCCGTTTTCAGACCATGTTCGACCTGACTCCCGGCTCGACCACATTTTTCCGAGTCAAACTGTGGCAGGCCAGTTGGGGCATGCTCCAAGACCATTGGCAGATTGGTTTGGGGCTAGATAACTTTCTGTACGAGTATCGCACCCGTTACATTTTGCCCGAAGCATGGCAAGAGCCGAATCTGAGTCATCCCCATAATCTCATCCTTGACTTTGGTCTGCGGCTAGGAGTTGGAGGCATTTTGATTTTGTTGTGGCTTCAATGGGGCTTTTGGCAAGCGGCATGGCGACTCTATCGACACCGTACCGCCCCCCTCATTTTGGGGTTAATGGGGAGCATGGTCACGTTTTTGACGCATGGATTGGTCGATAACTCCTATTTTCTAGTCGATTTGGCCTTTGTCTTTTTCTTGACGTTAGGCGTGGTGGTGACGCTGGCGCAGGAAGAACATAAACAGTCTCAGTACCCGACAGAAAAGTTAGCCAAAACTAATTAGCACAGAGTTTCACAGAGGAACACGGAGATTCACAGAGAAAAAGCGATTTATTTTTTCCTCTGTGCCCCTCTGTGCATCTCTGTGAAACTCTGTGTTCCTGTTTTAGCTTTTCCTAAACTACTTTGTCGGGTAGCAAGTAAACAGTAGAAAGGTTCAATCTTGAAGATTGAACCTTTCTACTGCCTTGGTCTTCATTGACTCCTGAAATTTGCTCAACAATTTAAAGCTATGGTATAATCTCTAGTTGTGTCTTATGGCTTTCCAAAATAATATATCAGCAAAACAGCGCACCTTATGGATGCGTTATTTTCTGAGTAACAATAGACCGAAAAATAACTATTTTATGTAAGGAATTAGGTGTAAAAAATGGCTCATGCAGTTGATTTAATGCAAGCAGTTGATTTCCAATCTATGGAAAAGTTGGCCGATAAAAATCGACCAGACCTCCATGCGGGTGATACGGTCAAGGTTCATGTGCGAATCGTTGAAGGAAAACGGGAACGTATTCAGATTTTTCAAGGGGTCGTGATTGCCATCCGAGGCGGCAAAGGGATTAACAAAACCTTTACCGTTCGTCGAGTTGCCTCGCACGGTATTGGCGTAGAACGAAGTTTCTTATTCCACTCACCCCGAATTGAGAAAATTGTGGTGCTTCGACATGCCAAAGTACGTCGCGCCAAACTGTACTACCTCCGTAAACGAAGTGGTAAATCGGCCCGACTTAAAGAACGACGTATATCGTAACGTTTGTAGTAGGCGATTCATCGCCTGCAAACGGCACTAAAGTGCCTACTACGAACTCATGATCGTAACATTATCATGACGAAACAGAGGGATTAGAAGCAGATCCGCTTCTAATCCCCTCTGTTTCGCAACAAATTTTAATGGCTCCCCATTTAGAAAAAGAGATAGCTCTGCTTCGGCAGGGCTATTCTGTTATTGCAGGGATTGACGAGGCCGGACGTGGGGCCTGGGCTGGGCCGGTGGTCGCGGCGGCGGTGGTTCTACCCGCAGAACATGTTGACATGGCAACGCAGTTACGCGGCCTCGACGATTCAAAAAAGCTATCTGCCACCCAACGGGATCAGTTTTTTGATTTGATTCACCACGTCGCCGTTGATTCTGCCACCTGTGCTGTATCCCCTGAGCGAATCGACGAGATCAACATTTTGGCGGCCACGCGTCAAGCCATGCAACAGTCCATCAAATCGCTGACAACTCTCCCCGACTATCTGTTGATTGATTATGTGCGCCTGCCTCGGCTCAACATTCATCAAGACGCGTTTGCCAAAGCCGACCAAATCTCCTTATCGGTGGCCTCGGCCTCGGTGTTAGCTAAAGTGACCCGCGACCGCCTCATGGTTGACCTCGCCAAACAGTACCCCCAATACGGCTTTGAGCGGCATAAAGGGTATGGAACAAAACAGCATCAAGCGGCGTTACAACAGTACGGTTCGACCCCCATCCACCGCCTCACCTTTAAGCCACTCCGAGCCTTATCCAATCGGTTGATTTGAGGTGAACACGCGAGTGCAAAATCACACATTACACCTCACAAACCGCTTGTCGATATGGTTAGGGTCGGGTAGAATCTATCATCATTATGGTCACACAACATCAACTTTCACAATGGCTACAAGAGGGCATTGCTGCCGCCAAAGCAGACCAACCGCGTGAGGCCCGCTCTCGTCTGCTTGATGTAGTTGAGCATGACCAGACCAACGAGGTGGCCTGGTTTTGGCTCTATCGCCTATTTGACCGCTATGATGACCAGCGGGTCTGTTTGGAAAATCTGCTCACCATCAACCCCCAAAACGAATGGGCTAAGCAGGAGTTAGCGACCCTGTTTTCTATTCCAACCCCTCCGACTGCAATGCCCATGTCGTCCCCAGCTACCGCGCCCTCAATTCAGACCAAAACCCAAATTGATGATGTGGCCTTAACCGCAGTGCGGCTTATTACTGCATTTTGGGTAGGTATTTCCTTTATGCTTTTATCTGGTGGTGTAATTGCCGGTAGTGAGTGGCTGGCTTCGATTATTCGTAGTCGGTACTACCTTTCATTAGGGCAACTGATCGAGCTGAACACCGCTCTGATTCTGCTCGGCTTAGGGTTTATGAGTTTCATCATCAGCCTGAGTCTGCTGTTTCGGATGAAGAGCGGCTATTACGGCAGTCTCGGTTTAGCCGGCACCATCATGCTGATAGGGCCGGCCTTGAGTTTCCTCGCCTCCCCGCCGATCTACCTCGGCGCAGTCTGTACGGGAGGCATGGCCGGGGTGGTGCTACTGCTGACTTTGGCCGGTAGCTTGGAGTTTGAGTGAGGTGTTAGCTACCGGCAAGTTTTAAACTTGCCGGTAGCTATGCAAGACATGTCGGGTACTAAGTCCTAAGTTAAAAGAACCTCCCAATTTCGGGAAGCTCTTTTAGCTTATGTTATGCCTGATGTTGAGCCTTCAGGTGCTTCAAAATGATTTGCGGGCTATGGTCTTCGTTTCGGCCAGTTACCATTAAAATTCATGGTTGTTTAGTGGTTTGCCCCTCCTCATTATCTTCATTAAACAACTATGGAAATACGGTCAGTAATCCAAGCTACAAGAAGTTGCTCAATAACATATTCTAAAGTAACTTCGTAGGTGATCGCCTTAGATTTGGCTAAACGAGCAATATTACGTGAAACACGTGGTGAGAGACGAACACGGCCTCTAGACATAATGCACACCTCTGTTAGGCAAGATATACGCATTATATCACATGTATCACATATATCACATGTATCACATGTATCACACGTGTGATATAGCATGCTTTAGTCATAGATTACACGTGGTTTACGAGGAATTTCTAAAATTATGCTGGCAAAAACCAGTGTTGTTGGCCTAAAATAACTATCATAGATATCTTCAACCTGGCCGAAACGAAGACCAAGGCCGAGAAAGAGATTGAATTATGATGAATACCATCAACCATCTTGAGGAGCGCGACCTGATAAACATTCTTCGGCGCGGTTCACACGACCAACTCAACCGTTGGGACCGAGCAGAGTTTGGGCAGGTTGTCTCATTGGGAGATGTCAATCAAGATGGCACGCTTGACATATTAGGGTTAACCGCGCCAGACTATAACAAAGGGTCAAGTTGGCATATCCATATAAATTGGATAAAATTATAAGTAGACCATATACCAATAATGTTTGGTTGATAACAAAATTTAAGGAGATGTAACTATGGGTTTATTTGATATGTTTAAGCAAGATCAAGGTGATCAGATGACACCACATCTTGCTTTTGTCACGTCGTTGATTTACATGATGGCCTCTGATGGCAAAATTGACAATGAGGAAGTGGGGCAGTTGTTAGCTGTATTAGGCGGTGAGGAGCAGGCCGACGGTTCGATTGGGGTGGGAGCGCAAAATAGAGAGTTGCTCCGCAAGGCACAACAGATTGTTCGCTCTACACCGATTAACCAATTTTTGCAACAGGCTGCGCCGCTGTTGGGCGATTCTCAAAAGATGTGCATCCTGACCAATTTGGTCGATTCCCTCCTGTCAGACGGATCTGCTGATCCGGCTGAACAGCAGTTGTTTGGGGTGTTTCTCCAAGCGTTTGGCGTACCCGAACAACGGTTCCGCCCCTTCTTTGAAGTAATTACACTCAAAAATGACCGTACGGTCTTTACCAACAATAATCACCCGAATAATCAACCCGGTTTTCAGGTTAAATTATCGGTTTAGATTATCAACTTAGGGCATGGTTTTGTAAATGCTGATGTACGATTATTCATCGTAGGTTCTGATTGCAAACGATGATGGTTGCCACCATGCCAAAAAGCTGATTCCCTTCAGTTTGAACTATGCTAGAAAATCTTTAGAGCCTTCCGCAGTATTGGTGTTCACCTACTTAGTAAATAAAAAGGATTAACTACAATGGGTTTATTTGATATGTTTAAAACCGATGCGGGCGACCAATTAACGCCGCATCTAGCATTCGCGTCATCCCTAATCTACATGATGGCCTCAGACGGTGAGATTGATAATGAAGAAGTCGGTCATCTATTGTCGGTATTAGGTGGAGCGAGCAGTGATGGAGGTAGTATTGGTGTGGGAGCGCAAAACAAACAACTGTTACAAAAAGCTCAACAGATAGTTCGCACCATGCCGATTGACCAATTTTTGCAACAAGCCACGCCGATACTCACTCCGGCGCAAAAATTATGTATTCTGGTTAACCTGATCGACTCATCCTTGGCAGATGGACAAGCCGAGATAGAAGAGCAACAACTGTTCCATAAGTTTCTGCAAGCCTTTGGCATGAGCGAACAGGAGTTTATGCCCTATTTTCAGGTAATTTCCTTGAAACATGATAAAAGTGTCTTTATCGACCCCAACCATCCGAGCAACCAACCCGGTTTTTCGGTCAATCTAGGGTAACGTTGAGACGCGACCAGTTAGCCAGAAATTTTTTGGGCAACAATTTACCCGCAAATTCCAAAGAAGCCCCATGTCAATGTGACATGGAGCTTTTTTGTTTGTTGCCTCTAAGTAATTTTCAGAAGTTCATGAGACCGCCCATCTACTGGAATTGGTCAAACAAACCAAAAAACTTACAACCTTAGCTGGTTGATGAGATGAAAATTTGGTAGTCCTGCCATGTTGACTGATAACCATGTCACTCTGAGTGTAAGAAGAGACCCTAAAACTAAGGGGAGCGTTGATATTCCTCCTGCTCCCGTTTGACTTTTTTCTATTGGGATGTTTTATTTCTTCCACGTGCCTTGGGCACGATGGCCACGATACAAGTCGCTTGGTAAGGCATCTCTTTTCTTTCCTTAATCGGTACATTCTTTTCTGCCGCTATCGTTAAAAATGGCTCAATATCTGGTGAATTTTTATTTTGAACCAGTAACACCTGTGACATTCGACGAAGCAGAACCCGAATCGCTTCGCCCAGCCCCGGCTTAATTTTGAGGTAGCTAGTTTGGTATTCTGTTGCCAACTGTTCGATAAAACGGGTCGTTCTTATTTGTCGCGCCACGCGGTCAATCGTCGCACAAGGCGCGATGTTGGTCACTTGACGAATCTCAGCCATAATCTCATCAATATACCACAACGAAAGGTCTTCAGCTTGAAATTCGCGGTAGAAGCGACAGCCATGAAAATCATGCGCGTCAAGATAACTGGCATTTAGCACAGTCCGACTCACAAGGCCGTTAATGGTCGAGTTTAAGAGCGCGTTCGGAATCAAATAATCCTCGCTCGTGGCCGCTACTGTAGCCTGCCCACACAAATCGGCCACCACATACATATCGCTAGAGATGTGACACTTCTCTTTTTGATTAAAGACCGCCACCGACTTTCGTAGTTCCTGATTGATAATCCCCTTACCTGTCCAGCCATCAATAAAGACAATATCTGCCCCAGACGGTTCATGCTGAGTCAAAATGTACCGCAAGGCGTTTTCGTCCACGCCACGGTCTCGGATGATAGAAATTGAATAATGAGGAACATCGCGATTGAAACGCTCGCGCAAAGTGCGTCTTAAGAGTACCCCAATGGGCGTTCCGGCCCGAGCTAGGGAGACAAGGGTTAACCGCTCTCGCTGATTAAGTTGGTTAGCTAAAGAGGCAATATGTTGAGCCAATCGCGGTTTGTTCAGCCTAACGCTGGTATAAAAAGCCGTTTTATATCGCACGGAGGGGAGATACTCTTGGGGCAGGAGTTGACTGTAATGGATGCCCTGCTCCTGCATAAGACGCTCCCGTTGCAAAACATCTACCGTTTCTATCTCTATCTGTTTGAGCAGAAAAGTAACGTCATTGGTTAGGTAACTACCGCAAAAATTCGCTGGATAACTCATCAGAATTAATAATCTCCGTCAACAATTATCAATATATCCTCCCCACACAGATGACAGGATTCGAGACCATCGCTCTGCCATTTGAGCTTCACCCGTTTGTTAAAAAAGTTGTTAAAAAAACAGATTTGGTTTATAGTGGCTTTATACAAAATCTATATCAACCATATTAAGATAGATTCGGTAGCCATTTCTTTATCGGCTATCTGAATTTACTAAAAAGGGTCTAACTAAAAACCAAGTTTTTGCTAGGTAATTTTGAGGCAGGCTAGCAGGAAGCCTGCGCTTCGTGTTCAACCATTACCAGTATACTCGGTTTTTACCTGGCCCTATATCTAGGAGTAGTAATCTAATGGAAAATATTTTTCATGCCCTTGTGCTAAATTTACATCAACCTGCTGGTAACTTGGAATATCTCTTAGACAACCAAGAGTGGGAGGCTAAAGAAATATTATGGGCTTTAGACCGTATGCCTCGTTCTTTATGGCCTTACGAAGATGTTGGTCGAGTCCATGTATCGCTTTCTGGCATATTATTAGAAACATTGTCTCGTCACAGCTTTCAGGATCGAGTCTACGGCACTATGAAATGTGGTGACTATTTGTGGCACCTGCAAAATACATCGTTATTTGAGATTCTCGGTACGGGCTACTATCACCCGGTTTTGCCCTTAATTCCCGAAGTAGATTGGGATGAACATCTGCAACGCTGGTTGGGCATTGGGCGACATCTGTTCAATCAGCCTCATTTTTCTGGTTTTTGGCCGCCCGAAATGGGCTTTTGCATGGAGATAATCCCTCACCTCAAAAAGTTGGGTTATCTGTATGTGCTGGTTGACGGTAATCATATCGAACCGTTAGATACAATGGAGTGGCAAGAGATTCGCTATCGTCCTCACTTTGCCGAGTATGAGGGTGATAAAATCATCGTTATCCCCCGCGACCGAGAATTGTCGGATGCTCAAGAATCGGGCATGGATTTTGGCTGGTTTGAACATGAACTACATGAACGGACAAAATGGTGCGATTTCCCGCCGCTGGTGACGACTTGCACGGATGGCGATAATGGTGGCTGGTTCCGAAACACTAATCCAAAAGGGAATTTTTGGGATGTGTTCTACAAAGCATTTATAGATCAAGTCCGCCATCAACAAACCATCGCCCGTCCTATTTTTATCAGCGATTATCTGAAAAAATATGGGGCCAAAGGACGTGTTAAGGTCAACACTGGCGCGTGGAATACTGGCTGGCATGACGGGAGCGACTTCATCCAATGGAAGGGGTCACAGCAACAAAAAGATGCTATAGAACGGATAGAAAATACCAGCTATGCCTTACATGATCTTCTCCATCAGGTCGGGCATAACTATGATCCGAACTTGCAATATAAGTTAGAAGAGGCGCGATGGCATCTGCTCCGAGCCGAAACTAGTTGTAACCTCTATTGGGGTGAGGCCTGGGTTGACCGCATCCATGCTGACCTTGATTTAACATGGCTCAACATAAACGAGGCCAAGTTACTCATTAAATAAGATGCTCTTAGTATTGGTCATAGTTCCTCGCTAAACATAGAAATTTCCTAAAATCGGTTATTCTCTATTTTAGCAGAGTTAAGCTCACCTGACCCGTCAGCCAACCGACACCTCACTAATGATAATATGATAATAGACCATTAGAACATTTTAGAGTGTGACCGGTTGGAGTCGAACCAACATCCTCCTGTGCTTCAAACAGGCGTGCCACCGTTTACACCTCAGTCACATAGTTTTTTTACCCCCAAAGATAACTCTTTTTGGGGGTTTCTGTTGTACGGCTGGTAGGACTCGAACCTACAACCTCCTGATTCGAAATCAGGCGCTCTCATCCATTGAGCTACAACCGCGTATGATTTTGACCTTGCAGGTTTCCCCTCGTAAAGCAAACCTGCAAGGTATGACGAAACCATCACCAATTGCCAATTAATTAAATTCGTTAATCCGAAAGCTGTAGATATAATTTCCACTCTGCTGGTATTTTTCCATAAGCAACGAGGTAGTTTACGCGAGGTGTTTTTGGCTCCCAAAGCAGGGCCATGCCCGCTTCATGTGGAGTACGGTTGCCCTTGCGAGTATTACACGGTTGGCAGGAACAAGCGGTGTTGCTCCATGTGTTTCGTCCACCCCGACTACGAGGAATGATGTGGTCAAGAGAGAAATCGGTTTTGGTCAAAATTTTGCCTCGCCGTTCCTCATCGACCTGCACCCCACAGTAGATACAGGTGAAGTTGTCACGCCGTAGCACACCCCGACGACTCCAGCGCACGCCTCTGCGAGGAACATTTACGTATCGGCGCAGGCGTAGCACGGTTGGGATTTGAAAGGTGCTGGTGCTACTACGAACCAGTTCGACCTCTTGGCTGGCCGCGTCAACTTTGTTTTTTAGCAGAAGCTGAATCGCCCGTTGACGAGACAGGACGGTTAAGGGTTCGTAGCTGGCATTAAGAAGTAGCGTAACCATGATCAAGAATCTCCAGAGTTAAAAATGTTGGTGCGCCGTGTCATTTGATATGTGTCGGTCCCCCCAACGCACAAGACACGGCGCACAACTTAAGATGACGGGGTGAGGGTCGAACTCACAATCTTCTGATTCAAAGTCAGATGCCTTACCTTTCGGCTACCCGTCAATAATTTGAAACCATAAGTGTAAATTTAGCGTTTGTAGTAGGTGATTCATCGCTTCAAGGGCACTGAAGTGCCTACTACGAACTTCTTAAGTTGCCTTGATGGGATTCGAACCCATAACCTTCACCTTCGCAGGGTTATCATCTATAAAATGAATTATATACAAATATATAATCCTACGGTCATTTATAAGCTATAAATAGTTGTGAAATTTATCAATTGAGCTTATAATTAGTACATCGGTTCTTTAAGAAGTGAAGATATGGGGTTCGGGCGACAAATCGCTCGTCCGATAAAATCTTTAGCGTAACCTGTGGTGAAAACCAAGCCAATACAGGTAAAGTACCCAAGTTGTTTGCTCCAATAGCACTACGGCGAGTTCCGCCGGAAGTAACGTCTGTGGAGACGGTAAGGTTCATGACCTCGGTCAGGTGGCCGTCTGTGAAACAGAAACCAAACAGCGAATGTCTACATTTGTATAAGTTTTGGAGAACGGTGACGCTCTTTTCCATTGAGCTACAAGGCAGTCAGTCGGCTCGGTGAGAATCGAACTCACCATCTCTCGGTTATCAGCCGAGTGCTTTTCCACTAAGCTACGAGCCGGATAGGGCTGGACGGACTCGAACCGCCGACATCTTCGGTGTAAACGAAACGCTCTACCACTAAGCTACAGCCCTTTTAGTCGGAGTGGACGGACTCGAACCGCCGACATCTGGCTCCCAAAGCCAGTGCGCTACCACCTGCGCTACACTCCGATACAGGGAAGGTGAGGGTCGAACTCACACCTTCTGATTAACAGCCAGATACGCTACCGTTACGCCACTTCCCTTTGGGTAGATTATCCACAGTGACCCCGCGGAGAGTCGAACTCCGTCCCGGTGGTTGAAAGCCACCAATCCTAACCGCATAGACGACAGGGCCATGTTTAAGTATGAATGATCAATTATGAATTATCAATT
>JAUCGB010000071.1 GCA_030377895.1 Anaerolineales bacterium HSG24
CCACGGAATGACGGGCGAGGCAGGGGCGGAGCGGAGATGGTCGCACATTCCAAGTCTAGACCGCCCTGCCTAGCCCCTACCATAATCTCCGACGCAAATGCACATGTTAATTAATGCTCATTCCTTATTTAATCCCGATTCCTAAATTGATAATCAGGCCCAAACGATGATCAAACAGCCTTTTTGTGTATCGGGATTAGTATATCATATAATCAGTTAGAAATAAATAGTGTTTTATCTCCCTTTTACCTCCCTCTTTGAGGAGATAAAGCGGTCGCCTCCCCACTCTACCGATAGCACTTTACAAAAAATCAACCACATGTTAAACTTGGAGAGCCTGTTTGACTGTTTTATAATACAGGTAAGCTTATTCGTATCTATTTTAATTTCTCGGTAGTGTTGCCACGTTGACTGATGCCCATGTCACTCTGAACGTAAGGAATCGGGATTAAATAAGTTGCGCGTTTCGCTTCGCTACATCTCGGAATGACATGGGTGTTTATCAGTCAATAAATCAGCACTACTATTTCTTCAAGCCCATTTACGATTTCAAACTACAAATCGAATGGTTGTTCTATTAAAAAACGATTAAATGATTATGGCCTTTGCTTCCGTAACAAATGAGCCTTTTAAAAAAGTTGTATGGTTTTTCTTTATCCTTTTAACTGCCATTACGGTGATAGTTAATGTCCTAACCCCAATTGTTGCCCTAAATTGGGCCAAAAACCCGTTTATTGGTACTTTCCTATACACCACCCTCACGGTCTCAAACTCCCATAATCCTAATTGGCCTGTCCCACAACAAGGCATTGGGCGACGAGATGTTTTGACAAAGTTTGATGATCAGCCCATCTCGTCAGGCCGACAACTCGCCCTTATTTTGCATGAGAAAGCGGTTGGGGATTCGGTAACGCTTCGTTTTGACCGTGACCCCAATTTGTCTGACCATGACCAACCTGACACAATCACCGTCAACCTGATAGAGTTTGCCTCGACAGACCTACTGACCTTTTTTTGGCTTCCCTACATTATTGGTCTTGTTTATCTTGGCATTGGGTTTATTGTCTACCATTTTCGGAGCATAGACCGAAATAGTAGTGCCTTTATCAACCATTGCCTCCTCATTTCGATTTTTGCTGCGGGGCTATTTGACCAGCATACCACCCACTTTTTGACCTCTGTATGGGCGGTCAGTTTCCCCTTTATTGGGGCTACGTTCCTCCATTTAACCCTCGTGTTTCCTCTTCAAGGCAGAATGATTCAGCGCTACCCGAAGATATATCTATCGCCCTATTTGTTGTCGCTATTACTCGGTAGCGTTTATTTGTATAGCCTTTATCTAGCCCCTAACCCTCGTTTATCCTTGACGATTTGGCTGTTAAACTACAGTTTTATCGGCCTGACTGTCATCATCTTTTTCTTACACCTGCTTAGAACTCGCTTTTCCATTATATCCATTAATATCCGTCAGCAAGCGATGATTGTGTTAACCGGCATGTTGATTGCCTTTTCTCCCGCGGCAATTTGGGGGGTAAGCAATTTGTTGGGGTATGCGTTTGGGTTTTCATGGCAGTTTTTTGTCGGCCTATTCGCTCCCTTGGTCGTTTTCCCCTTGACGGTGGGTTATGCCAGTTTACGATACCGAATTCCCGATTTGGATATTGCTTTTAGCCGAACCGCGATCTATGCAGTGTTGACCTTGGGAGTCAGCGTGGTGTACATCATCATCACCACTGTATTGGCGATTTTGCTCCAAGATAGAGAAATTTTCCGTGACCCGATTATTTTAACTGTGTTTATTGTCACCTTGGTGATGGCTTTAGGCCCGCTAAAAGACAGTTTGCAACAGTTTATTAATTATCGCTATTTACGAGGTGCGGTCGATTATCGCCGCCTCCTGCAAAATTACGGACGGGAGCTAATCGCGATTTCGCTCAACATAGACAATGTGTTAGAACTGCTGTCTCAACATGCCGCCCAAGCCTTCAAAGCCAAGCCGATTATCGTCTTTTTGCGTAACCCAGCGGTAAATGCCTTTTCTATTCGGTATCAAGACCACAGCAATGATGCCCCAGTTGAGGTTCGGTTTGGCTTAAGTGATGATTTGGCTCAGTGGTTGGTTGACAACAAAGATATTCTACAACTGAGTCCGACTGGCTCGGTCTCAAAACAGGTACAAATCAATCAAGAAGAGTTGGCCCGCCTCAATATGCTCAATATCATCTTGTGTGTGCCTTTGCTTGGCTCTAAACATATTTTGGGATGGTTTTCATTAGGCTTGAAAAGTTCGGGACAGCCTTTTGGTCAAGAAGATTTAACCTTTTTGTCCACCATGTCCAGCCAAACCACCATCGCCCTCGAAAATGCCCAACTTTTGCAACAAGCCAATCAACGAGCCGCCGAGTTAGAAGCACTCCAACAGATATCGCTCGATGTTCAAGCCGAAGGGGAGCCGGATCAACTGCTGACCTCCGTGGTTGAGCAAGCCTCAAAACTGCTCGATGCACAAGGTGGACTAGTTTGGTTACTTCAATCGGATAGTGAAACCTTAAAAGTGGTGGTCAGCTATAACTTAGACAAAGATTATAAGGGGCGGAGCGTAAAGCGTGGCGAAGGCGTAACCGGACGAGTCTTATTGTTAGGCGAAGCGGTGGCGGTTGATAACTATCGTACCTTTTCGGGTCGCTCCTCTGAATATATGGATGCACCGTTTGGCGCGGTGTTGGGCGTGCCATTGCGTTGGAGCGGTCAGGTACGAGGAGTTTTAACCGTAGTGCATCGTTTTGGCCGAGGAGCGCGCTTCCAAGAGAGCGACATCTGGCTGATTAGCCTGTTCGCCTCCCAATCGGCCATCGCGCTAGAAAAATCGCAACTGTTGCAAGAGGCCAAACGTCGGGCGCAACAACTGACCATGTTGAGCGATATTAGCAAGACGATTAGTGGAACCCTGAATATCAGAACGGTGTTACCACAGGTCATGGAAAGCGCGGTCAAGATTCTAGATGCGGAGGCTGGCTCGCTATTTTTGATGAATCAAAGAGGTGATGAGCTAACCTTTGAGGTGGTGTTAGGCCCTACCGGCTCAGACCTCGTAGGGGCCAAAATCCCCGTTGGCGTGGGGATTGTCGGCTCAGTTGGCAAAACCAAAGAAGCCCTGATCATTAACAATGTGGCTAAAGACCCCCGTTGGCATACCGCCTTTGATGAGGAAACTAAGTTCAAAACCAGAGATATTTTATGCGTTCCCATGATCTCAGCCGACCGAATTGTGGGTGTAATTGAGGTCATCAACAAAAAAGATGGCCTGGCCTTTGTTAATGAGGATGCTACATTACTCAACTCGTTTGCCATTCAATCGGCGATTGTCATAGAAAATGCTCAGATATTTACCCGTACCGACCAAGCCCTAGCAGAACGGGTACAAGAGCTACAAACCTTGCAGATGTTCGACCAAGAGTTACAACGTTCTCTTGATTTGGATAAAGTGGTTGATATTTCGCTGATGTACTGCATGGACGCGCTGGGCGTGACGATTGGCACAATGGGTGTTTTCAAACGAGACATTCGTTCTGGTTTTTATTTGATAGCTCAATATGGCATGGTTTCGGAGATGCGACGTTATAAAACTGACATGTGGTTGGTCACTACGGGAGTTATTGGGCGGGTCGCTCGCACTGGCGAGGTGGCTTTAATCGACGATGTGGATAGTGATGCCGATTATATGCGTAAGTCACGCCTCACCCGCTCCATGCTAGTCGTGCCGGTGATTCGAGATGATCGGGTGATTGGAATGATTGACTTGGAAAGCACCAGCACAAACTACTTTACTGACGACGATGTGGCCTTTGTGCAGTTGTTAGCCAGCCATGCCGCCATTGCCATTGAAAACGCCCAACTATTTGAGCAGGTTAAAGCGGCCAACGAAGCCAAATCGGAGTTTATGAACACCGCATCGCATGACCTCAAAGTCCCCATGACTAGCATCAAAGGGTACGCCAAGATGCTAAAAATAGGAGCAGGTGGCCCATTAAATGATGCTCAGGCTGAGTTTGTTGATGTGATTTACACCAACATTGAACGTATGAATCACTTGGTCGGCGACCTGCTCGATGTCAGCCGGATTGAGGCCGGACGGATTCGGCTAGAGATTGAAGATGTGCAGATTAAGGATGTGATTGACGACGTGTTACGCTCGGTTGATAATCAGGTGAAAGCCCGCAACCTAGAGCTAACCCTTGAGATGCCTGAGCAGTTACCCACCCTGCGAGCGGACTATAATCGACTGGTACAGATTACGACCAATTTTGTCAGCAACGCCTATAAATACACGCCTGATGGTGGCACAGTCTGGATTACGGCTCAATTAGTTGACATGCCCGCATCAGGTCAGGGAGTATCAGTGACGGTCAAAGATACTGGCTTCGGCATTTCTTACGAGGATCAGAAAAAACTGTTTACCAATTTCTTCCGCTCTAGCGACCCCAATGTCCGTGAGCAACCCGGCACCGGCTTAGGTTTATCCATCACCAAAAAGATGATTGAATCGCATGGCGGTATTCTGACGGTGAAGAGTAAGTTGGGCAAAGGCTCGTCCTTTATCTATACCCTGCCCCTTGTCAGCAAGATTCCGCCAGGGGTGGAGGTTTCGGAGCGGTGAGCATAGGAAAACACACACCTCGCAGGAGAGGCCAAAATATAGGTGTAGGTGATGCTTGTAGCATCACCGGCTTGTTTAACCAATAATTTGCCGCCTGACAATAACGGTGGGACATCAAATCATACGAGTTCGATTGGTTTGATGCAGTAAAACGTGAAACGTGAAGCGTGAAGCGTGAAGCGTGAAGCGTGAAAACATAAAAGGTGATGATTCAGTGTAGAATCATCACCTTTTGTGTTTTTGTTCGCAACAACTGTTCCGCTATATGTCATTAATTAGCTCTCCCAACTCCTCTTGAACCGTTGTCTCAGTAAATAGTGGCTCAATCCCCTTAGCCCTAGCCGCAATGATTAAGGCTTGTCTTGGAATCTGAAACTTCTCAGCCACATAGCCTAATGAGCAACCCCCTGCTTGATAGAGAGCTAATGCCTGACGAATCTTGAGTTGCTGAATACCAATCTGGATAACTTCTTGTAACATATTCGGTTGCCAATCAAGACCAGCCAACCATTCAGATGGAATATCAACAGTCAATTGTTGTTCTTGGGATGCAGTTCTTATCATCGTTTATCTCCTATCTATTTTATGAACGTTAATTATATTGTAATACAGGGTGATGACAAACACCAGTTTTGGGTCGTAACCATACGAGTTCGATTGGTTTGATGCAGTAAAACGTGAAGCGTGAAGCGTGAAAACGTGAAGATATGAAAACATAAAAGGTGATGATTCAGTGTAGAATCATCACCTTTTATGTTTTTGTGGGTGATAACGGTTTTAGCGAAAAACTAACACAGAGTTACACAGAGAACCACAGAGCTACACAGAGAAATGCCTTTAAGTTCTTTTTGTTTTTCCTCTGTGCAACTCTGTGAACCTCTGTGCAACTCTGTGTTAGTTTAGAGTGGCGTAACTGCATCTTAAAAAACGGGGAGATAATATTGCACTGATTGTTTTACAAAATATGGGATTGTGCTACAATTGGGATAATTACATAAAAAATCACATAAGCCTAAACAATTAATGAGGTTTCCACATCTATAATTTTCAAGAGGATTGTAATGACGACGTTAACTTTAGATTTTTCCATAGAGATTTATCAAATATTACAACAAGAGGCCAACCGTTTGGGGAAAACTCCTCAAGCTATGGTGATGGATTGGGTCGTAAGACAATTACCTGACCAATCTCCGCTTAACAGTCGAGAACAGGTGCGTCAATGTCTCAAAAAGGCTGGACTTTTAACCAAGTTAGGTTCAGATTTGAGAGAGATAGCTGAATCTACCAGTGTAACCAGAGAAGAGGCAAGGTCTATCTTAGATCAAGTTCAGGTTTCCACTCTCAGTGAAATTGTATTAGAACAACGAGGCCAAAAGGGCCCAAAAGGCGACTCAATCCAAAATCGCCAATCTAAAATCTAAAATCGAGAAATCAAATGATATTTATCTCACACAGTACCCAAGACGATTCATTTGTAGCTGAATTACGCGCCGCGTTAGAGCTACGCGGCCTATCCATGTGGGTTGATTCCCGCAACATGCGCGGCGGTGACTTACTTACGTCGAGCATCAAACAGGCCATCACCGAGGCGCGGGGGTTGCTGGTAATCGTTAGTCAGCATGGCCTGAACTCCGATTGGCTGTATGAAGAGGTTGATTTCGCCCTCGAACAGCAGGCGACGCGGGGTGTGGAGGATTTCCCCATCGTTCCGATATTATTGCCGGGCATGACTCCGTCGGCTTTGCGTGCCATATTTGGTCGGCAGGCGATCCCGTTGGCGGTCAACATTGACCCGACGGCGGGCGGATTGGAGGCGGCCATGCCAGAATTACTGGCCGCGCTCGGTGAGCGCGCTCCCAACGATCCCCAATCAGCCGAGACGGTCATCAGCCGCCCCTTGGCCGAGTTGGTTCTGCGCTTGACCGACCCGCGCATGGTCGAGATTGATCAGAAACGCCGAGCCACGGCCAACGCCACCCTGACCTACCATCCGCCGAATCGACATGAACGGGAGGTGGAGAGCGTGGAGCGGTTTCTGCTGACCGCGCCGTTAGGGCCGTTGGAGGTGGATGAGTTGAGTTGGTATCTGGAGAAATATATCCAATGGCCTTGGGCGAAAGTATATCAAGAACGGGCCAAACGGGTCGAGGAAGCCTTACCGGCGTGGGGGCATCAGTTGTATCAAACCATGAGCGAGGACACGGCCACCCGTCCGGTGTGGAAGGCGTGGCACAGTCTGCCCAAAGCGGTTGAGCGACGGTTTACGGTTTATGTTGATAAACAGTTGGTGCGGGGCAGTGCGGATAGCGCCCAAGCCGAGGCCAACTCTGCGGCCACCCTCCTGCTGGCTCTGCCGTGGGAATTGGGCCACGATGGGCGCAGTTACCTGTTTCAAGGAGGCCGTCCGGTGCAGGTGCGTCGCCGTTTGCCCAACCGCCGTCAGGTTGACTCGGTGCAAACCGAGCCACCGCTCCGAGTTCTGCTGGTCAGTCCTCGGCCAGAGGAGAAGCGGGCCGGATATATCGACCATCGGGCGATTGCTGGCCCGGTGACGGCGGCGCTGAACGAGTTGGGGCAGTTGGTCGAGTTGACTCTGCTCTCGCCGCCCACATTTCCGGCCTTGCAGACCGCATTGCAACAGGCCGAAACGCATGAACGGCCCTACCATGTGGTTCATTTTGATGGGCATGGCACGTTTGATAAACAGGTCGGCTTGGGCGGACTCTGTTTTGAAGACCCCCGCGACCTGCACAAACAGACCGAGCGTCGCATGGAACTGGTGCATGCTGAAAAGATGGCAACTCTGATGAAGGAGCGGCGCATCCCGTTGGTGATGCTCAACGCCTGCCAATCGGCGCAAAGTGAGGATGACCCGACCGCCTCGGTGGCCGCCAAACTGCTCGATGAGGGGGTGGCCTCGGTGATCGCCATGAGCCATAGTGTGCTGGTCGAGACGGCCAAACGGTTCGTGGCCGAGTTTTATCAGGCGTTGGCTGAGGGGGCGCGAGTGGGGCAGGCCATGTTACGCAGTCAGCAAGCCTTGCATGCCGACCTGAATCGTGGCCGAGTGGGGCATGTGGCTGAGTTTGCCTTGCATGACTGGTTTGTGCCGGTGCTGTATCAGGAGAAGGCTGACGAACCGTTGCTGAAACGCCTCCCCGCCGAGCAGACTCGCCGTGAGATTCAGAAGAGCCACCGTCTGCGTTTGGGAGATTTACCGCAATCGTATCAGGCGGAGGGCTACCGCTTTGTGGGACGCAGTCGGCAACTGCTGGCCTTGGAGCGGATGTTGTACGGGACTCTAGACCTTGAAGGTTTTGCATCTAAAGACCTGTCAGGTTTTGAAAACCTGTCAGGTCTAGGTCTAAGTGGGCAATACGCCGTCATCATCGGGCAGGGGGGCGAGGGGAAAACCACGCTGGCCGTCGAGTTGGCTCGCTGGTTGGTACAGAGCCACCGCGCCCGTCGCGCCGTCTTCCTCAGCGTGGAGCATCTTGACGCGCCAACTTCACCTTCCCGGAAGTTCCAAACTTCCGGGAAGGTCAGCGGCGTGAAACAGCTTCCCGCAAGTTCCAAACTTGCGGGAAGGTCGGGAGTCAGCGGCGAGACTCACCCCCTCCGCCCACTCATCGACAGTTTGGGCCGCCAACTGCTCCCCCAATCTGGCGACAAGGCTTACAGCGTGGCGAACTATCCCGACAACCAACTGTTCCGCCGCGCCCTGCACCCCATCCTGCGAGCGTTGGAGGATGATCCGGTGGTGATTGTGGTCGATAATATGGAGAGTTTGTTGGGTGAAAATGATATCCTAACCGACCTCCTCACCCTCCTAACCACCCTGCTCGAAACCGCGTCCCACACGCGGTTTATATTCACCAGCCGCGAATCGTTACCCGCCCCCTTTGCCGACCCGACTCGCCAGCACCCGTTAGGCCGCTTGAGCAAACGGGAGGCGGTGCAACTTGTCACCCAACACCTGCCCGCCCCACCTCCGGCGGATGATGCCGGAACCAGTAAAGATGACAAAACTCAAGATGATCCCATCGAAACCTTTGTCGAGGCGGTGGACGGCCATGCCCGCAGTTTGGTGCTACTGGCTCCCCACCTGACCGAGCAAGGGGTGCAAACGACCACCATGCAACTGAGCCACCTGATGGGCCTGTTGCATGACCAGTACCCCGACGACCGTGAACGCTCCCTGTTTGCCAGCGTGGCCCTCTCCCTAAACCGCCTGCCTCCGGCCCTGCAACGAATGGCCCTGCCCCTCGCCCTGTTTCAGGGGGAGGTGGATTTTGACTTGTTGGTGATGTTGTTTGAACAGGATGAGGCATGGGGGAGTTACATGGGAGCGCAGGCATCCTTGCCTGCGAGTCAGAGTCAAGGAGAGTCTCAAGGAGGAGGGAGTCAGCGCGGTGAGCAGACGGAGCAGGCTGGAAGCCTGCGCTCACTCACCGACCACCTCCTGACCCACAACCTAGCCACGGCAAAACCCTACAACCACCTGACCCTGCACCCGGCCCTAGCCCCCTACCTGCTGACCCACCTGACCGAGGCCGAGACCACCGCCCTGTTACCAGCATGGTTGGCAGGCATGCGACAACTGGTAAATCTGATGTATGAACAAAAATTCAAAGATGCCAACATGGCCTACACCCTGACCCGCCTCGAACTGCCCAACCTGCTCCATTTGCTAGAGACCATGTCCGGCCAGCCGCAGACCGAGCCAGAACAGACCCTCGATGTAGCCACCAGGATTGAGCAACTCCTAGCCCCCCTCGCCCTGCCCCGCCTGCTCCGGCGAGTGGTGCAGATTCGGGAGACGTTGGCAAAGCAGGTCAGCCAACAGGCCGGAACGGGTTTAAGCAACGCCCAATTTACCAGCCAGCGCATGCAGATTGAACGCTTGCTACAGGCCGGGCAGTTACAACCCGCTTACCAACAGGCCGAGGCGTTATACCAAATCTGTCAGCAAGCGGGAACGCAAGTGTCAGCCTACGATAAAGCCCTCTCCGCCTTTTTGTTGGGGCGGGTGTTAAACATGGGGGGCATGGCCGAACCTGCCTTGGGCTTCTATCAGCAAGCCTATCAACAGTTTAGCACCTTGGGTGACAATAAGAATGCGACCCGCATGGCCGCCGTCTGCCTAACCGAGCAGGGGGATTGCCTGCAACAGTTAGGACGGTTGGACGAGGCGGTGCAGGTCTATCAGACGGCGATTAAACTGGATGAGGAACATGGTCGCACCCGCGATGTTGCCACGGGCAAGACCCAACTGGCTACCACTCGCTATCTGCAAAAAGAGTACCCCGCCGCCTTAACGGGTTATGCCGAGGCGCGGATTCTGTTTGAGGCGCTAAATGAACCGCAGAGTGTGGCCACGGTATGGCATCAAACCGGCATGGTTTATCAGGATATGGGGCAGTATGAGGCCGCCGAAACTGCCTATCGGGAAGCGTTAGCCCTTGATGTACAACAGCAGAATCGGGCGGGAGAGGCCAGTACCTTAGGTCAGTTGGGGGGGCTGTATGAGAACATGGGCCGGTTGGAGGAATCGGTTTTGTTCCATCGCCAAGCGGCGGATATTGCGATGGAATTGCAAGATTTAGCCAAGGAAGGGATACGGCGCAACAACCTTGGTGATACGCTGATCAAACTAGGTCGGTATGAGGAGGCTCGTCGCGAACTGAACCGCGCTATTGAATGTGGCAAACCCTACGGCCACTCTGCCGAGCCGTGGAAAACCTACGGTATTCTATACGATTTGGAAACAGCAGTCGGCAATGCGGCCGCGGCGCAGGTGGCACGGGCCGAGGCCATAAAACTCTATCGCGCCTATCGGCTGGCCGGAGGGGAGAATCACAATCCCGGCGGGCGGTTGTGTTTGGCCTTCCGGCAGGCGATGGAGGCGGGTCAAACGGCAGAGATGGCGGAACGGTTGGTCGCGTTTGCTGAACAGTGGAGCCATGTCCCTGAAGCCCAAGCGTTGGCCGACATCCTGCAACAGATTCTACAAGGCAATCGTGATCCGGTCTTGGCGGAGAATCCGGCACTGAGTTATTCCAACGCGGTGGAGGTGGGGTTGTTGTTGGAATGAATGGTAAATGGTAAATGGTGAATGGTGAATGGTGAATGGTGAATGATCTCCTCCAAGGTATGTTTTTCTCCTACGTGCCCGAATGGGTATTGGAGGTGTTGGCCCAAACGAAGACCATAGCCGCAATCGTAGGGGCTAGGCAAGGCGGTGTGGCGTTGGTTTGAAATCAGAACTCCAATCCGCCTTGCCTCGCCCTGAATCCACTTCAGTGCCTTTGAGGGCGATAAATCGCCTACTACAAACGGGTAGTGGTGCAAATGTAGTGAGAGGAGTGCAAAGCTTGCTTTGCAGGCAAGGCAAGCCTTGCACTCCGGGGTAGTGTTGTTATCTTGACTGATGACGCATCGGACAAAACAGTTAGGACACGGATAAACGCGGATAAACACGGATTTTTTAGGCTTATCTGTGTGTATCCGTGTTAATCCGTATCCCTTTTTTCTTCTGTAACAAGTTCAATCTTTTTTTGTCCTGTACTCAGATTCGCAGGACAAACTCTGAGCCAAAAATATGACCATCTACACTCCGATTCTGGCCACCTTGGGATATGTCATCTCCCCCGATAAACAACAAACCCTCCTCATCCATCGGAACAGCCGCCCCGATGATCAGCATTTGGGCAAGTATAACGGGTTAGGGGGCAAAATAGAGCCAAACGAGGATATTGTGGCTGGTATGAAACGAGAAATTCTCGAAGAGGCCGGCATCACCTGTGAGGAGATTCAACTGCGGGGGACGATAAGTTGGCCTGGCTTTGGCGCGCAGGGCGAGGATTGGTTCGGCTTTATTTTTCGTATCAACAGGTTTGAGGGTACGCCCTTCACCGAAAATCCAGAAGGCTCCTTATCATGGATTTCGATTGACCAGATTATGACCCTCCCGCTGTGGGGGGGAGATCGATATTTTTTGCCGTTTGTGTTTGATGATGCGGTGGGCCAGTTTCATGGAATCATGCCCTACGCCAATGGCAAACCGCAGAGTTGGGAATATCATTTATTGCCTTAATCATTAGGAATCGGAATTAAATAAGTTGCGCGTTTCGACATCGCCTTCGAGGCTATAGCATGGTTCAAAATAGACCAAATCATCTTTACAAATTTCTTGACGATGTAGGTCACGCTTGTAGCGTGACAATAATCGTTCGCCTGTATTGCTTGAGGTATTACGGCGTTTATTAAGGAATCGGAATTAAATAAGTTGCGCGTTTGGCAATCGTAGGGGCTAGGCAAGGCGGTGTAGCGTTGGTTTGAAATCAGAACTCCAATCCGCCTTGCCTAGCCCTGAATCTACGGAATGACAGGCGAGGCAGGGGCGGAGAGAACATGGATGTACGTTCCAAAATCAGACCGCCCCCTACGGGTAGCCCCTACCATAATCTCCGACGCAAATGCACAAGTTAATTAATGCTCATTCCTAAGCAAACTAGTGACGCTACAAGCGTCACCTACAATGGTTTTATTTGTAAAGCAAACTCAACGGATAATGAACCATGCCGAGGCTATCAACTTACGCTCATTTATAATTCATAATTCACCATTTACCATTCACCATTTACCATTCACCATTCACCATTTACCATTCACCATTCACCATTTACCATTCACCATTCACCATTCACCATTCATAATTTATGAATTAATGCTCCCATAACCGCCCCCACCGGGCGTTTCAATCCGCAGAACATCCCCCGCTTGTAGATGGAGCGATACTTTGCTCGGCAGATTTGTTTGCTCATCCCCTTTCAGCAGTAGATTTCGCCCCACCTGCCCCGACTGTCCACCTGCTAGGCCGTAGGGCGCTCGCTCTCGACGCTCCGTCAATAGGGTGACTTGAGCCTCGGTCAGCAGTTCCATCTCCCGCCGGATACCGTCCCCGCCCCGATGTTGTCCCCCTCCGCCAGATGTACGGCGCACCTCGTACCGTGTCACCCGAAATGGATAGGCATACTCCAACGCCTCAATCGGCGTGTTGAGGGTGTTGGTCATGTGACATTGGGTCGCATTGGCCCCGTCTGATTTGGCTGTAGCTCCCAACCCACCGCCCATAGTTTCATAATAGGTAAACGGCTTCTGTTTTTCAGCATCCCAACCCCCAATCGTGAGATTGTTCATGCTTCCCTGTGAGGCCGCCGGAACGAGGTCGGGCGCGGCTTGAGCTAAAGCACCTAATAGGACATCTACAATTCGTTGCGAGGTTTCCACATTGCCTCCCGCTACCGCCGCAGGCCGACGGGCGTTGACGATGCTTCCTAGTGGAGCAATCACCTTGAGGGGAATTAAACAGCCACTATTGGCCGGAATATCCAGCCCAATTAAAGCCCGAAACACATACAGCACAGCCGACAACGTCACCGCGTACACGGCGTTGACACTGCCTGATACTTGTCTCGCGCTCCGACTGAAATCAACCGTGGCCATCTCTCCGGCAATGCTGATGCTGACCGCAATCGGAATCGGCTGGTCGGTTACGCCATCATTATCCAAAAAATCCTCAAACTGATACTCGCCATCCGGTAACTGCTTAATCAAACTGCGAGTCATACGCTCGGCATAATCGAGCAAACCTATCATGTAATGACTGATTTCGGCTTGACCATGCCGACTAATCAACTCTTGTAGGCGAGTGACCCCTTTTGAGTTGGCCGCAATCTGCGCTCGTAAATCTCCGGCTCGTTCTTCGGGAGTGCGGACATTGGCTAAGAGGAGACGTTGTAGGCTCTGATTCAACTCACCCCCTTCAACCAACTTTAGCGGTGGGATAATCAACCCTTCCTGATAGATTTCGGTCGATAGGGGCATGGAGCCGGGGGTCATGCCGCCCACATCCGCATGGTGCGCCCGACTCGCCACAAAGCCAAACAGCGTCGGGGCTGATTCAGCCTCGTCAGCGGCGATAAATATTGGCGTAATCATGGTTAAATCGGGCAAATGACTTCCGCCTTGGAACGGGTCGTTCAGGATGACCACGTCACCTGAGACGAAGTCGATTTGCTCAATTGCGGTGGCGACGGAAATCGGCATAGCTCCCAAATGTACCGGAATATGGGCTGCCTGAGCAATCATAAGGCCGGTGGCGTTAAATATGGCGCATGAGAAATCTAGCCGCTCCTTGATGTTGGGCGAGTAGGCGGTGCGGCGCAACACCATGCCCATCTCCTCGGCGATGGAGGCGAAGCGGTGTTTGAACAGTTCTAAAGAGATTGGGTCGTACATGGTATGCTTCCTTGTTCCGAATGATGCGGAATATAGGCTAAGTTGGGCTATCAACTTAACGTGCGACAGATAATATCGTAGCACAGTCTTTAGACTGTGCCGCACAGGCTGAAGCATGTGCTACATGTCTCGGCTTACGTTGATAGCCCTAAGTTGCCTTCGACAAGCTCAGACTACGTTGCGTAGCCTGAGCTTGTCGAAGGCGATGCACATGTTAATTAATGCTCATTTCTAAAAATCGGTTTCACGTTGTTTTGCCTTTTCCCACAAACTCCATTAGCATCAGGCAGTTCCAACTTTTAAAACCTCCCAAACGGAGAGTTGGCTTCCAGCCAACATGTCGGCTAGAAGCCGATCCTCCATTGAGCGTGGAAGATTTATTTTCTTGGAACTCCCTCCTAAGTACCGGACAAAACAGTTAGGACACGGATGAACGCGGATAAACACGGATTTTTTAGGCTTATCTGTGTTCATCCGTGTTAATCCGTGTCCCTTTTTTCTTCTGTAACAAGTTCAATCTTTTTTTGTCCTGTACTCAGAACTCCCTCAGATAAGAGAGACGGAAAATCCCAAATTTTTTGCACAACTAATGACAGAAATCTATGTAATTACCGGCATGATCTTGGTAACATTCTTCATTCGCTACAGCATGTTTGCTGCTTCTGGTCAGATTCAGCTTCCTGTTTATATGACTCACGCGCTACGATATGTACCGCCCGCAGTGCTAACCGCCATCACCGTCCCGGCTGTGCTGATGCCGCATGGCGAGCAGGTCGAACTCAATCTTAGCAACCCCTATCTAGTTGGGGCACTAGTCGCCTGCACCGTGGGCTGGTACAGCCGAAATCTACTCCTAACGATTGTGGTCGGCATGGTAACCTTTTTGGGTTGGCAGTGGGTTTTGGCAACTTATCTCGTGTGAAAAATTTGTCGGAATGAGTCCCTCAGTACTCGACAGAAAAGTTAGCCAAAACTAATTAGCACAGAGTTTCACAGAGGAACACAGAGTTTCACAGAGAAAAAGCGAATTATTTTTCCTCTGTGTCGCTCTGTGTTCCTGTTTTAGCTTAACCACTTTGTCGGGTAGCAAGAATGAGTCCTAAATAAGTTGCGCGTTTCGACATCGCCTTCGACAAGCTCAGGCTACGTTGCGTAGCCTGAGCTTGTCGAAGGCGGACTACCAACATGCACAAGCTTTATCAGCAGAATCGGAGCGCAGGCATCTTGTCTGCGGCAGGCTGGAAGACAGTGTCTTTAACTCACTCATGCGACTGAATAGTAAAACTGCGAGGCATGATACCAACATGGGGACATTTAGTCGGAGAGCAACGACCACCGCAAATGGGACTGTAACAATCCATCGCTTCGATAATTTCTAGCTGTAAGTCTTGTAATTTGCCTTTACGCACCCAAAACTCAATTATCGAGTCGAGGACGGTACGCTCTAGGTTTAAGTTACGAGCCAGTTGATTGAGGTCTATCGGCTCGGTGCTACCTTTAATTTCTTGCAAAACACGTCTTAGCATAATGCGATATGGGAGTAGGGAGTAAGGGAGTAGGTTGAGTTTGGGAACAAGGGGCTGGGGACTGAATGAAAAACCTACTTCCTACTTCCTACTTCCTACTCCAAAAACAACAATCCACCCTGAAAAACAAGTAGACCTAACAGCCAGGCTAAACCAGTTTGTCCAATTAAACTGAACCACATCCAGTGACTTCCCAATTCCTGACGCTCGGCGGCGATGGCGACCATGCAGGGCGCGTAGATCAGCACAAAAACCAGAAAAGCCAGAGCTGCTAACGAGCCATGCCCGTCACTGACCTCATCAAAATGTTCTCGAATGGCCGTCATCAGTGATGAAGGTTCAGCCTCGTCAGCGTCATCCAACAGATTGATGCCGATAATCAGCGGGATTGATTTGAGAGTGTCGAATACAGCCACGCCAAAACTGGTTATAATTTCAGAGAAATCTTCAAGCATGGTTGGTCGTTCCGCTATTTCAGTGGGTTCATTCGCTTCGGCGACGAAGGTTTGGGCTTGAGTGCTAATGATGATCTCTTTGGCGATGAAACCGGTGATGAGGGAGCCGGTGGCCTCCCAACTACCAAATCCAAGCGGGGCAAAGGCGGGGGCAACGGTATTGGCAATCGTAGCAAACGCGCTATTTTCAATATCAGTATCAGCAAATGAGCCATTGCCAGTGACGGGAATAGCCATCAACAGCCACATCAGGATGCTCATGCTAAGGATGACCGTCCAGGCTTTGCGGATGAAGGCCCAGGTGCGATTTTTTATCTGCATCCAGATATTACGCGGTGTGGGCAGGCGATAAGGGGGCAGTTCCATGATGAGGGGGCTTTGTTCGCTTTCGGCTAACAGAGTACGGCTCAAGCCAAAGCCTAGCCCAATGGCTACCACGATGCCCAACAGATACATGCCAAAGACTATCAGGCCCGGATTTTCAGGAAAAAAGATGGTCGCAAATAGGAGATAAACAGGCAAGCGCGCTCCACAACTCATAAAAGGAGCTAGCAAGCCGGTTAAAATCCGATCTCGTTTATTCTCTAAAATACGGGTGGCATAATATGCCGGTACAGTACAACCAAAGCCGACGACCATTGGCAAGAAACTTTTACCCGGCAAGCCAATCAAGCGCATAGGTCGCTCCATCACCAAGGCGGCTCGGGCCATGTAGCCAGAATCCTCCAAAAGCGCGAGAGACAAGTAAAGGAACATCAACACCGGCACAAAGACCAACACCCCGCCCACTCCGGCAATTACTCCCTCAACCAATATGGCCTCAAGCCATGATCCATTCAGGCCAAGCATTGCCAATATTACCATCACCCGATTGGTGATAGGGCCTGTAACTATGCCGTCAATCCAATCAACCATAGGAGCCGAGAGGTCGGAGGTCATTTTGAAAACCAGCCACATCAATCCCAAAAATATGGGTAAGCCCCAGTAACGATGGGTGACAATCTGGTCAACCTTGTCAGACCAAGTGAGTTGATTAGCGTCAGGCCGAGTTAGGACGCGGTGGGTCAGGTGGTGGACAAAGTTGTACCGTTGTTCTGCCAGCAGAATATCAGGTTCTT
Source organism: Anaerolineales bacterium HSG24 (assembly GCA_030377895.1). Taxonomy (GTDB): domain Bacteria; phylum Chloroflexota; class Anaerolineae; order 4572-78; family J111; genus JAUCGB01. Next base: position 17,060 of record JAUCGB010000071.1, read on the forward strand.
CCTGATAATGGGCAGTTATACGCGCTCGACTAGCCTCCGCTTGTTGCAACAAATCGGCATGCTGATGTAACTCTGTGATGATGGATGGGTCTGCCTCTAAGAGTTGGATGGCTAACCAACGGGAATTATACGTCTTGCCAAGAGTGGTATTTTGCTGGATAATAGTGCTTAATTGAGCAATCTCTGTTTCAAGCGAGGCATCATACGTGACAATGGGGCTGGCGCTCTTGAGTGGCGGACTTGCCATGTGATTGTCTCCTAGCCTGATATTGGGTAAATGTAACGATGGTTTGCTTGAGTATATCTAGTCCTTTGCCCCGATTGGCCGAAGTTTGAACGATGAGAATTCCATGCAGAGCCGTTGCCAGCGCGGTGGTGTCGATGGTGTAACTTCTGGCTGTGGCTTGGTCACTCATATTAAGTACCAACATGGTCGGGACACCAGTCTCTAAAATTTGGGTGGTTAAGTAGAGGTTGCGCTCCAGATTGGTCGCATCCAATACATTGATTACCCCGGCGGGGTTGGCTTTGACGATAAAATCGCGGGCAATCTCCTCCTCTAATGAATAGGCAGAGAGGCTGTAAGTCCCCGGCAAATCGACAATCTCTAGCTCGATGCCGTTATACTTAAAAAGGCCAGCTTTACGCTCAATGGTTTTGCCGGGCCAGTTCCCAACCCGTTGATGTGAGCCAGTGAGCGCATTAAAAATGGTACTTTTACCTGTATTGGGATTGCCGGCTAGGGCAATTGTTAAGGGTGTCATCGCTAACAACTCGATAGGCTAGGTTGGAGTGGTTGCCCTCGCTCGACTCCCTCAACATCGGGGAGGCATGGCTCAACCATAATTTTATGGGCGATGCCTCGTCCCAAAGCAACACGGGCATTTCGCACGCCAATAATTAAGGTAGAGCCTTGATTTTGTAAAATATTAAGAGGTGTTCCGGGGGTTAATCCTAAATCGGTCAAGCGGTGGGTGAGTTTGTGAGGGGCGTTAATCCGTTTTAAAGTGACCGAGTGACCGACCTCGACCATTGATAGACCCATAAGTTGGTTTGTTAGCACAATTGTCTCCGTAGTGAAATCATTTTGATGTTAGATGTTGGCTTGCCGATACAAGCTATCGGACTACTATTTTATGTATCAATACCAATTTGTCCAAATTTAGCTAACTTATATCGAAATTTTACGGACAGTTCATGGTAATCTAACCAAGGTTAAAAATAATGTTTCGGGTTTGTATATCCTCCGGCATGGTTCAAACTTAAGGAAATGGGCTTTCCAAATTTTGGATTGGCGATTTTGGATTGTTCTTCGACAATTCGCGGCTTTTGGATTAGCGGTCATATTTGGAGGCTATCAACGTAAGCCGAGACATGTAGCACATGCTTCAGCCTGTGCCGCACAGTCTAAAGACTGTGTTACGATATTATCTGTCGCACGTTAAGTTGGTAGCCTATTTGGATTTCGCACCTCGTAGGTGAGTATCACGCAACTTGCTACCCGACAACTGGTTTAGGAAAAGCTAAAACATTAACACAGAGTAATACAAAGGAAAAATAATTCGCTTTTTCTCTGAAACGCTATATTAATTAGTTCAGACTAAGTTTTCTGTCGGGTACTAAGTGTGAGGTTTGGTTTCAAATACCTTCGATTAAAATTTTTTCTTTAGCATTATCCTAAAAAATGTCCCTATACAAATATATTAAAGTGTGGTATGATAAGGTGAGATTTTGGATTTGTTCATCCCCCTTCACGCTAATCAAAAAATCTGAATTATAGCACTAGCTTTACGTCGTCAAACAAGGAGAACCATTATGGGTTTATCAATCAAAGCTAGATTAGTATTTATTACCGGAATTATTAGCCTTATCGTTATTTTATCCGGTTTTATTTGGGGTTCGATACAATACCCTCGTTTGGTGCTGGGTCGAGCTTGGGTGCCACAGGCAGTAGATGTCGTGACCACCGATTTTTGGAACGACCCCAATCAGGTGGTCTCGGAGTTGAGCATGATTCTACGGGAGGAGGTGATTATCGAACTACCTCCCTCCGGCAGTGCCTATAATATCGGTTTTGATGTCTCTGTTGATGGTTTTGGCTTCCGTAACTATGGCAGTCGTTATCCCGAAGGGGAACTCAGTCCCAAGGAAGTGCGGGAACTGTTTGGGGATCAGGTATGTGTTAACATTGAAACATTCCCCCTCGAAGGCGGGGGACAAACTGAAGCTTGTATGCCCTATCCCACTACCCAGATGTGGATTGACACCATGAACGACTACATGTCCGCCGGTCATTGTGCTGGTTTTACAGTGGCTAGTTCTCGGTTTTTTTACGACCAACTTGAGCCGGGTCAGTTCATGAATAATACCCAAATTCCCTTTGATATAGAGCAAAACCTTCCCACAATGCACCAAATCGCCAAAGATTGGGTGTTGCAACTGACTAAAGAGGTGTGGGCGGAGCGAGTTGAAGGCACGCCCCGCGACATCATCAATGAACTGATTACCCACGAACGCCCGGTTGATTTGGGGGTTTACAGTCGTGGTGGCGGGGGACATTCCCTGTTGGCTTATGGTATCCGGGAGCAGGGCGACGGTATCTATCATATTTTGGTTTATGATAACAACTGGCCGGCTGAGGAGTTGTATGTGGCTGTTGATTACAAAGCCAACACATGGAAATATTCGCTCGGCGCAACCAATCCAGAAGAGGATACCGCGGCTTGGGAAGGCGATGCCAAAACTCGGTCGCTGATGTTCATTCCCTTTGAGGCCTACAGCCTATCCGTGACATGTCCGTTTTGCGAGGAGTTGCCAGACGACCCAAGTGTTTATGTGGCCTTGAGTGGTGATGAGGGCCAACTCCAAGTGACGACCGAAGATGGTGAACGGTTGGGCCAGTTTGAGGGCGAGCTATTAGATGAGGTAGAAGATGGAGACCTGATTCGGATTAAGGATGCAATGTATGAAAATCGCGCCCCCTACCTGAAACTGTCAAAGTCAATAGATTTTGAGGCGGCGGTAGTGCCTCGTCCGGGGGAGAAATCGGCGCGTACCAGTTTGCGGATGGCTGGCCCAGGCATAGCGTTTGCCGTGCTTGATTTGGAAGTGGAAGCTGGAAAAGCTGATACGGTATCAGTTTCACCGAGTACGGGTCAAATTGGTTATACCCCAAGTGTTGATAGCAGTCCGGTATTACAAGTGGTCGTTCAGGCTGAGGGAGAGACGACGCTGGCGGTCGTTATGGTTGATGACATGGTGTCTGGTGATGCCGTTAATCTGGGTATTGCTCCTCAAACAGGCGACTTGACGCTTGACATGGATGATATAGCAACCGAAGAGACCGAAAGCACGGTGGAGACCGAAAGCACTGAAAGCACTGAAGAGTCCGAAAGCACGGTGGAGACTGGCGAGGATGGTGATATCGGAGAGTCTAGATATGCCGAAAGCACCGGAAATACCGAAAGCACCGGAAGTACTGATAGTACGGAGGAAGATGTCGAGTCCAGCGATAATGTCGAGGCTAGTGAAAATGTCGAGGCCAGTGAAGATGCCGAGGCTGAGGTCAATGAAGATATCGAGGCCAATGAAGATGAAAGCGATGCCGAGTCCAGTGATGATGTCGAGTCCAGTGAAGATGTCGAGTCCAGTGAAGATGCTGAGTCCAGTGAAGATGTCGAGTCCAGTGAAAATGTCGAGGCTAGTGAAAATGCTGAGACTAGTGAAAATGTCGAGTCCAGTGATGATGCTGAGTCCAGTGATGATGCCGAATCTAGTGATAGTGGCGACAACGATAGTACCCGTACTATCAGTCTGATCGTTGGTCGGGTAGATGAGAATGGAGTAATAACTATTTTTGCCACCGATGAGTTGGTCATTCCAGAGGGAGGCACAGTTGCCCTTGAGGTCAGTGAATGGGACGGAGACAGCCCCATGCCCATCAAGATTGATACGACCGGCGCAGGCGATTTTGAGCCAGCCCCACCGATAGAGAACCAGCCGATTAGCGACATTATGTCTGACATGGTCTCTGCTGACGAGATTGTTAATGCGGTTGGCACGGTGGCCCGGTTGCTGGATGATGAGGCACAGGCCGATATGGCGGATGCACTGATAGATTTGGGCTTGGTGGGTGACGAAGTGGGCGAGGTGATGGCTCGGTTGGATAATCTGGGTATGAATAACAGCGAAATGGCTGACTTTATCGTCGAACTTGGTTTACCGACGAGTGAAATCGCCGAATTGATCATGGAGTTGGGTTTGGATGAATCGACTCAAAATGACCTGATTGACAAACTTGACCTGCCCCCTGAGGAGGCCGAACTTCTCCGTGAGGAGATTGCTCATCAAGAGGAGATAGAGCAACAGATAGTTGATATTGAGTTTGAGAATCCTCAAACACCAGCCGAACTGGTTGCGATTATCAAGGAACAAGAACTATCACCCAAAGAATTGGGCAAAATAGTAGATGAGTTAAATCCCCCGCCCGGCGAGGTTGGTCAGATATTAAATGAGTTAGGTCTATCGC
>JAUCGB010000072.1 GCA_030377895.1 Anaerolineales bacterium HSG24
ATACCGTTGACTGTAATTTATTTAGTGGTACAAATCTTAATAACCTACTTGAAGATGGCAGTTGTGGTGCTACAATCACTGCCGACCCCGGGCTTGGGGCTTTAGGAAACAATGGCGGTAGTACCGATACGATGGCGATTGGTGCAGGTAGCCCGGCTTATAACGCTGGTGATAATACCTACTGCCCGGCCACCGACCAAGCGGGGAACAGCCGGCCACTGAATGGCACATGTGACATTGGGGCGTATGAATATCTATATGTTGTCGCTCCCACACCGTCCATTCCCCCAACCATGACCGACATAGACGACCAGAGCATGAATGCCAATACCACTCTGCGGGCCTCGTTTCGAGCGAATGATTCGGATAGTAGCCATTACTACTTGCCCAGCGGAAATCACTCGGCTACATCTTCCAACCAAACCCTGCTCACAGATAGCAATATTGCCATAACCTTTGATACTGCTGATTATAGCTATTCTCAAGGTGGGGTGCGGGTTCATTTGGATATAACACCAGTTCAATACCAGTCGGGAGAAACGACGATTACGGTGCAGATTTGTGACACGGGTACTGGCTGTGCCCAACAGACGTTCAATCTGACCGTTAATCCCGGCTCACGTCTACAGGTCACACCGAACACAGTAGACCTCTCCGCAGATATAACTGGTACCGCGCCTGTGACGGCCCTGTTAACGGTACAAAATATTTGGAGTCAAACCTTAACATGGGATGTGACGGAGAATATCAGTTGGCTCACCGCCAGCCCAACCAGTGGCACGGAAGATGGTCAGGTTAATTTGACAATTCAACCGCCCACGACGGCTGGTAGTTATAGCGGTACCATGACGATTGACAGTAATGGTGGAGACTTTCCGGGGGGAGTACAAACCGTAACCGTGACTCTCTCGGTGGTGAATCCGCCTCAGTTTACCAGCACCCCATCAGATACCTCGGTGTTGGAAGACCAACTTTATAGCTATGAGATGACCATTCTTGATGGTGACCAGTATGATAGTCTTTCGTTAGATGCGATTAGCAAACCGGACTGGTTGACTCTCAGGAATTTCTCTTTTGCGTTCTATTCGGGTGGCACTCGTTTAAAGGCTACTTTGGAGGGGACACCGGTTCAAGCGAATGTAGGGGTTCATCAAATCAGCCTAAAAGCAACCGATGCAACAGGTTTTGTTGATACCCAAAGCTTCTCGTTGACGGTGGTTAATGTGAATGTGGCACCGACTTTCACCAGCCAACCTTTTGAGCGAACTATTGTGGAGCAAACTTACAACTATAAAATCACGACTGAGGATTTGGATGGTGATACGGTCACTATCAGCGCCGAGCAGAAACCAACTTGGCTCGTTGTTGCTGATAATGGGGATGGAACAGCCTTGTTGACAGGTACGCCTACCCAAACTGGCAGTTATACGGTCAGCCTAAAAGTAGCCGACCCCTCAGGAACCAGTGACACCCAAGATTTCTCGCTGGAGGTGGTTGAAACGAATGAACCACCTAAATTCAGTAGCACTGGCTCGACTGATGCCCACGAAAATCAAACTTATAGTTATAATATCACTGTAGCTGACCCAGATGAAAATGATACGCTGTCGATTTCTGCCGCCCTAAAACCATCATGGCTTACGTTCATTGACAACGAGAATGGCACGGCCTCTCTCGAAGGCGCGCCAACCACTGACCAGATTGGCAAACATTATGTGGTTTCGCTGAAAGTTGTGGATAGTGTCGGGCAGGAAGATAGTCAGACATTCACCGTGTTGGTTGAAAATACCAATGATGAACCCGTTCTTGATAGCGAGCCAGTTACCCAAGCAACTCAGGATCAAGCCTATCTGTATAACCTGAAAGCCTCTGATGTTGACACGGAAGTTGACCCGGCCGAGAAGTTAAGTTTCAGCATTGCCAATAAACCCGCTTGGTTGACCTTGACCGATCATGGAGACGGCACAGCCAAATTGAGTGGTACACCAGCTAATGCTGATGTCGGCAGTTATACGATTACGGTCACGATTAAGGATGTGGCTCAGGCCAGTGCCGAGCAAGATTTTGTTCTGGTGGTCGCCAACATCAATGACCTACCAACATTCAGTAGCATCCCACTTCTGGAAGCAACGGAAGATACGACCTATACCTACGTCGTTTCGATAACTGACCCGGACGTTGCGGTAACTGATGAGCAGTTCAGTTTTGCCAATGATTTACCAGCTTGGTTGTCCTTGTATGAGCCGAGGAATGGCGCGGCTACATTAGAAGGTGTGCCAACCAATGATGATGTTGGTAGCCACAAGGTGACGCTGAAAGTAACCGACAGTGATGGCGCGTCCGATAGCCAAACCTTCGATATAAAGGTAGCGAATACGAATGATGCGCCGGAGATTACCAGTAATCCACAAACTATCGCTAATCAAAATGTCACCTATAGCTATCAGGTTACTCTGGACGATGTGGATAAAGGTGACCAATTGACTCTGACTGTGTTGGAGAAACCAGCTTGGTTATCATGGACTCCCGGTACTCAGGAGCGTCAAAGCGGTACAAATAGTACCGGAACTTTGTCCGGTGTACCGGATATAACTCAATTTGGGGTTCATAATGTCAAGATTCAAGGACAAGATAAAGCTGGCATAATGGTTGAGCAGGTGTTCACCATAACAGTGGTCAATATCACCCCAATAGCAGTTAATGATGAACTTATTACCGATAAAAACGTACCAGCTACGATAGATGTGTTGGCGAATGATTCCGATGTTGACCAGAACCCCTTGAGCTTAGTCTCAGCATCGGGTGAAGCTAAGATAGAAAATGGACAGGTTCTTTATACCCCAGCGACCGATTTTGTTGGCACCACCAGTTTTAGCTACACCATCAGCGATAGCTTAGAACAGGTTGTCGGTCTCGTAGATGTGACAGTATTGCCGTCGAACCAAGCTCCGGTCGCAGTGAATGATGCGATTGAGACCTTTGAGGGCTATCCGGCTACGGTGAATCTATTGCAAAATGACAGTGATCCGGATGAACATGCCATCCAGATAACCAGTGTTGATGTACCGGCCAATGGTAATGCCATCTTGATGTCTGATAATCAACAAGTGACCTACCGTCCCAAAGATGGTTTTTCTGGCACAGATAGTTTTGAATATCAGATCCAAGAATCTGACCTAGAGTTCCGACCTAAGACCGATACAGCCCAAGTCTCAGTACGAGTCTTCGGATTTGATGAGATTCAAGCTGATTTGGAACTGACCCGCGAGGAGAGTACCAACAGTATTGTGGTCGGCGAATCTCAGTCGATAGTCAGTCGGTTTAAGATAACTAATCTCAGCGATAAGATGGCCGGTGGTGTGACCTTTAAGAATCAATTCAATACTAAGATTCTTTCGGCAAACGCTCAGGCCAATGGTAAGTCATGTCGTGTTCAGACAAACGGCTTTAGCTGTGATTTGGGCATCATTCCGGCCAACGGCACGGTGGAAATTGTGGCGACAGCTTCTTTGATAGCCGATTCACCCGACCAAGATGTGGAAGATAAGGCCACTGTCACTAGCCTCAGCACCGACCCGAATGGGGGCAATAATGAATCTATCAACAACATTGCCGTCAATTTCCCAGAAGGTCGCTATAGCTACGAATTGAGTGACCAAGTGACGATAACAGCCGATAAGTTCGAGGAGTTGGATAATGGACGTACTCGAGCCAGTGGTAATATCCTGTTGGGTAGTTATTTCGATTGGTTCGGAGATTCCGCTTGGCTAGAGATTGAAGGAAAAAGCATCGCCAGTGGTCAAGGACAACTTCGCTTTAAGGCACAGGCCTATCCGATTTACACTGGTGATTTGACCGTTGATGGTACAGGCAAAGGACAACCGGCCCAAGCCGGTGGTCGTCAAGCACCTGAAATCAACATGAGCCAAATCGCTAGTTTTCCGGCTACCAACATAACCATCAGTCAGTTTGACTTGATAACAGGTAAGATTACTGGTAAAGGAGATGTTAATCTACCAAAGAAAGGTGATATTTCAGTGTCACCGATAACTATTGCCTTCACCATGGATTACAATATGCAAGTCAGTGGTAAGACAAACAGTTTCAAGGTATCTTATGGTTCAGGCAATAAACTGTGGTTGGAGAATGTCACCGGTGGTTTGGTACAAGACAAAGATCGCACTTTCCTCAGTAGCCGTGGGACATTGCAGTTGAATCTACCGGGTAATAATAAGTCATACCCTGACTTTAAGTTCAGTGTAGAGCCTTCTGGAAAAATTTCCTCTGGTAGCCGGCAATGTATTGGGAAAACATGTTCTAATCAAGGTAGTTTTGATGTCGAGCTGAATATCGGTGGAGCGATATTGTCTCTAAGCAAACCGGTGCTGAACAACTATCACCTAAGTAGTCAGACTAACTATATGCAGTATGACAATCGGACAGTCCAAGCTTCTACCTACATTAATAGTGAAGGGTTGTTTAATCTGCTTGGCACAAAAATCGTATTTGGTAGCAAAACCTATAAAATAGAGATGAATAGTGCCGGAAATAGTTACCAATTAAAACCATTTGCCATAGATTACAAACCGAATCTTCCGCAAAACACGCAGACTATCAAGAACTTCAATGGGCAACCTAATGCCGCTAATAATAAGGACATAACCTTAAAAGTGGCGAATACAACCCTCATCCTACAAAACCCTTATCTTAAGGATGGTAACTTGGTTGGACGGAGCGCCAAATGGATATTCCCGAAAAAGATGGGGGGCTTTAGCTGTACAAGTAAAGAAGAATTTACCATCACGAAGGGTAAAGACATGGCTGGCCCGTGTGTACCAGATTTGACCTTGTTTGATTTTTATAAGATACCGTATGCCGGTGTTTCGAGTATAAACATTCAGGACAAAAAGACTTTCTACTCGTTGGAGATACAAACCAACATGAGTTTAAAAGATATGGGATTTACTGACCTTGTTGGAAATAGTGTAGTAAGCCTAAGAAAGACAGAGGTACTTTTCAAAACTGATAACAACAACGTCATCAGAGGAGTGGTCAATGGTTTAGATTTCACTCTTATTGGCCTTGACGCGATAATATCAGAAGCCCATTGGGAAGAGGATGTCATCAAAGCGGCTGAGTTGGGGTTGTACTTCAATCCTAAAAATATTGGCATATCTGATAGCCTTTTACAAGGTGGTGGAGCCTCAGTTTATAACTTCCAGTTCCAGAAAGGTAAAGTCTCCATTGGTGGTGGTAAGTTCAAACTGCCAGAATTTAAGTTAGGTGGTAAAAAAGGTGTGTCGTTCATGAGGTTGATGGGTGAATTGAAACCTGTTAGACCAGGACTTTATGATATTAACGCCGATGGTAAATTTAGTTTACCCGGTCTCAAGAAAGGTGGTGGTGGTTGTGGTTTAACGATTGCCTTCTCTTTGAGTTGGGATGAACAGCGGAAACGGCATGTTATCGTTTTCGATGATTTCAATTCGGATGTTGGAAATGATATTATTCAACTTCCGCCGGAAGTTAGAAACAGACCTGTGGTATTGGAAGGCATAAGTCAACCGATACTGGTCGGTTATCAAGATATGTCCGAACTGTCTGGCCCAAACGCGAGAGGAGTTGGTTTCAAGGATGCATCTGTAGGTCTGGATGGTTGTAATTTTACGATTATTCCCGAAATTTTCTTCTTGACTACTGTTAAAGGCTCAGTGCAGGTGGATCCGGTTAAAATCGCTGCTGAAATTGGGATGAGTGTTGGGAGGAGTCTACCGCTGGTAGGGTATCCGGTAAAGGGTCAAATAAAAGCAGCCATTGAGGTTCCCTATATCAACCCGGTGACAAAAAAGGAATTGGGCTGGAAGTTTAACATGACCGGTGAAACTAAATTATTTGACATAATGACTGTCAGTAAAGGCAGTCTTGATGTAGACCCAAAGGGAGTGGATATGTCAATGCGCCAAAATTTTCCGCTGGGATTTGTTGGTACACCTCTCAAAGAAATTGATACCAAATTGGCGGCTTGGTCTGATAGAAAGGGTTTCAATATGACCGGTAAGGGTACATTATTGGTTGAATTTGGGATTGCATCTCTAGCAGAACATGTCAAACCCAAACTACTTGGTGACGTAATATCTAAAATAAGTTTGGGTTCAATAGAACCTAGTATAGAGCTTGGAAAGTTTCGCTATGATCGTTATAAAACGACTTGGGGATCCAAAGGACGGTTAGTCGTAAAAATTAATCCGTTTGGCAAAAGAATGATTCCGGAAAACATGGTTACTGGAGGTAAAGAAGCAAGATGGGGCTGGTTCCACGATACAGTGAACACAGTGAAAAGAAGTCCTAGAATTGTTGAAAGACAAGCGAAAAGATATACTCGACCGGTAAGACGGTATGCAACGAAAGAAGTCAGAAAAACAGTAAGAACAGTGAAGAGAGTAACTAAGGTAGTTAAAAAAGAGACTGAAAAAGGTTTCAATACTGTTAAAAAGGCCGCAGTAAGTGTACTTCCTGGCCCGTTCAAGCTAGATGCGGTCTTCTTTGCAGGAGTCAATCCATTCAAATTCACCTTTGGTGGAGATACAGATAACTATCAACTGCTCACTCGTAAGCGAGTTAGGGAAGCCTGGCTTGCCAAGCAAGCAAAGGCTCGCAGTGGAGATAGAGGTCCAGCCGAACAGTTCTTGGATGTCGATCCGGAGTTGACCTTCCTACCCGGCAGTCGTACCTCTCCCGATGGTCGTCAGACGCAAGAACTGTTGGTTGATGTGAATATACCTCACTCAACCTCCACTGAAATTACTCTTATCACCGAGCAGGGTAATCCAGCCATAGAACTGATTGGCCCGGATGGTACCGTCTACGACCCGGATAATCTGCCCGATGGGATGAGTTATATGGGAGTCTTTGACAACGTTATGCCCGATGGCTTAAGTCCAGCGGCGAGTAAAGGTTTAGGCCAACTACGGATTAGCCATGCCGTAGACGGCGCACCAATAGATGTATTGGTCAATGATGCGTTGGTCTTTAGCCAACTTAGCTACACCAATACGACGCTTTACAAGAGCTTTGATCCCGGTACCTACCAAATCAAATTTGTTTCTGGCGGTACAACAGTAGCTGAAACCTCAGTCGAACTGGATGCCGGTGTTGATTACACGGTCATGGCAACCGGTGAACCGAGTAATATCGTCGCTTGGCCGGTGGCTGATAACAATGCTCCGCGTGATACCAGCATCCGACTGCTTAATGCTGGGCAGGGTTTGCCGGCTGTTGATCTCAAAATACGTTTGGGGGAACAGATTATCAAACAAGTAGCTTATCAACGAGCTAGTGACTATTTTGAAATAGATGCAGACAGTGATTACACTCTGGATGTTTTAGATAGTGAAACTGGTGACGTTTTGGTTTCGTTAAATAACGTGACCTTAAAAGCTAATAACATCTATAGCCTGTTTATCTACAACAGTGCGCGAGGCGCGCAGGCCGTGCTTCATCTGGATGCAACGGGTGTGGTCATGTTGAATATTGTCCATTCCGCTAAGAACCAAACTGGTCTATCCGTCTCGGTTGATGGTCAAGTTGTTACATCTACATTACTTAGCGGTACAACCACTGGTAATCTGTTCGTAGAGCCGGGTAGCCATACCATTGAAATCTTGACAGGTACAACCTCTCTGGTTAAACAAACCGTAGAGTTAACCACCGCTCGTTACTACACCTTCGATATCTATGAAGAAGGGGACAAAGTAAGCGGTCTGTTGATACCAAGTCAGCCCATCATTCCCAACTTCTTTGATAGTGCGCTTCGTTTTGTTAATCTCAATCCTAACGCCTCGGCAGTGGATGTTACTTTTTCCAATGAAGATTTAGGAAATGATATGCCACTGGTCTCAAATCTGGCCTATCAACAAGCCAGTGACTCGGCTTCTATCGAAGCCTCGGCCATCTATGATTATAACGATGAAATCTACATGGAACCGTTCACCATAACCGTCTATGAAGCTGGTACTAAGAATGTGCTGGCAGTTAATGAAAATGTCTATCTTTTTGAAGCAACCAGTGCGTCCTTAGCATTGCTTGAGGATAACACAATCCTCTCTTGGATTGACATGTTCTTCCAGTGGGAGATAATGGAGTATTACTACATGGAGGAAGTACCTCAAACCGGTAATTGGCAAGTCAAACTAGATGGCGACCTGTTCGGTGAGGATGATTACATCTTGAATATAGACGGTACGAAACCTGTACCGGCGTTCAGTGATGTTCATGTTCAAAATGGCGATGAACCAACGATAGATTGGAAACTGAGTAGTGGCGAAAAGACCACCTCTGTGTCCGTCTACTACAAGACCAGTCCGATAGAAGTGAATGGTGTTCTCTCTTATACTGGTCAAACCATCGCCAGCCCGTTGACTTCGCTTGACTCGACTTGGATTGATGGCACGACCAGCCAAAGTTATGCTATCCCAACCAACTCCTTAGCAAGCGGTACTTACTACGTCTATCTGGAAGCGGATGACATGGCAAATGAGTTTATCAAAATGGCCGCTCCGGAACCGTTGGTGATTGAACACATCTGGCCTGATACATGGCAAGCTGGTTTGGTACTCAGTTCGACCAACTATCGTCAAGTAACGACCAGTTGGAATCAATTCCCCAACCCGGATGCTGGTGAATATCATCTACTGTGGCAGTCATCAGTCATGACCAGTCCAAGCAACCATATCATCAGCAACTACTTCTACGTGTCAGATTATGGCAACATCATAGATAGTCTGAATCCGGGCCAGACCTACAGTTTCACCGTTCAAGCGGTAGATACCGAAAATGACCGAGTGAGTAACTCTGAAACAATTCAGATGACGATCCCGGGAGCTGGTTTTGAGATAGCAACTAGCGGGGCCTTACCACTACTTAAAGCTGGTCAGAGTACCACCATCAGCCTCAGATTAACTACCAAGTTGGATCCCTACCCAGGTGGTTCTGTTGGCTTCTACAATGGTGATAGCACCCCCGGTTTGGAGATGAGTTTCACGCCGGATATGGTAGTACCTACGATAACCGGCACCGATATTTCGGTTAAAATCTTAGCCAATGAGTTCCTACCGTCTGGCCCGGTCACAGCAACGATTGAAGCGAAAGGTGGTGGCGAAACTCGATTGCTGTTATTACAGCCAACCGTTGAAGCCCCCAACTTTACGTTAGCTTCATCGGGTAATGACCTCATCTTACAAGAGGATGGTACGATTACCATGAGTGTGGTAGCCAATCGGCTGAACGGTCATGACTGGACTATCAACTTGGATATGCCAATCACCACACCGGTGATGATCTGGTCATTCGATGATGATGAGCTAACCGGCAGTGAGACCGCTGTTTTGACCTTGACCGATACACCCATGACCGAAAGTGGAGTCTACACCCTCGAAATTCAGGGGGATGATGGCATCAATCAAGTGACGATAAATCGTACTTTGACGGTTCGTAAACCTGATTTCATCATCAGTAGTTCACTGGTCATCACAGTCACGCCCGGCCAAGCAACGACGTTACAAGTGCCATTGGAGATGCTTTTCCAAGATGGTTGGAGCAATCCAGTCGATGTGATGGTTGATACAGATACAGAATTACCTTATGGGCAGTTTGGCTTCCAGAACAACAACACGGCTCGCCAAACCGACCCAGATACATTGACAAACCTTGTCACCTTCAATCAAGCTGGTGAGGTTGAGTTGTTGGTTGAAACCACAACCGACACACCGGATGGTGTTTATCTAATCCCCATGATTGCCGCTAGTGGCGAGCGTCAGAAGAGCATCGACCTTGAACTCGTGGTTGCTGAATCGGAAATTACGGCGGGTACTCCGTCCACGATTTATCTGCCGGTGTTGTTGAAGGAATAAGCGAATTTGCGAATAGTGATCAAATCCTAAGTACAGATAAGAGCAGGACCAAGACCCTAAAGGTTTTCAAAACCTTTAGGGTCTTTAATCTTTAACTACCACCACGTTAAGAACGCCTCATCTGCCCCAACCAATGCCGAGCATAGCCAAAAACAGGTATTAAGAACACATGTTCGGTTGACAGTTACTCAAATTTAGTTGATACCGAATGGCATCATCAACTTTCTGGTATCAAAAATTGAAGATAAGAGAATTAGATGAGCCGTGCAGTATATGGAAATTAAACAAATGAAAAATAGAAAATATATGTATCTCATTTCTAAACTGTCCACAGATTATGCAGATTACACTAATTTTTAGGTAGTCCTGCACAAGTAGTGATAGGGAAATCCGGAGTGCAAGGCTTGCCTTGCATGCAAAGCAAGCTTTGCACTCCTCTCACTACATCTGAATGGGGAAGTTATTTAATTGCGGTTCTATAATCTGTGGATTCCTTTTTTGGTTTTATGGTCAAACTCTACCTGACTATCCGCTGAAACTTCCCATTCACCAGCCAGATTTTCCGCGAGCGTGCAATCAATCACCCGCACGAGACCTTGGTCGTAAATGCGTCCGGCAAAGCGAGGGTTTTGCTGAATGTGACAGCGCTCGAAACGAGGCCAATCACCGCCCCGCACCCCAAGGCCATGCGTCCCGTTTTGGCTGATGAGACAGTCGCTAATCAGACCCCTCCCCTGCTGATAGACAAACACTCCCTCTTTGCCGGCCTGCTGAATCGAGCAATCCTGAATTGTGGGATTGCCACCAGTTTTAATCGCCACACCATTCAATCCATGCCGCTTGATGGTACAATTTTCGACATGGCCTAGCCCTTGTTCAAATACAAACAGGCCACTGTTTTGGCTGTCATGGATGTGACATTCTCGGATGATTGGATTTCCGCCGGTACCGATACCAATTTCAGGCCCGACATGCCCAAACAGGTCACATCGCTCCAAACGTCCCAACCCAGATTGATGGACAAACAGGCCCGCATCCAGTCCCTCTCGCAAGGTACAGCCAATTAAAGTTGGATTCCCCTGCGTCATAATCATCACCTCGGCCTGTTGATGTTGGGCGATGTCGCAGTCGATCAACACCCCCGCCCCATAATCGTAGACCAGCACCCCCTGCTCTTGTCCATGATGAATCTGGCATTGCACCAAAGTCGGATTGCCGGAACGGATCATACTAACATTTGCCTCACGCTGACCAAACAGGTCACACTGCTCTAGACGACCTTGCCCCCCATCAAAGACAAACAGGCCGACGTTCTGCCCATCTCGAATGATACAGCCTCGTAAGGTTGGATTAGCCAATTGAGTAATGCCCACCCCCGGCCCAGATTGCCTCGAAATCAGGCAATCTACCACCTCACCTTGAGCATAGTCATAAAAAAACAAACCCGCATTATCGCCATCATGGATGTGACATCCTTGGATGAGCGGGCGAGTCGTTGGGCCATGCACGGCAATACCGACATGGAATTCGGCCTGAATGTCGCACCTCAGCATGGTTAATCGCCCCTGTTCGATGTCGATGGCTGGTTGGTCAGGAGTATGATTGCGAAACTGAATTCCTTCCACATAGGCCGTGTCGCACGCCACACGTAAGCAGGTTGATTCAACATTCTCGATTTGGACGCTATTTGGGGGTACGGCTATCAGCCTGACCGATTGGGTCAGCGTGAGTGCCTCATGGTAAATGCCGGACTTGACCAGAATCGTCGTCTCTGGGGGGACAGATGTTAGCGCGGCAGTGATGGTCGGGTAATCGGCTGGTTTGTCTGAGGCGACGGTAACTTGGTTTGGGGATGAAGGCATGGTTATTCACAAAATTCTGGATACGGATAAACGCTGATTAACTGCCTCTCAGTACCCAACAGAAAAGTTAGTCTGAACTACTTTGTTGGGTAGCAAAAACTGCCTTACTGAATCGGCCACTCTGGAATGGCTTGATCAATCTGCTCCATGAGGGTCATGGTGGTTTGCAGGGCGACGACCACCCGTTGATAGTGAGTTAAATCATCGTAGGCGAGTTGCCGTCCACGCCGGTCTTTGAGCCACTTTTGCAACACCTGATATCCGCCCACGTAAAAGCCCCACACCTCCGGCGGGATGCCCTCAAAATATTGGGTTTTGTTGATGTTGACTCGCCCCGGTTGGTCATCTTTGGGCGGTACATATTTGGGATATCCTTTTTCGACGCGACTATCTCCGGCGACGGGGTAGCGGGTGGTTGATTGGCTAACTTGCGATGATTCGAGCAGGTGCAAGGCCACTAGCTCTTGTCCCAAACCGCACAGAGTGCGAAACAGTTCGACATTTGAGGTCAGCGGCACGCGAGGAAAGTCAATTTTGAGAAATTCGGCGTAGCGGCTGCGATAGGTGGGGCTGTGGAAAATGGCGTAGATGTAGTGGAATACGTCTTCCGGCCCGAAAACCTTTGAGGTTTCTGAATCCTCAAAGGTTGGTTGTACAGGTTGAAAGGTCAGTCCCAATTTCTGCTCTATTTCCGCCACGAAATCGGGGGCAAGGTTGGGAACTCGTCCACCGTTGGCTTTGTCGGGCGACCAGTGGGAAACATCGAGCATATTTTTTTGTTTGCGGCCATTTTCGGAGGGGTAGAGGTAAAGAGGGAAAACAACACAATTATCTTTGATGGAAACAGCATCTTTGTTTAGTAAAATTTTAGTTACGAAAAAATGTTCATAATTACCTGTTCTGATTCTTCGCATCGTTAGTAACGCTATATTTTCTTTGAGAAGATGGCGCATTATAGGCCATCGAGCATCTCCTCTCTCAATAATTTTTTTATCGTAATAAACATGTCTAATATCAAATGCTCGATAAAGATAAGGGTAGATATGGTTTATAATGTTTTGCGAAGATACATGTTCTTTGAAGTTGTTCAATATCCAATAACTCGTATCTTTTATATTGTAACGATCTCTTAATAATGCTTCATCGTCATTAGTGGCAATATCAACAAGACGATTAAACAGTCTATCTTCGTCAAAATCCACCAATAAATAATCCCGTCGTGTCTTTACTCCTGCGGCATTCAGGTGGAATATCTCAGATGCCTTCCAATCTTTCTCATATTCATCTAACAATTCAAAGTTCTTTGGTACAAAGAAATAATACGGGGCCTGTGGTGTTAGAACCTGCCAGTTTGTCGTTTCTACATCATTCTCCCGCAAATACTCATATTTTCCCTCACGCTTACCCCACAACTCAAAATAGTTCACTTTAGCTGGGCCATGTTGCTTTTTTTCTTTTACAAACAGGGCAATAGACACCCCTTGACGGATGTCAAATACATTTTTATCGGCAGTACCATCGGGAGATGTTTCGCCAATCGTAGCGTTACCGTGTAGATTTAGGATATAAATAGAGGTGAAGGTTTTCATCAGTTCCTCACGCATCCCCCGATGAATTAAACCAGAGAGATAAGCATGATTGGTGATAATACCCACAATCCCTTGCTCAGTGCGCTCAATACGGTCATGGGCCAATCGGATAAACTTAATGTAATCATCAGAAAGGGGCTGAATATTACGCTCACTACGAACAGCTTTCTTATATCTGTCCATTAAATTGTTGATCCAATCGCCTTTATTGGATGAACTGACCGAATAAGGCGGATTACCCATCACCACCAACACTGGCAAAAGCTGTTTGATATCATTGGCGGCGTTGGTTTCATTGGCTACCCATTGGGTAAACAGGGGCAGGCCAGTCATTTCATGAGGGCCTTCGAGGGCGTTGGTCAGATAAACTCCTAACCGTTCCTCGTCGGTAGGATAGTAAGCCCACTGGTCAGTCATGTTGTTGGGCAGGTCTCGTCCGGCCAGTTGTAAACTGAGCTTAAAATGGGCTACGGCGTAGGGAGCCATGAGCAGTTCAAAGCCAAACAAGCGGGGTAACAGGTGATTTTTGACATAACCGGGCCACATGCCGGCGTTTCCTTGGTCGATAAACTGCTGGCGAATATAGTCAATCACACTATAAAGGAAAGTTCCAGTTCCAGTAGCGGGGTCAAGTACCAACACTTTGTGACTTTCTATCTTTTTACGGGTTTTGTTTTTACCCTTCACTTTTAAGCTAGGGTTGTGGTTGGGAATCTTGATTTTGCTACTATCGGCCAACCCTTGAGGGCAATTAAAACGAGTTTTGAGCAGGTAATCAACCGAGCGCACAATGTAGCTGACCACCGGCTCTGGCGTGTAATAAACCCCACGAGATTCTCGCAGTTTGGGGTCGTAGGCGGCCAAAAAAGTCTCGTAAAAATGAACTACCGGATCCTCTTGCCGCGTCCGACGACCAAAATCGGTCAAAACAGCCTCCATGTCGGTATTAGCCAGCAAATTGACCAGATCATCTACGAAACTGGCAAACGGTTCATCGTCCAATTGTGGGCCGGTAATCTGGATGAAAAAATCTCGCAAAAATGGGTTCGATTTGGGAATCCGATATTGGGCTTTCTGACGAGTAAACTTGTCGGTACTGCCATTCATGACACGGGCCGTAAACAGACCATAAGCGAGAGTTTGAGCAAACATGTCGGCAAAATCAGGTGTTTTATCAGGTAAACCCAAATCAGCAATCAACACTCTGGTAAAGGCTTCTCGCCAGTTCTGCAACAGCATGGATGCCTGCTCAGTCTCAAAAGCGGCAATGATAATATCTCGGATAATGTGAGTCAGGCGGGCCATACGCTCGGCTAACATTTTAGGAGTGTTAATGCTTTCTGGCTGATGGGCCAAAAAATTTTGCAGTAATGCCTCAACCGCTTTGAGGCCGCTTTTGTCTACCTTGAGCTTACCCCCCATTTGCGGACGAGCTAACCGAGCCTCTTGTCGCAATTCACCATCGACATACCAACGAAACTCAAGATAATCTGTCAAAATTAGGTTATCGAGGGCACGGCGATACCGTTTCAGTTGGTCGGAGCGTTCCGCCTCATACAACGATTTACCCACATCTTTGGCCTCGATATAACCAAGTGTCAACATGTCGCGAGAGACGAGGTAATCGGGCGCGCCACAAGCAATCCGTTTTGGTTCATTGGTAGCGGTGACATGCAAATCGAGTGTTTCGAGCAGAGCTTTGAGAGCCGGACGGTGGGTATGCTCGGTGGCATTGCCTGTTTTGAGGGCAGTTTCTATAGTTTTGAGATAGTTTTTGAAGGCTGACATTTGTGATTCTCCCTGTCTGTCCATGTAAATTCGAGAATTGGTTAACCTATGGTACAATAGAGCCACTAATTTGTCTAATAAAAAGGAGTTCCCATGCAAGCGATAACGATTCAAACTGAGCAAGAAGGCCACCCATTGGTGTGGCAAACGGTAGCTGACCCGACTTATCAAGCCGATGAGGTGCTGGTTGATATTCAGGCCACTGCCATCAACCGAGCCGACCTGTTCCAACGGGCCGGACATTATCCCCCGCCACCCGGAGCGTCCGAGATTTTGGGATTGGAGATGGCCGGTCAAATCAAGGCCGTCGGAGTTGATGTGACCAACTGGCAGGTCGGAGATCGAGTGTGTGCTTTGTTGCCGGGAGGCGGTTATGCCGAGTTGGTCAACGTTCCGACAGACATGCTCATGGCTCTGCCCGATGATTGGTCTTACGAGCAGGGGGCGGCCATATCAGAGGTGTTTTTGACCGCCTACGTCAACCTATTCATGGAAGCTAACCTACAGGCCGAGGAGACGGTGCTGATTCATGGGGGAGGCAGTGGCGTGGGGACGGCGGCGATTCAGATGGCTCGGCAGGCGGGGTGTCGGGTCTTTACCACCGCGGGCACGGCTGAAAAAGTGGCATATTGCGAGAAATTGGGGGCCGAGTTAGCCATCAACTACAAACAGGCCGATTTTGCCAAGCAGATTCAGCAGTACACCGATCATAAAAACCCGGTTGATGTGATTCTGGACATCGTCGGGGCTGACTATTTCGCTCGGAATATCCAACTGCTTAACCTACGGGGGCGGCTGGTTTTTATCTCCACCCTGAGCGGGGCGAAAACGCAACTCGACCTCCGGCAGTTGATGGGCCGTCGTCTGCGGGTGATTGGTTCGGTGTTACGCAGTCGCTCATTGGTCGAGAAGGTCGAGATCAAACAGAGGTTTCTGAACCAGTTTTGGCCCAGTTTTCTGGATGGAACTATTAAGCCGATTATTGACTCCGTTTATCCGATTCAGCAAGTCAATGAAGCCCACGAACAGATACGTAAGAATCGCAATATCGGCAAGATTGTGTTGAAGGTGGTATGATCGACATGCAGGGCTGTCAGCTTAAGAGGTTCGTAGTAGGCCTTTGAGGCGATAAATGCCTACATTTATGGAACGACAATTACCCCCGCACAATCGCATCGGCCATTTGGGCAACGCGGACCATCTGCTTAACCTGATGCACCCGCACAATATCTGCTCCACGAGCGATAGCCATCGTCACGGCGGCGGCGGTTCCTTCCATCCTATCTTCGGGGGGCAGGTTGAGGGTGTAGCCGATGAACGATTTATTGGAGGGGCCAATCAACAGAGGATGGCCGAGTAGCTTAAAATAGTCGGTTCGATTCAGCAGTTGCAGGTTTTGGGCCACCGTTTTGCCAAAGCCAATGCCCGTATCCAAAATGATATGTTCATTGGGAATACCGACCTGTTTAGCCAACCGAATCGAATGTTGCAACTCGGAGGCAATATCGCCCAGCAGGTCACCATACTTGGTGCCGATATATCGCCCGCCCAACTGCGCCTCTTGCACCGCGTTACGGGGTGTACTGCGATTGTGCATCAAAACAACCGGAATCTTATGGGAGGCACAGACCGTAGCCATGTCAGAATCCATCTGCAAACTCCACACATCGTTGACCATGTCGGCTCCGGCGCGGATAGCCGCGTTTGCCACCTTGGCTTTGTAAGTGTCAATCGAAATCGGTACATCGACGATTTGACGTAAGGCTTCAATCGCTGGCACAACTCGCTTTAACTCCTCATCGACCTCCACCTGCGCCGCGCCGGGGCGAGTGCTTTCTCCCCCAATATCCAAAATATCGGCTCCATCGGTCACAAACTGTTGTCCCTGCGCCACGGCGCGGTCAATCCATGCTTCGGAGGTTAACAGACCATCCCCCGAAAAGCTGTCTGGGGTGATGTTGATAATCCCCATGATATAGGTTCGCTTGCCCCAGTTAAATTGGTGATTGCGGATCTGTAATGGTTTCATTAGGTATTGATAGGGGAGTAGGGGAAGTAGGGAGAGAGGAGTAGCCTCAGTGCGTCATAAGAATTATGAAATGGTAAATGGTAAATGGTGAATGGTGGAATAAAATAGTAAATGGTAAATGAGTGTCATCATGGATGAATGTGACCATCTCTGCTGTATTTTCAATGCCAGTATCCAAACCGTTCTGGGCGACTTTACAATTTACAATTCTGACGCTAACGGAAACTTTGGCGGGAACACTACAACGGATACTTCAAAACTCAATGGATATATTTCACCAATAACGGGATTTCTTTACTATTTACAGTAATTATATACGAATGAAACTATCCGTTCCGCAGTTAAGTATCCGTTGTAGTGTTGATTCCGGCTAAAGTTAGCATCAGTTACAATTCACCATTCACCATTTATAATTTCATTTTTCATTTGTTTGTACGTAATTCTTATGAGTGGAAAATCATTTTATGAGCCTTACTTCCTACTTCCATTACTTCTCTCACTCCCTTTAATTCTTTAATTTGGCGTAAAAATCGAGATGGGAACAAAATATTTATGGACAAACCGATAGGAGACCACATCGGTCATAATCTCTTCACCGTTCCAGCCGCCGAGGGCGTAAAATTGAGAGTCTATCACGGCGATGCCCATGTCTCGCCATGCCGTATCAAATGGAATCTCGAAGCTGGTCCAGCTATCGGTGGCGGGGTCATACTCCTCGCTGACCAGTACCGGAATTTCCCATCCACCGCCAATGGCGTACAATCGGTTGGAGGTTGCCACCAGTCCCAAACTCCCTCGTGGAAACTGCATGGTCGCTTTTTCCGTCCACTCCCCCGTTTGGGGATCAAAGGTATAGGTATGGTCAAACTCATCTTGACCATCGTATCCTCCGACCACATAGATTTCGTTATTCAAGACCGCCGCGCCCAAATACCCCTTGGCCTCTGGCATGCGGCTCTCTAACAGTCGCCATGTATCGCTGATAGGTGAAAAGACGAAGACGGTATCGGTGTAATCTTGACCATCCCAACCGCCAAATAGATATATCTCGTCCTCGTAGGCCACGCTTCCGTAGGCGCAACGAACTTCTGGAAGCGTAGAGCCGAGCGTCCACGTATCACTGATTGGGTCATAAATCTCTAAAATATCGAGGGCCTCATTATCGACATTACAACCGCCCGGCACGTAGATGGTGTCGCTAATAACCAGAGCGTTCATGTAGGTGGTCGCTTCATTTTTAGCCACACCGTCACGCCATTGATTAGTTTCGGGGTCATAAATATCAACCTGATTTGTGGCTTGATTTTGATTGTCACTGCCGCCAATGGTGAACAGGCTACCATCTAAGGGCACAACTGCCAACTGGGCGCGAGGCATGCGGAGTTCGGTGTGATAGGCCCAGTTTTGTGGCATTGCCGGAGCTACCGTCGGCACGGGGGTAGGAAGCGATTCAGACTTAAGATGAAGCGGAATGTAGACCGCTTCGATTTCGCTCTGCGGCCTTATGGGAATCAACATCAAAGCGAGGGTTAATAAGATGGCGAAAAATAGATAGACCTGTTGCCAGCGAGCCATATAATGCAAACTCGACGCAACCAGATAGAGTTTTGGCTCCGGTGGCAATTGTATCGGATCCGGCGGTTCTGTGAATGATGATTCTGCCTCCGCTTGTTTCTCATGCCCCGGCTTCTCATGCCCCGGCAAGGTGATCCAGCCCTCTTTTAAGGCCAACATGACTGCCTCGACGCGGGATTGCACGCCCAGTTTGCTATGGATCCGGCTCATATGCTTTTTAACCGTGTAGACGCTCAAAAACAGTTCATTAGCCACTTGCTGATTACTGGCTCCGGTTGCCACAATGGTTAAAACTTCCAACTCACGCGCGCTCAATTGTGAAGATGTGTTGTTTTTACTCATGGATATTGCACTCATTCAACATGTTCAAATTAATCTGCTAATCAGATTATGGCATATAAATTTATACAAGGCAACTTAGTACCCGACAGAACATTTAACCTGAACTAATTAATACGGGGTTTCACAGAGAAAAAGCGATTTATTTTTTTCTCTGCCCCTCTGTATATCTCTATTCCTGTTTTAGCCTTCCCTAAACCAGTTTATCGGGTAGCAAGAGAAACGACAAACTTCTGAACGATTGATAAATAGACAACTTGCCAAAGTTTTAATGATTCGTATAATGTTACGGTTGTAAACTTTTAGGTGATAAGCTCATGTTTGAAAACTTACAAGACCGATTAAATAGTGCGTTCTCTCAACTAACCTCTCGCGGCCATTTATCAGAGGCTGATGTGGATAGTGCATTGCGCGAAGTTCGGATTGCACTGTTAGAAGCTGATGTTAATTTTAAGCTAGTTAAAGATTTTATCAAGCGAATTCGTGAACGAACCGTTGGGATTGAGCTTAGTAAAGCGATTACCCCTGGTCAGCAGGTGGTTAAAATCGTTCATGAGGAGCTATTGATCACGCTGGGCGAACCAGCCAAATTAGACCTTGGCGGTGGCTCGCCCCATGTGATTATGATGGTCGGCTTGCAGGGGTCTGGTAAAACCACCACCTCGGCAAAGTTGGCCCTACATTTGCGAAAAGCCAAATATAGCCCGCTCCTTGTGGCTGCGGATACTCGTCGCCCGGCCGCGATTGAGCAGTTGGCGGTTTTAGGGCGAGAGTTGAACATTCCTATTCATCGTGAGGATGCTTCGGTACCACCGCCTAAAATTTGTACCAACGCCGTCAACGTCGCCAAGGCCAACGCCTATAACGTGGTAATTTTGGATACCGCTGGACGGTTGCAAATCGACGAAACGTTGATGAACGAACTGCAAGAGATCAAAACAGGCACCAATCCGCAAGAAATTCTGCTGGTCGCAGACTCGATGACGGGGCAGGAGGCGGTTCGGGTCTCTAAGGGTTTCCATGAAAAAGTCGATATTACCGGATTGATTCTGACTAAGATTGATGGTGATGCTCGTGGTGGAGCTGCAATCTCCATCCGCTCCGTGACTGGCGTGCCGATTAAGTTTTTGGGGGTCGGCGAGAAATCGAACGATTTAGAGGTGTTCCATCCAGACCGTCTAGCCTCCCGCATCTTGGGCATGGGCGACATTCTGTCCCTTATTGAAAAAGCGGAAGACGTGATTGATGAGGATGTGGCCGAGCGGGGCGCGAAACGATTGATGGAGGGGAATTTTAACCTCGAAGATTTCTTAGAGCAACTCCAGCAAATCAAAAAATTGGGGTCAATCAATAAAATATTGGATATGATACCCGGCATGGGGAAAATGACTCAAGATATTCCCCAAGATGAGATGGAAAAGCAGTTAAAAAAGACCCAAGCCATTATCAACTCGATGACTACCAAAGAACGACGCAACCCGCGAGTATTAAATGGTAGTCGTAAACGGCGGGTCGCCAAAGGAAGTGGAACAAAAGTGCAGGAAATCAATCAACTTTTGTCTCAATTCCGTCAGATGCAAAAAATGATGAAACAGTTAAAAAATCCTCGAATGCGTCAAAATTTGATGAAAATGTTCGATGGTTTAAAATAGATTATATTAAACATTGTTTAGCAGTTTATTTTTAGGAGGATAGATTACATAATATGGTTAAAATACGCCTACGGCGAACTGGTGCCAAAAAGAAGCCTACTTATCGCGTAGTTGTGGCTGATGCCCGTTCCCCTCGTGATGGCCGATTCATTGAGATTATCGGTCACTATAATCCACGCACATCACCAGTGACGGTAAAATTGCATGAAGATCGAGCGTTATACTGGTTATCAGTTGGCGCGCAACCGACCGACAAAGTACAAAAGTTAATGACCAACCTTGGTACAATGGATAAGCTGGCCCAAATGAAAACCGGTACATCTGTTGAGGATGTACTGAATCAAGACGATGAAGCTGAATCAACGGTAGAAGATGCTGTCGTCGCTGTTCCTGAGGTTGACCCTGAAACACTCGACTTGGCTGAAGCAGTCGTGGCTTCCATTGAATCAGAGACTGAAGCTACACCTGACGCGGTCGATCAAGCTACAAAATAAGACTATCAACGTAAGCCGAGCGTGACGTGGGAATAAAGCCCCACGCTAAAAGCTGTTTGGCTATCAGTATCGGGATTTATTCCGATACATTTTGTCGCACATTAAGTTGATAAAGCCACAACGACCAGAAAAGTTTTGGCCCTTCCTTACCTTGAAGCTGTTTGGGCTTTGAGGAAGGTTGGGATACAATCCAAAATTTCTATATAATCGTTGTAATTTTAATTTATTGAGCTAAACAAACATC